>DASRDE010000254.1:0-25912 GCA_035652755.1 Vulcanimicrobiaceae bacterium | reverse complement strand
CAGCAGTTTCGGTGACGCTCTCGCTGCCGCAAGACGCCGCTCCCGCGAGCGTCACGTGGCGCGCGCAAGCACCCGGCGGCATTCGCGTTCAGCCGGATACCGGAACGGTCGCGCTCCAACCCGGCGCGCAGCTGAGGATCGACGCCGTCGTCGCCGCCGATTCGTCGCAAGCGCCCGGATACTATGACGTCGATTTTTCGGCGGTTGCGTCGAACGGCGCAACTCTTTCGCACGCCGTCGTGCCTGTGCGAATTTCGGGCGGCGCCGCTCCGCTGTACGTCGCCGATGAATGGGCGAGCGCGATTACGCCGATCGATCCGCAAACGCACGCTACAGCGGCGGAAATACCCATCGGCAAAGGACCGCGCGCGCTCGCTCTGACGCCGGATCGCAAGCGGCTCTTCGTGCTCAACACCGACCACCAAACGTTGAGCGTCGTCGATACTGCGCAGGGACGCGCGATCGCGACGCTTCCGATGAATAAAGGCACGGGCGCGATGGCGCTCACGCAAGACGGAAGAACGCTGTGGCTGGCCGACGGCGACGCCGGAACGCTGCAAGCATTCGATACGGCGTCGATGCATTTCGACATGCCGATTAAACTGGGCACCTCTCCCGGGCGCATCGCGGTTGCACCCGACGGCCGGACGATCTACTACAGCGATTGGCAGGATGCCGCGGTCGTGCCCTTCGACGTCCGCTCGCAGTCGGCGGGCACGCCGATCGCGGTCAATCATCCCGGTGCTTTGGCGCTCTCGCCCGACGGCACGAAGCTCTACGTGTGCGAACCGCCGGATCATGCGGTGGCCGCGATCGATCTGCGGCGCGCGGCGGTCGCCGCCACGATTGCGGCCGGCGTCGAACCCCGCTCGATCGCCGTTTCACCCGACGGGCGGACGGTAGTGGTCTCGAACTATTTCGCCGGAACGGTATCGCAAATCGACGCGGCGTCAAACGCACTCGTGCGCACGATACCGATCGGCGGCGGCGCCTCCGGCATCGCGTTTGCGAACGACGGACGGACCGCATTCGCGGTGGCGCACGAAGACCAACTCGTCGTTCCGATCGATCTCGTCACCGGTGCAAAGGCGGCGCCGATCCGCGTCGACGTCGGCCCCGGCCCGGTCGCGGGCCCCTAGAACACATCGAGGCCGAACGCGGCGCGTTCGGCCCTTCGGCCCCCGGTCGAGTAGCAACAAAAGACTACCCGCGCGAGGGGGTAGAGTGCAGGCGGGCGTCCCGGCTGCCGATAACCAAAAAGTAGCTACGGCTATCATTTGGAGCCGGCGGAGAGGAGCGCACGTGTATATTACGCCCGCGGGATGCGACGTTTCCCAAGTGGTTGAGGCCGTTACCCGCGCGATGCAGACCGACCGCGTCACCGAACTGGCGGCCGCGCTGGCTCAAACGGCGCGGCGCGGTGCGCTCGACGACCCGGGACTCTTCCCGCCGCCTGATGCCGCGGGGTATGCGCGGCGATCGATCTGGCGCGATCCGCAAGGCCGCTATGTCGTGCTCGGCATGACGTGGGCGCCCGGCCAAGGCAGTCCGCTGCACGACCACGGCGGCCTCTTCGGGGCGGAGATCGTGGTTTCCGGATTGATGAAAGAGCGCTCGTTCCGGCTCCTCGACCGCGATCCGGATGGCCGGCACCTCTTTGCGCCCGAACGCGAAACGCTTCACGGACCCGGCTCCATCGGCACACTCGTACCGCCGCTGGAATATCATGAATTCGGCAACGCCGGCGACGATGTCGCACACACGGTTCACGTATACGCCGGAGATCTCGACCGATGTACCGTCTTCGAGCGGGAAGCCGGCGGGTGGTGGCGTCCCAGCTCGATCGGCCTGCGCCGCGATGGCTGACAATACGATCGTCATTGCAGGCGGCGGCGCGAGCGGAACGCTGCTCGCGCACGCGCTCGTCCAAGCGGGATCGCGCGTCGTCGTCGTCGAGCCGCGGGGGCGCTTGGGCGCCGGTGTGGCGTACTCGACGAACTACTCGAGCCACGTGTTGAACGTTCCGGCCGCGCGGATGTCCGCATTCGCGGACGATCCGCACCACTTCATGCGCTGGCTGCGCGACACGTATCCGAACCGCTTTTCACCGCTCTCATTCGTGCCGCGCCAAATATACGGCGAGTACCTCACTGCAATAGCGCGGGAGGCGCGAAACGCAGCCGGCGAACGATTTACGCACGTGCGCAGCAGTGCTGCGGCCGTAACGATCGACGACGGCGTTTTCGTCGAATGCAGCGACGGCAGCACGGTACGAGGCGCGGCGCTGGTGATCGCGTCCGGCAACTCCGATCCCGCTCCATGGCCCGGGCTGCGGCTGCACGGCGAAAGCGCGCAACGATGTTTTGCCTCGGCATGGGAGCCGGCTGCGCTGTTTCCCGAGGATCGAAACGAAAACGTCGTCCTGTTGGGAACCGGATTGACCGCGGTGGACGCCGTCCTCGGCTTGCGCGACAACGGACACACGGGAAAGATCTTCATGGTGTCTCGACGCGGATTGCTGCCGCACGAACACCGTCTTCTGGACGCGCCGCCCGATGCGGCACGCAGCGAGCTGAGCGGTTCGACCCTCATCGCGCTTTCGCGCGAGCTGACGCGGGCATCCAAGAATTCGCATCGCTCTTGGCGCACGCAATTCGACGATCTGCGTTCTTCGACCAACGCGCTGTGGCAGTCTTTGGACGTGTCGGAGCAACGAACGTTTCTGCGGCATGCGCTTCCGTATTGGAACGTGCACCGGCACCGGATGGCCCCCGACGTGGTCAAGCGTCTGGCGGCACTCGCCGCATGCGGAGATCTCGAGATCGTCGCCGGACGTACCGGGCCAATCGCGGCGCACGCCGACGGATTGCGCCTCACCGTTATCGAGCGGCGAAGCGGAAGCCGGCGCGAGCTGTCCGCCGGGCGCGTCATCAACTGCAGCGGCCCGGTCCATGACTACACCCGTCTGCAGAACCCGCTCGTCAAATCGCTGCTCGCTCAGGGCCTGATCGCGCCGCACCCCGCCGGAGTGGGCATCCGGGTGGCACCCACCGGCGCTCTCGTGGATGCAGCCGGGGAGGCCTCGGCGCGGCTCTTCGCCATTGGGCCAGTCCGGTTCGGCACGCTCATCGAGACCACGGCCATCCCCGAGATTCGGGAACAGGCGGCCGAGTTGGCGCGGTACCTGCTCGATGCTGTCGCGGCTGCATAGGGGGGCAACCGGCCTACCGGTCCATAGTCCTTTTGTACTGACACGCTTTCGTTCCTAACTCTCTCCCGCGGATCGTAGCTCTAGCTATAAAGTCAATCATAGCTCAAGCTCGTCCGCTGTCTTAGGGGAGGCCGGGACGCCATGGTCCATCTGGAAAACGTCAGCCGCCGTTTTACGACGCTGTCGGCCGTTCGCAACGTGTCGCTTCAAATCGAGGGCGGAACGCTCGTAGCGCTGCTGGGGCCCTCGGGCTGCGGCAAGACGACGCTGCTGCGCATGATCGCCGGTTTGGAATGCTGCGATCGCGGACGCATCGTCATCGAAGGAAACGACGTCACGCGCCGGCCCGTCTTCGATCGCGGCATCGGCTTCGTGTTCCAAAATTATGCTTTGTTCCCGCATTTGACCGTGCGCGAGAACGTGGCGTTCGGCTTGCGCGTACGCAAGACGCCGGCCGCGCGCGTGGGTGCCATCGTCGACGAGATGCTCGACCTAGTCGGGCTGAGCGCATTCGGCGACCGCCATCCGGCGCAACTTTCCGGCGGGCAGCGCCAGCGGGTTGCGCTCGCCCGCGCGCTCGCGCTCGAGCCCAAGATTCTGCTGCTCGACGAACCGTTCGCGGCACTTGACGTCCACGTGCGCAAAGAGCTGCGCACGTGGCTGCGCGATCTGCACGAACGCACCCATGTAACGACGCTGTTGGTGACGCACGATCCTGAAGAAGCCCTCGAAGTCGCCGACCGGATTGCACTCATGAACGACGGCCGGATCGAACAATTCGGCGCGCCGCGCGATATGTACGAACGGCCCGCGAGCCTGTTTGCGATGCGCTTCCTCGGGCCGGTGAGCACGCTGCCGGTTCACACCGGGCAAGCCGTCCACGCACGCCCGCACCACGTACGCGTCGAACCGGAAGCGTTTCCGGGGAGTGTAAAGGCGAACGTCCTGCGCGCGCTCCAGCGCGGGGGCAGCGTCCATCTCGATTTGCGCCTGGAAGACGGCTCGCACGTCGCCGCCGAGGTCGCGCTTTCGCAGGCGCGCGAACGCCGGATCTTCGAGCGCGCCGCCCTGCACGTAGCGGCGATTGAGTACTGCACGTTTTCGGCGGCGGACGCCGCGCCCGCACCTCACTTAGCACTGGAGATTGTTTGTGCGTAAAGCCCTGGTTTGTCTCTTGATTGCCTGTGCCGCCGCCGTTCCGGCTTGGACGCAGGCGCAGACCTCCGTTTCGATCCTCAACGTCTCGTACGATCCTACGCGCGAGCTCTATGCGCAAATTAATCCCGCTTTTGCCGCGTACTGGAAGCGCCGGTCGCACCAAGATGTGACCGTCAATCAGTCGCACGGCGGATCCGGTGCGCAGGCGCGCGCCGTCATCGACGGCTTGGAAGCCGATGTGGTCACGCTCGCACTCGCATACGACATCGACGCGATCGCCCAGAAGGCCCACCTGCTTCCGCCGAACTGGCAGAGCCTGCATCCGCACAACAGCGCACCGTACACCTCGACGGTTGTATTCCTTGTACGGCGCGGAAATCCGAAGCATATTCGCGATTGGAGCGACCTCGTCAAACCCGGGGTCGGCGTCATTGCGCCTAATCCCAAGACGTCGGGCGGAGCGCGATGGATCTTCCTCTCGGCTTGGGGTTACGCATCGAAGCGGGATCACTACGACGAGGCCAAGACGCGCGACTTCGTCTCACGCTTCTACCGCAACGTCGTCGTCCTCGATACCGGTTCGCGTGCCGCCACGACGTCCTTCGGCGAGCGCGGATTGGGAGACGTGCTCGTCGGCTGGGAGAACGAAGCCATTCTGCTTGCGCGGTCTAAACCGGGTGAATACGAGATCGTCGTGCCGAGCATCAGCGTGCTGGCACAGCCGAGCGTTGCGGTCGTCGAAGCGAACGCACGCAAGCACGGCACGCTGCCCGTTGCGAACGCGTACATCGATTTCCTGTACACGCCCCTCGCGCAGACGATCGAGTGCAACAACGGGTACCGGCCGACGAACCCATCCGTTTACGGACGCTGCAAGACGCACTTCCCGGCCGCGGATCTTCTGACGATCGATCGCGACTTCGGCGGCTGGAAGGCCGCGCAGGCGAAATTCTTCGCCGACGGCGGCGTCTTCGATCAGATCTCCGAGAGCAGGTAGTGGCTCAAGCCGTCCTGCGCCGCGGCGCGCCGAACGTCATTCCGGGTTTCACCCCGAGTCTGGCGCTTTCGCTCTGCGCCGTCGGCTGCATCGTTCTGCTGCCGATTGCCGCCGTCATACTGACGATGAGCGGCATCACCGGCGCACAGCTGTGGCATTTAGCGGCCTCCTCGCGCGCGATCGACTCCTATCGCGTCACGTTCGGCTCGGCGTTGATAGCGGCAGCAATCGACACCGTCGTCGGCCTTGCGATTGCGTGGGTGCTGGTGCGCTACCGTTTTCCGGGACGCCGCGTGCTCGATCTTGCGATCGACATACCCTTCGCACTGCCCACCGCGGTCGCCGGAATCGCGCTCGCGACGCTTTACAACGATAGAGGCTGGCTCGGAGCGCCGGCCGCAGCTCACGGGATTCACGTCGCGTTTACGCAACTGGGCATCGTCGTCGCAATGGTGTTCGTAGGTCTTCCTTTCGCAGTCCGAACGGTCGCGTCGGTTTTGTCCGAACTTCCGCACGAACTCGACGAGGCGGCCGAAACGCTCGGCTCCCGGCAGCCGAACACGTTCCTGCGCGTTACGCTGCCCCTGCTCGCGCCGGCGATGCTGGTCGGCTTTTCCATGGCGCTCGCTCGCGGCATCGGAGAATACGGATCCATCATCTTCATCGCCGGTAATCTTCCGCATCGCACCGAGATCACCGCGATCCTGATCATCACCCGTCTCGAAGAGTACGACTATCAGGGAGCCACGGCGCTGGCGGCCGTGATGCTCGCCGCATCGTTCGTCCTGATCCTCATCATCAACGTACTGCAGCGGAGAGTCCGGTGGCCGGGTCTGTAGTCCGCAAGCCTTCGGTTGCGGCCACGGTACTAATCGGCGCCTGCGCAGCCTTCGTCGCCACGTTTGTGCTGATGCCGTTCGTCGTCGTCTTCGCGCAGGCATTCGGCGGCGGCATCGCTGCGATGCGGACGTTGTTTGTCCAGGGCGAAGCGATGCACGCGATGGGCCTGACCGCTATTATCACGATAGCGGCGCTGGCCGTAAATGCTAGCGTCGGACTGCTCATCGCCTGGACGCTCTCGAAGTACCGCTTCCATGGCAAGGCGTTGCTTTCGGCAATCGTCGACCTGCCGCTCTCGGTATCCCCGGTCGTCGCGGGTTTGGCGATCTTGCTTGCATTCGGCTCGCGATCGCCGCTCGGCATCTGGTTTGCGGCGCACGGCGTCAAACTCGTTTTTGCGCTGCCGGCGCTCGTGATGGCGACGGTCTTCGTGACGTTTCCTTTTATCGCGCGTGAGGTCGCCGCGGTCATGGACGAACAGGGCCGCCAGCTCGAAGAAGCGGCGCTGACGTTGGGAGCGCGGCTGCCGTCCGTTTTCTGGAGAGTCACGCTGCCGAACGTTCGTTTCGCGCTGTTGAACGGCATGATTCTGTGCGGCGCGCGCGCGATGGGCGAATTCGGTGCGGTCTCGGTGGTCTCCGGAAAGATTCGCGGGCAGACCGAAACGATTCCGCTCTACATCGAGGCGCTGTACAACGAGTACAACGTCAGCGGCGCCTTCGCCATGGCGCTGGTCCTCGTGATCGCAACCGTCGCAGCCATTGCGTTGCGCATCGCACTCGCCCGCCGGTACGCGCACCAATGAACGCGGAGCGGCTCGCCCAGACCGGCGCGTTTTCCGGCATCAAGCCGCAAACCGTTGCGGTATTGGCGGCCAACGCGTCCGAACGAACTGCGGTCAAGAACGACGTTCTCTACAAGCCCGACGAAGCGTGGCCATATGTGGGCCTGCTGCTGGACGGGCTGCTGGGGATGTTCGCCGAGGGCGGCAACCGCGACTATTTGTACGAGCAGATAGCACCTGCCGGGTTCTTCGGCGTTGCCGGGATGTTCGACGCCGGGTTTACCATGGCGCGCATGGTCGTGCTCTCAAAGACCGCAGCCTATATCCAATTCCACAATCGCACCGTTCGGCGGTTGTGCGACGAAGATCCGGCGCTGACCATGCTTCTGGCGACCGTCCTGGCGCACCGCGTGCGCGGATTGACCGGCCTGCTCAAAGTGCAGGTGAACGAGCCCACCATGACCCGCATCGCGCGCTACTTGCTTCAATACTGCGCGGATCGGGCGGGTTTAGCACCCACGAGCGACGCACTCGGATTTATGACGCAAGCACAAATCGCAGCAGCCGCGGGCACGACCAAAGAAGTCGCGGCCCGGCAAATCCGCACGTTGGAAGATGCCTTCGCGTTGCGGCGCGAAGGCGGCCGCATTCGCTATCTGGATCGCGAGCGGATCGAGTTGTTTGCGACGGTCAGCGCCTTGCGAAGGCAGCCGGACGCCGCGCAGGCGCAGTAAGCAACGGATTCGGAGCGTATGCGGGCGGCCATCCGCTGCCGTGCATGACGTAAACGTTGACCTTCACCGTTCGCGCGTGCGCGTCGGTTATGGAGACCGTGCATCGGCCGGTCGCCAGCGGATTCACTTGCACGTCGTGATCGTAGCCGTTGATGATCGCCGCGGTGCAGACGCCGGAGGACGAGACGGTGAACGGCCCGCTGTTGCCGGTTTCACCGATGCCGAGCAGTCCCACGGGCAGCGTGTTGCCGTTAGGATCGCTAGAATACATCACGAGCGTCGTGCCCGGAAAGACGTTCCAAACGCTCGAAAGCGTCACGGACTCGATGCACGCCCCATTGGTTCGCGTACGGCAGCCGACCCACGGCGTACCGTTTCCGTCGACTGCCAGCGGGCCCACCGCCGAAACCGAAAATTGCAGAGGCAGCAGCACGGTCGTGTGTGCCGTTAAATCGCGAATGCCGAGCGCGCCGAAACGATGGTCGGAGAAATACACCTTACCGGGCGCAGCCGCGAGCAGATCGGGGAGCACGCCGTCGGCGGGAAGCGGCAGCGGCGTAAACGACGGAGACGGCGTCGCTTTCCCGTAGTCGATCGAGCCGCCCGATTGCGGCGCGGGATCGCCGGTATACAGATTGCGGTCCGATGCCTGCGCGATGCCCTGCAAGAAGACCGGATTCGATCCCGTCCACGGGCCCTGCGGCAGCTGCGTGAACGTGCTCGATCCTTGATTGGAGCCTGAGACGGCGATGCTGTAGACGCCGTCGTTGAAGATATCCGTCGCCCAGAGGGAACCGTCGCTGCCCATCGTCATGTGCTGCGGAAGCGGTGCCCACGGATCGCCGGGCGCAGTTACGCCGTAGACCGAAACGTTGTACGAGAGCGGATCGATCCAGCCCACCTGGGAGCTGTTCGCCGATCCGAACCACACGCTGCCGTCGGGCGCAATTGCCAATTCGCCGTCGAGCCCGTTGTACGAACCGCCGGTAAACGGGCCCACCGGAATCGGGATCGCCGTCAGCGCTCCGCCGATGCCGGCATAGCTGTCGATCGTCGGCATGCCGCTCGAATTGTTATATTCATCGACCCACACGGTGCCGTCGGACGTCTCTTGAATGAAGGCCGGCGCATAGCCGATCGTTTGCTGGTAATGCTGATTGTGCTTGGCCGGATCGAACCATCCGATCTCACCGCTCGTCGGCGACGACGCCGCGGGCGTCGTGGCAAAGTAGAGCTTTCCGTCCGCGCCGGTCTTTAGATCCATCAAGTACACGTCGTTGACGCCTTTGTCGCCGATCGGGTAGACCTGCACGGGACCCGAAGCCGCGCCGTTCGCGGCCTGCACAGCGGCCGTTCCTTGGAATTGCGGCGAGTACGCGGTTGCGGACGGCGTAACGCGGGTTCCGGCGCAGCCTGCGAGTGCAATTATCGATGCCGCGGCAAGCGCAGCCGGCTTGCAGAATTGCATGGTTATCGGCCCTCTTCGGTCACGGGGCTTGGAATGCGCGACGGATTGCGGCGCATCTGCGGGATGCCGCTTCCGTTTACGATGGCGACGCTCACCTTCGCGCTGCGGCTATGTGCATCGGTGATCGTCACCGCGCAATGACCCACGGCCACCGGGTTCACTTGCACGTCGTGATCGAAGTGCGGGATCATCGCCGCCGTGCAGATCGACGGGTTCGACGACGTCACGGTGAAGGGCCCGCTGTCGCCCGTTTCTCCGATCCCGATAATGCCCGGCGGAAGCGCTTGATTGTTCCATTGCGTGTACAGAGTGATCGTGCGCGAGGGGAACGGCTCCCACGTGGACGTGATGGGGACGTTCTGAATGCAACTGGTGCCGGAGGACGGCATGTAGCACGACGTCCAGAGCGTACCCGTTGCATCGAACGTCAGGTTCCCTTCTGCATACGTCACCAGAGGAAGGATCGCGAGCTTTTTCGAGACGACGTCGTACACGCCCAATCCGACGAAATGATACTCCAGGAAGTACAGCTTCGTTCCGGAAGCGGCAAAGACGTATGGCCGCGCGCCGATCGCGGGCAGGCTCACCGAGCTGAACGCCGGCGACGCACTGACCTTTGCGCGATCGAGCCACCCCGAATCGGGGTATCCGGGGTTGCCGGTGTAGAGCTTCCCGTCCGGCGCCTGAATGATTCCCTGCACGCCGTTGGCATACGGCTGGCCGTTCTCGGGAAGGCGGTTGAACGTGTTCGAACCGATCGACGAACCCTGCGCGACGACGCGGTAGACGCCGGTGTTGGCGGCATCGGTTACCCACAGATTGTGGTCGGACGCGATCGTCATGAACTGCGGCATCGGCGTTGCGCCGCCGCTCGGAATGTTCAAGGCGTAGATGTGCGAGGTATTATTGGCCGGATCGATTGCGCCGACTTGCCCGGAGTTGTTGGATCCGATCCACACGGTGTTGTCGGGAGCGATCGCCAAACCGCCGTCGAGTCCGTTACCCCACGCGCCCTGCATTAACGGACCGAAGCCCATGGCGATCGGCGTATCGCTGCCGTTGATGCCCGTATACCGGTCCACGGTCGGCTTACCGCTGACGTTGTTGAGCTCGGTCACCCAAACGCTGCCGTCGGCGGTTTCCTTGATGAACCCCGGGGCGTACGGCACGATCTGATACGTTTGCGCGTGCGTCGAGGGATCGAACGTTCCAATTTCCCCGATCGTCGACCAGCCATTGTTGTAGGCGGGCATGCTCGCATAATATATTTTGCCGTCCGCGCCCAGGTTGAAATCCGTCGTGAAGGCCGTTTCCGTGCTTCCGTCGCCCATGACGTAAACCGAACCGCCGTTCGTCCCGCCCGCGCCGCTCGGCGACGCGACGGCGTGCTGAAATCCGGTCTCGGGCGAAGGCACCGCGGCGTGCGAGGCGCACGCGGCCAATGCCGCAGCCGAAATCAACGCAGCAATTTGAACGAGACGATGACGCATAGACCACCCCTCGAAGCGCAAGCGGGCCGTACAACGGCCTCGGACGGCAGGGCCTATTCACGAAAAGACTGCGGCTTCATCCCTGCCGCGCCTAGTACTATGCGACTATGCGGCTAAGGGCGCGCCGCGCTGAGCGACGTGAATGCCGAACGCCCCGCGTACTGCGCGGCAGCTCCGAGTTGTTCTTCGATCGCCATGAGGCGATTGTATTTCGCAATGCGGTCGCTGCGGGACAGCGATCCTGTCTTGATTTGACCGGCGCCGGTGCCGACGGCGATGTCGGAAATAGTCGTGTCCTCGGTTTCGCCGGAGCGGTGCGAGATCACCGTCGTGTACCCGGCTTTATGCGCCATCTCGACCGCGTCCAGCGTCTCGGTCAGGGTACCGATTTGGTTGACCTTGATGAGAATCGAATTGGCGACGCCCTCGCGAATCCCGCGTTCCAACCGCTGCGTGTTCGTGACGAAGAGATCGTCGCCCACCAGCTGACAGCGCGAGCCGATCTGCGAGGTGAGCAGCGCCCAGCCTTCCCAGTCGTCCTCGGCCAATCCGTCCTCGATCGAGATCACGGGATACTTGGCGATCAGCTCGGCGTAGAACTCGACCATGGCGCGCGCGTCGAATGCGCGATCCTTGGTCAGCGGATAGTACTTTCCGTCCTGAAAGAACTCGGTCGACGCGGAATCCAGCGCAATCGCCACGTCCTGACCGGGCGCGTACCCCGCGCGGCCGATCGCTTCTACCAGCAGGGCCATCGCCTGATCGAGCGTGTCCAGATGCGGCGCATATCCGCCTTCGTCGCCGACAGTCGTCGGCTGACCCCGTTCGTGAAGCAGCCGCCCCAACGCGTGAAAGACTTCGGCACCGTACCGCACGCCCTCGGCCATCGAGGCCGCTCCGACCGGAACGACCATGCACTCCTGAAACTGCAGTGCACCTTCAGCGTGCTTGCCGCCGTTGATGACGTTCATCATCGGTACGGGGAGCGTCGACGCGCAAGGCCCGCCCAGATAGCGAAAGAGCGGAATCGAGAGACTGCACGCCGCTGCGCGCGCCACCGCGAGCGAGACGCCCAAGATCGCGTTCGCGCCCGCCTTGCTCTTGTTCGGCGTGCCGTCGATCTCGATCATCTGCTCGTCGATCTCGCGCTGCGACGTCGCGTCGGCGCCTTCGAGCATCGGGCCGAGCACGTCGTTGACCTGCGCGACCGCCTTGAGCACGCCTTTGCCGTTGTAACGCGTTTTATCGCCGTCGCGCAGTTCGACTGCCTCATGCGCGCCCGTGGAGGCGCCGGACGGGACCATCGCTTCCTCCACAAAACCGAAGCTGGTCGCGACGGCGACCGCAATGGTCGGATTCCCGCGCGAATCGAGCACCTCGCGCGCGTGCACGCCTTCGATCAAGGGGCGGCCCCCGCCGCGAAGGGAGTCGAGCGACATCCTACTTCTCCAGCAGCCAGCGTTCGAGATCGTGGCGCCGCGAGACGTAGTCCTTCGGTTCGAAAAAGATGCTCAGCTCGCGCTCGGCGCTCTCGTGAGAATCGCTGCCGTGCACCAAGTTCCGGCCGATCGTCGATGCAAAGTCGGCGCGAATCGATCCCGGCGCAGCCGTAAGCGGATTCGTCGCGCCCATCAACTGACGGCAGCCGGCGATTGCGTCTTCTCCCTCGACGCACATGGCCACGAGCGCACCGCTCGTGATGAAATCGACCAGCCCTTGAAAGAACGGCTTGCCTTCATGCTCGCCGTAGTGCCGCCGCGCGCGTTCGCCGTCGAGCTGCATCAGCTTCATCGCGACGATCACGTATCCGCGGCGTTCGATCCGCGCAATGATTTCGCCGGTGAGCCCGCGAGCCACAGCGTCGGGTTTACACAAGATGAGCGTTCGTTGCAGAGCCATAGGGCGCGAGAATACGGGCCGCGGGCTAAGCAAGCCTGCACCTTGAAGCAAGCCGCATGAGCCGCTTCTCGCAGATCCGCAGCGTGGACGTAACGGGCAGCACGAACGAGGACATGGCGCAGCTGCTGGGCCGGCCCGAGAGCCGCGGCCTGACGATCGTCGCGGATTTTCAACGCCGGGGGAGCGGGCGAAAGGGACGTGCTTGGATCGCACCGCCGGGCTGCGCGCTGCTCTTCACGACCGCATTACCAGAACCCGTCGCGGCGGACGCGCTTTGGCTCGTACCGTTTTGGAGCGCGCTGGCCGTGCGGGCGGCGCTCGCGCACTTCGGCGTTTCGACGCTGCTGCAATGGCCGAACGACGTGCTCATCGGAGGCCGTAAAGCCGCCGGAATTCTGTGCATCTCGCGAGTGACCGGTGCGCTCGCCTGGACCGCGGCGGGAATCGGGATCAACGTTCGGCGGCCGGCCGATGCGATTGCGGTTGCGGAGATCGATCCGGCGCCTGCGTTCGTCGACGACGTCACGCCGGTCGACCGCGAGGAGCTCTTGACGCAGGTCCTCTTGGCAATGGATCGCGGCTACGGCGATCTTGCCGAGCCGTCGCGCGTCGTCGCTTCATGGAACCAAGCCGCGGGTTTACCCGGCGCGCGCTACCGCATCGCACTCGACGGCGAGGACGCGCCCTTCGAGGCAACGGCGATCGCACTCGTGGACGGAGGATCGCTCCAAGTCGAGCACGCCGGCATTACGCGATCGATCTCGCTCGCCGACGCGCGCGTCTTACGCGGCTAGCGCGTTATTTTACGACCCCGCCCAGCGAGATGTTGGCGCCGCGAAGTGCCGACACCGCAACGGTCTCCGAACCAGGGTCGATGCTCAAACAGAGATTCGACGCTGTATTGACCGCAGCGGGCTTCGGGATCATTTTGGCCGAGACGCCGGCATCCTTGAGCGCCTTGGTGGCGATCATGGTATCGGCGTTACTCGAAAAGAACAGGATGACGTCGGTCACTGTGCACCGTCACTTCGCCGAAGCGCCGTGCACCAGTTTGTCGAGGCCCGACGCCACGTCGTTGAGCTCCGAAACCCGCGTGACGGCCTGCTGGAGACGGCTGCTCATCTCCTGGGAGAGTGTGTCGATCACGATCATGTCGCCGACCAGTTCCTGATTGACGGCCTTGAGTTCGTCGATGCTCTTGCCGCTCTTCTCGCCCGCCAGCTGGTCGATGAGCACGCCCGCGCGCTCGACCGCCGAGCGCGTTGCCGCAACGTGATCGCCCGAGACTTCGCCGCCGACGATAGCGACGCCGAGTTCCTTGGCCGCCGCGCTGACCTGTTCGCTGCGCTTGGCGAGCTGGTTGGAGACCCGCTGAACGATCGGCACCGCGACGCAGAGCGCGATGAGCATCGCGATAAAGCCCCACAGCATGAACGTCTCGGTCATATGATTGATAATCGAGGTGATCTGCGACATCGGCACGCCGTACCAGCGAGCGCCGATGACGGCATTTTGATCGTCGGTGATGGGATCCAGACGCGCGAGATACTGCGTTCCGCCTTGCACGTCGGAGCCGACCCACGGCTGCCCGGCGCGCAGATTGTGCTCGTCGAACGCGTCGACGCGCGCATCGATGACGCGGGTGCCGTCTTGCTGGCTGATGGTGCTCGACACGACCGCATTGCCTTGCAGCACCGCGGTCTGTCCCCCCAGCGCGTGCGTGCTTTGATCGACCAGGTCGTAGAAGTGGTTCATCAACACGCCGCCATAAATCGCGCCGAGCGTGCGTTCGTTTTGATCGCTCATCGGCGCCGCGGCAATCATCGTCAGGCCGGAAGCCAGATGCTCGACGGTCTTGGACGCATCGCTCACGTCGGCCGCAGCCTGCTGCGCTAGCCCTTCGGGCGCCAGTTCCGACTGCGGCATCAGAACCGCGCTCGAGACCGTCTCACCCGTGAGCGCACGCTGCACGTACTTGTTGGAAGCGAAGCTCCCGCCGTCGCCGCCGTTCGCCCGGGCAACGACCTTGCCCGACGTGTCGACGATGGTCAGGAAGCTCAGTCCGGACGTCCGTGCGATATTCGAGAGTTGGTCCTGCAGCGCTTTGGTGTCGTGCGCCTGCAGCGTCTTGCGCAGCGCATCCGAGACCGCGTCCTGCGAGATCAGCAGACGAATCTGGTCCTTGCGCGAATCCCAATATCCGGCGAAGGCGTTCGATCCGTTCGTCACCTCCGAGCGCCCTTGCGCCATCAGGTCGCGCGTGAGCGCGAGCCGGGCAGCGACGACGCTGACGATGAAAAAGAGGACGATCGCTCCGACGATCGTTCCCAAGAGACGGACTCGCAAGCTCATACGGTTTCCTCTTCCGTGGCGGTTTCGTTGACTTTGAATTGTGCTAGCCGCCGGTCGATGCGGCCGGCGAAATCGTTCATCTGCGTCACCGAGGCGAGCATGCGCTGCGCGGCGTCGGTGACTTCCTTATTGACGTAGGTGAGCACTTCGACGGACGAAGCGTTCTGGTTCGAGATCTCGGCGATGTTGCGGAACGCGGAATTGACTTCGTCGGAATGCGAAGACATCTGCTGCGTGGCTTGAACGTTCAGCTGAACCGAACGCGTGATCTCTTCGATCGAGCGGATAACTTGGTAGGAATTGCTGCTCATGGCGCGCGCGACCGACGAAATTTCGCCGATCTGCTGGTGCGCGGAGAGTACCGCCGAGACGATCTCGCGCAACGCGCCCGACGCCGAATTCGTGCTGCTCACGCCTTCCTCGACGCGCTCGGTCAGACGCTCCATCGCATTGACGACTTCGTTGATGACGCTCTGCGTGGAGAGAATGTGGCCGGCGATCTCTTTGGTCGCCTGCACGCTGCCGTCGGCCAGCTTGCGGATCTCGGTCGCGACGACCGCGAAGCCGCGGCCGTGTTCGCCGGCGCGGGCCGCTTCGATCGCGGCGTTGAGCGCGAGCAGATTCGTCTGTTCGGCGATACGATCGATCACTTTGACGATGTCGCCGATCTGTTCTGAATTGGAACCGAGCTGGGCGATGTCGCCCGCCAGTTCGCGAATCGTCGAGCGAATCGTCTCCATGCCCTCGACGATCGTGTGAATGGCGCTGCCGCCGCGGTCTGCCGTCTCGGACGTAACCGTGGAAATCGACGAGAGCGAATCGACCTGCGCGGTGACCTGCTCTATCGAAGTGGCCATATTGGTCACCGCGAGCGACGTTTCGTCCAGGCTGCGCGTCTGCTCTTCAGCCGCCGCTGCGATGGCATTGATCGTCTCGGTCAGTTGGTTGACTTTGTACGTGGCTTGCTCCACGATGCGGGATTGCTCGTTGATGCCGTCGTCGAGCTGCCCTTGGGCGACCGCTGCGCCTTCGATTACCGCTAGAGCGGTCGAAGCGGTCGTCTGCAAATCGGCTCCCGCGACGGCCAGACTGTCCGCGTTACCGTGCAGGTGGCTCAAGAATTCGCGCATGCCGTAAATCAGTTTGTTCAGCGCAATCGCGAGCTCCGAAAGCGCGGGATCGGAGACGGCCAGGTTCTTGGTGAAATCGCCTTGCGAGACTTCGCGAATCCCCGAGGCGAGCGCGGTAACGGATCGGGCGCCCAGCACGACGGGCAGGTGCTCTTCGGACTCATGCAGCGGCACGATCTCGCGGCTGAACAGCATGCTCGCGAGCGCGCCGCAGAGTGCAAGCAGCACGCCGGAGGCCGCCGCGCCGGGAAGATGGTGCTGCGAGCGAATCGCAAAGTCGGCAGCGCCGGTGACGACGGCGAGCGCGGGCGCGTACGGAACCCCGACGAGTGCGGCTGTAAGGGTGATGACGAGCAGCACGATCGCTTCGAAGCCGGGGTATCCCGCGCCGAACCAGAGCAGCGCGGCACAGACCAAAGCCGCGCCTAATGCTAGGGCGATTCGCGGAAAGGTCGCCAGGCGGGCACGCCAAGCAACGAGTCGAGCTTGGATCACAAACACCTCAAGGTCGAGCGGCCATACAGGCCCCTATTCCGACTTTACGGCCCGAGGGAGCGGAATATTTAGCCGGCGTCGCTCCTCGCACGGAGAGCGAGCAAGCGTACCGGGCCTTATATCAGCTGCGTGCGCGGCTGCGCTTTTCGCAAACTTCGCAGAAGTGCGACATCTTGTTGTCGGTCTCGAAGATGGAGTTCGAGTAGTACATCGCACAGCGCGCATTGTAGCAGTGCTTGAGGCCCAGCGCGTGGCCGAGCTCGTGGACGCATTCCTTGAGCACGCGCTGAAAGAGCGCGTTTTCGTCGGCGTCCTCCCCGTAGAACTCGCTGCGCAGGCGGTGCATCGATACGACCGCGATGCGGCGCTGCTCGTCGGCATCGCCGAAAATGTACCGGTGCGACGTCTTGTACAAGTCGAACTCGGTCAGCGCGAGCAGCACGCCGTCGCCGTCCGGATAGTGCCGCAGAATCTTGCTCGTGAGCGTCGAGAGGAACATCTGCTGCCGCGTGCTGTTGACGGCCGATCGCGGAACCGCGAGCGAACGGTCTACCTCGACACGATAAAGAAAGCGCTCTTCCAAACAGAGCGCTATCCGTGTTGCAAACGCCGGCGGTATGCTGTTGATCGGTACGATGCGCAGTCGCGTCTCCATCCTTGGGCGGTCTCTTTCGACGCGGCCGCGAACACGCCCCGCATGCTTTTAGGGATCGGCATCGACTTGGCGGAGGTCGCGCGTTACCGGTTGGACGGCGAGAAGCTCGCGTGGTTCGCCCGCAAAGTGTACACCGAAGAAGAAGTCGCCTACGCGATGCGCAAGCGTCATCGCGCCGAGCGGTTTGCCGGATTTTTCGCCGCGAAAGAGGCGACGCGCAAGGCGTTCGGCCATGCAATCCCGTGGCGTCAGATCGGCGTTACTCACGCGAGCAGCGGACGTCCTGCCATTGCGCTGCTCGGCCGCGCGGCACGGCTTCCCGCCGAGCGGGGCGTGACGGCGATTCACGTCACCATTACGCATACTGCCTCGATGGCCGCCGCCGTCGTGGTGCTCGAAGGGCCCTCATTATAATGAAGGTCTTGACGGCGGCGCAGATGCGCGCGGCCGATGCGCGGGCGTGTTCGATTGCCGGAGACGTGCCGCTGATGCGCGCCGCCGGCGAACGCATCGCAGCGATCGCGCGCCGCAACGCGGGCGAGGGCAGGATCGCCGCATTCGCGGGGCCTGGAAACAACGGCGGCGACGCGTTCGCCGCGCTGGCGCGCCTGCAAGGATTCGAGCGCGAAATCTACGCGGAGCCCGCGCCGCACCCGTCCGCCGCGCGCGCGGACGCCGAACACGAAGCGCGAGTCTCCGGCGTGCGAGTGCTGCCGTTTCCCAATTCGCAAGCCGAAGCCGCCGCGGCGCTGCAGGGCTGCACGCTGGCAATCGCCGGAATCGTGGGCACGGGCGCGCGTCTGCCGCTGACGGGACGTTACGCGGCCGCAATCGACGCGCTCAACGCGTGCGGCGTACCGGTTCTGGCGATCGACATCCCGCCGGGGATCGATGCGGACACCGGCGACGTCGTCGAGCCCGCACTGCGCGCAACCGCAACGGTCACCTTAGGCGCGCTGAAGCTGGGTTTGCTGCTCTCGCCGGCGCGCGAATACGCCGGAGAACTGTGGCTCGGCGACATCGGCATGCCGCCCGAAACGATCGCCGAGGAGCACTCCGCAATCGAAGCGCTCGCCGCCGATGAATTCCTTGCCCTGCTCCCGGAGCGCGCAGCCGGCGCGGACAAACGATCGTCCGGCGCACCGCTGGTAATCGCCGGCTCCGCGCAGTTCCCGGGCGCGGCCGTGCTGTGCGCGATGGGCGCGGCGCGAGCGGGAGCCGGCTACGTTACCGTCGCGACCCCGGAACAGGCGGCACCCGCGCTGCGCATGCATTTGATCGAACAGGTCGTCACGACGATCGACTCGCGCGCGAGCGTGGAGGCTGCCGTCGCCGATCTGCTCGAGATCGCCAAGCGATCGTCGTCTGTCGCCATCGGGCCGGGGCTGGGCTTGGACGATCGCACCGGGGAGATCGTCCGCGCCTTTTGCGCGCGCACGCAGCTGCCCATGGTCATCGACGCAAGCGGACTCTTCCATTTCGCCAAGCATCTCGATCTGCTGCGCGAAAAGCGCGTGGTGCTCACCCCGCATGCGGGCGAGTTCGCCAGGCTCTCGGGAAAAGGCACCGTGCAGGAGCGCGATCGCATTGCGCGTCTGCGTGAATTCGTCGATCGCACCGGCGTCACGACACTGCTAAAAGGCCAGGCGACGCTCGTCTACGACGGTTCGACGCTGCACGTGAACACGACGGGCTCATCCGCGCTCGCAACAGCCGGAACCGGCGACGTGCTCACCGGCATCATCGCGACGCTGCTCGCGCAAGGCTTGTCACCGGTAGACGCCGCCCGCGCCGGGGCATACTGGCACGGGCTTGCCGCACGGCACGCCGCAATCGCCCGTCCGCGCGGCGTTATCGCCCGCGACGTGTTCGAGTCACTGCCTGCGTCGCTGCCGGGCGGCGGCGGCCAGGGCGAAACGCTGACGCGAATATTCTAAGGAGATCGGCGACTTTGAGAAGTAATAGTGCAGACTGCCCGCGACGGCGGCGCCGGAGATGCGGAGAATGCCGTACGAATAGCGCGGGTTTAGCCGCTTGTCCGTGGGCGAACCCGGATTGAACAACAAAACGCCGCCGCGCGTGCGGCAATACGGGATATGCGAGTGGCCGAAAAGCACTGCTTGCACGCCTGCGCCGGCAAACTGCTCAAATGCATGCTGGGGCGTACTCCAGCCGCTCCGGGCGCCGTCGCCGTGAACCAAACCGATCCGAACGCCGCCTGCGGTCAAAATTTTCTTGCGGCCGTACCGCTTCACGATCTGCGGCGGATCGTTGTTCCCGGCAACCGCCTCGAAAGGCGCTACACTCTCAAACAGCGGGATCGCACTTTCGCTCACCATATCGCCGCAATGCACGAGCAGGTCGATGCGATGCTTGCGCAGTCCGTCGATCAGCGCCTTCGGAAGCGCTTTGGCCATACGCGGCATGTGGGTGTCGGAGATCACACCCAGGACGATCACGTTCGCGGAAGCCAGTAGTACAGCTCGTGCGGTGCTTTGGGCGTCAGCGCGTCGAAATCGACCGGCGGCAGGAGCACGTCGTCGACGTCGGAGTCGATGGGGCGCCAATCCGGATCCCGCTGGTCGCCGGCGGCGGGCGGCCGGACCGATTGCAGCGCCGCGGGATCTTTCGCGCCGATCAGTTCGTAGTTGAGTTGCGCGTCGATCAGCGAAATTGCGTTCGGCATGCCGCCGAACGACGGAAAACGCAGGTGCATCGCGTCGTCGCGCCAGCCGCAGATTGGGCAGAGATCCCCGCTGCCCGGCGGCGCGGCAAAGACGCGGTACCCGCAGCACGGGCAGGTATACTTCATCGCAGCATCGCGCGCAGCGCGTCCTCGTCGACGACCGCGATTCCCAAACTCTGCGCTTTGGTCAATTTGCTCCCCGCTTCGTCCCCGGCAACGACGAAATCGGTTTTTTTACTCACGGATCCCGTCACTTTGCCGCCTGCCTCGGTAATCAGCGCCGTCGCTTCCTCGCGCGTCAGCGTGGGCAGCGTCCCGGTCAAGACGAACGTCTTGCCCGCGAATTTGCCCGCGGCTTGCCGCGCGCGTTTGGGCGCCGTCATCTGCACCCCCGCGGCGCGCAGACGTTCGATCATCTCCAGATTGGCCGGCTGCGCGAAAAAGAGATGCACGCTGGCGGCAACCTCCGGGCCGATGCCTTCGCTCTGCTGCAGCTCTTCGGTGCTCGCGCCGGCCAGCGCGTCCAAGCTTCCGAAATCGCCGGCCAAAATCTGCGCCGTCTGCGTACCGACGAACCGAATTCCCAAACCGGTGAGCAGCCGAGCGAGGCCGCGCGTCTTCGAGGCTTCGATGTTGCGCAAAAGGTTGGCGATCGTTTTTTCACCCGTGCGCGGCACCTTCGCGAGCTGCTGCTCGTCCAGCGCGTAGACGTCGGCGATGTCCCGTACCAGGCCGAGTTCGGTCAACTGCCCGGCCATGACGTCGCCGATCCCTTCGATGTCCATCGCACCCCGCGAGCAGAAATGGCGAACGCGCTCGAAGACCTGCGCCGGACACGCGGCGTTGGTGCAGCGCGACATCGCCTCCCCCGGCGGATGATCGACGTCCGAGCCGCAGACCGGACACCGATCGGGCATGACGAATTTGCGCGGATTGCCCTTGCGCTCGCTCAGAATCGGTCCCACGACGCGCGGGATCACGTCGCCGGCGCGAACGACCAGGACGACGTCGCCGACGCGGATGTCGTTCGACGCGATGTACTCGGCGTTGTGCAGCGTGGCGTTCTGCACCGTGACGCCGCCGATCTTTACCGGTTCCAGGACTGCGCTCGGGTTGAGCGTGCCCGTGCGTCCGACGGTGATGACGATGTCGCGCAGTTTCGTCCGCGCCTCGCGCGCCTTGAATTTGAACGCGATCGCCCAGCGCGGATCCCGCCCGGCGGCGCCCAAACGCTCTTGCACGGCCAAGTCGTCGGCTTTGACCACGACGCCGTCGATCTCGTAATCGAGCTCGTCGCGCCGTGCCTCCCATTGCGAGCAATAGGCAATCACTTCGTCGATGCCGGGGCAGCGTGCAATGTGCGGGTTGACGGCAAAGCCGAGTTCCTTGAGCAGTTCCAACGCTTCCCATTGCGTCCGAGGCGCCGCAGACTTCATCCGCAGTTCACCGATGGAGTACGCGAAAAACGAGAGCCGGCGCGCCTTGGTCAGTTTCGGATCCAACTGACGTACGCCGCCTGCCGCTGCGTTGCGCGGATTGGCAAAGACCGGCAGGCCTTCGCGCTCGCGGCCGCGGTTGAGCGTTTCAAAGTCGCTCTTGCGAAGATAGACCTCGCCGCGAACCTCGATCTCCTCGGGCATCCGCCGGCTCGAGCGCAGGCGCAGCGGAATCGATCCGATCGTGCGCAAATTGGCCGTGACCTCTTCGCCCGTGCGCCCGTCCCCGCGCGTACCGCCGCGCTCGAGCGCGCCGCCCGCGTAACGCAGCGACGTGGCCAATCCGTCGATCTTCAGCTCCGCGACGTAGCTCACCGCGCCGCCGGCCAGCTTACGCACCCGCTCGTCGAACGCCCGCAGCTCTTCCTGAGTGACCGCGTTGGCCAAGCTGAGCATCGGTACGCGGTGTTCGTAGGGAGCAAACTTGTCGGCCGGCGCCGCGCCCACGCGCTGCGTCGGCGAATCGCCGGTGCGCAGTTCCGGATAGCGCTGCTCGAGGTCGATCAGTTCGCGAAGCAGATCGTCGTACTCGGCATCCGTGATCTGCGGATCGTCAAGGACGTAATAGCGGTAGTTCGCTTCGTCGATTGCTTGGTGCAGCTCGGCGACGCGCGCGGAGGGCTGCTTGGCCTTCATGCTTTCGCGCGGCGGGTGCGCGAGGCGCTCACAATTTGAATCGGGTAGCCGTCGGGATCGCCGATGACGGCGACTCGTCCGGACGTTTCGTCGTAGGGATCTTGAAAAACCGGGACGCTGAGCGCAGCGCAGTCCGCGACGAACGAATCGACGCTCTCGACCGTAAAGCCCAGCTGCAGCGAGCCGGGGCGAACCGCAAGCAGCTCGCTGCGCTGATGGAGCACGAGCGATGCGCCGCTGCCCAAATCGAAGTCGACCCAGTGCGGGGAGTTGTCGGTTCTAACCTTCAGGCCCAGCACGTCGCGGTAGAAGTCGCGCGAACGGCGCAACTCCGCGCAGACGAGCATCGCTACCCGGAACTGCGTCATGCACGCATCATGATGCGCGCTCGACCGCAATCCTCCCGCCCTTGGCCAAGTCGTCCAAGACGCGCAGGTTCTCGCGCTCCAATTCGTCGACCGAGTGCGCGTCCGCGTGGCGATGCCCGACGGCTCGCTGATCCTGCAGCACCGGGCCCAAGTATTGGCCTGTGTACGAATGCTCGTTGAGCGCCAGCACTTCGGGCGTACCGACGCCGACGACCGTCCCGCCTCGATCGCCGCCCTCCGGGCCTAAGTCGATGAGGTAATCGGCCGTTTTAATCACGTCCAGATTGTGCTCGATGACCAGGACCGTGTTGCCCGTCTGAACGAGGCGCTGCAGCACTTCGAGCAACTTGTGAATGTCGGCGAAGTGCAGTCCGGTCGTGGGTTCGTCGAGCACGTAGAAGGTGCGCCCCGTCGAACGGCGCGAGAGTTCCGTTGCAAGTTTGACGCGCTGCGCTTCGCCGCCCGAGAGGGTCGTTGCGGGCTGCCCCATCTTGATGTATCCCAGGCCGACGTCGCAGATCGTCCGCAGCTTGTTGAAGATCCGCGGAATAGCCGAGAAGAACTCGGTCGCTTCGTCCACGCGCATCTCCAGCACGTCGGAAATAGTCTTTCCCTTGTATTTGACCTCGAGCGTCTGCGCGTTATAGCGCTTGCCTTTGCAGACTTCGCACGGTACGTAGACGTCCGGCAGAAAGTGCATCTCGATCTCGATGATGCCGTCGCCCTGACAGGATTCGCAGCGGCCGCCTTTGACGTTGAACGAAAAACGCCCCGGCGTGTATCCGCGCATCTTGGCTTCGGGCACGAGCGAGAACAGCTCCCGGATTTGATCGAACGCACCCGTGTACGTCGCGGGGTTGCTGCGCGGGGTACGGCCGATCGGCGACTGGTCGATGACGACCATTTTGTCCAGTGCTTCGACGCCTTTGACGGTGCCGTACGTACCGCCCGCTGGGTGACCGTGCAGATGCTGATTGAGCGCCTTGACGAGGACCTCGTTCACCAGCGTGGACTTACCGCTGCCGCTCACGCCGGTGACGCACGACAGGACGCCGATCGGGAAGTCGACGTCGACGCCCCGCAGGTTGTTGGCTCTGGCGCCTTTGACGCGCAGCCATCCGCGCGGATCGCGCCGCCGCTTGGGAATCGGAATGAATTTGCGCCCCGAAATGTAGGCGCCCGTCTCAGATTGCGCGTGAGCGATGACCTCGGGCAGCGATCCGACGGTGAGAATGTGGCCGCCTTCGGCACCGGCTCCCGGACCGATGTCGACGACGACGTCGGCCGTGCGAATAGTATCCTCGTCGTGCTCGACGACGATCAGCGTGTTCCCCAAATCGCGCAGCGTGCGCAGCGTTGCCAGAAGGCGATCGTTGTCGCGCTGGTGGAGCCCGATGGACGGTTCGTCCAGGATGTAGAGCACGCCCACGAGCGAGCTGCCGATCTGCGTGGCCAGCCGAATCCGTTGGGATTCACCGCCCGAAAGCGTCGTCGCCGAGCGCGCCAGGGTCAGGTAGTTCAAGCCGACGTTCGTGAGAAAACCCAAACGCCCGCGGATCTCCTTGAGCACTTGATGCGCGATTTGCTCTTCGCGCTCGTTGGGCTTAAATTCGCGGAAGAAGCGTTCGCAGCGCTCGATCGACATCCGCGTGACCTCGTCGACGTTCACGCCGCCGACGGTCACCGCGAGCGCCTCGGGTTTGAGCCGCGCGCCCTTGCACTGCGGGCACGTCGAAGCCGACATGTATTTTTCGATGTCTTCCTTGACGTAATCGCTTGAGGTCTCAGAGTGACGCCGCTGCAGGTTGTTGATCACGCCTTCGAACGTCGAGCGGTACTCCCATACCGAGCCCGATCGCGATTCGTACGAAAAGCTCTGCTCGCGATCCGTACCGTACAGGATGACGTCGAGCACCTCGTCGCTGAGCTTGTTGATAGGGGTGGACGTCTTGACGCGATACTTGCGCAGCACGCGCTCGAGCTGCTGCATGTAGTACGGATTCATCGACGGAAAACGTCCGCCCGTCGACTTGCTCCACGGCACGATGGCGCCTTCGGCGATCGATTTGGTGCGGTCGGGAATGACTTTCCAGGGATCGATCTCGATCTTTTCGCCCAAACCGCTGCAGCCCGGGCAAGCGCCGTACGGCGAGTTGAATGAAAACAGACGCGGCGCCAGCTCTTCGAAAGAAAGGCCGCAGGAGACGCAGGCAAAGGCTTCGCTGAACGTGAGCTCCTCGGCTTGCGGGCGGGAACCCGCCGGCCGCTCCACGGCAGCCGTTACGATCCCGGTAGAGAGCCGCAGCGTCGTTTCGATCGAGTCGGTCAACCGCTTGCGCACGTCCGGTTTAATGACCAGGCGGTCCACGATCACTTCGATCGTGTGCTTGCGCTTTTTGTCCAGGACGATTTTCTCACGAAGTTCTTTCGTTTCGCCGTCGACCCGGACGCGCGAGAAGCCCTCCTTTGCGACCTCCTCGAAGAGTTTGGCGTACTCGCCCTTTCGTCCGCGCACGAGCGGTGCGAGCAACTGCAGCCGCGTCCCTTCCGGCAGCTCCATGATGGAATCGACGATCTGCTCGCTGCTCTGCGAGCTGATCTCGCGCCCGCAATTGTAGCAATGCGGAATGCCGATGCGCGCGAAGAGCAGGCGAAGGTAGTCGTAGATCTCGGTGACGGTGCCGACCGTGGAGCGCGGATTGCGCGACGTCGATTTTTGGTCGATCGAGATTGCCGGCGAGAGGCCCTCGATGTAATCGACGTCCGGCTTTTCCATTTGGCCGAGAAATTGGCGCGCGTACGACGAGAGCGACTCGACGTACCGCCGCTGGCCTTCGGCGTAGATCGTATCGAAGGCAAGCGACGACTTGCCCGAGCCGGATAAGCCGGTAATGACGATCAGCCGGTTGCGCGGCAGAACCAGGTCGATGTTCTTGAGGTTGTGCTCGCGCGCGCCCTTGATGACAATGGAGTCAAGCCCGTGCGGCTTGGCTCCATTCTCCCGAGCTGGACGAAGCGGGGCGGAAGTCTCAGGCATGCCTAGTGGTTGAACACGCCCTGGCCGCGTTCTGTTTCAGCGGCCGCTTGCCGCTACGCCGAAGGGGGCGGAGAGGCGGTCGGCGGTACCCCGACGCCGACCATGTCGATCGAGGAACGCAGCTTCATATACTCGCCGACGATCACCAGGGTCGCGTACGCGGCGACGGCCTGCGTGATCACCTGCCGGATGATCGCGCCGAGTAACGGCAGCCAGTTGAAGAAGCGCGTAAGCCATGCGGCCACGATAAACGCGATCGCCAGCAGCACGATGACGGCGAGCGTGGAGAGGAAATTCTTGGCCGCAATGCGCGCGGACTCGCCCAGCGCCTCACCCGCGCCGCGTCCGCCGATAATCACGGCGGGCAGCGTGTAAATGAAGAACAGATAGAACGCCAGCAGCGCTAGTCCCAGCGTGAAGGGCGTGAGTATGACCGCAACCAGGCCCACCGCGAACAGCAGCACCACGGCCATCAA
>DASRDE010000253.1:0-3094 GCA_035652755.1 Vulcanimicrobiaceae bacterium | reverse complement strand
ATCTCGCGCGCCTTGATGATATCCGTGCGAATGTTTACGCCCGTGCGCATGGCAATCGCCTCGGCCGCGCCGAGCGCGTCGAGCGCGGCGCGTTCCTCCGACGGCATCGCGGCGTCGGGCGGCAGCGTGAACGGCACTTCGAGCACGTAGACGGCGTGGAGGTCCGATTTCTCGCGCCGTGCCAGTCGCGCGGCCAGCGCCATCATCGGGCCGGAGTTAATATCCGCCGCGAAGACGACGATGATACTGCCGATCAGCCGCTCGAGCTGCGTTTCGGCCTGCGTGGCCAGACGCTCCACGAACGACGATGGCGGATGCAGCATCCACCACAACGTCAGAACGACGCTTCCTGCCAGCAGCAGAGCAATGACCGCTCCCGCGGGCGAAATACCTGGGGCCGCGCTCATTGCAGGCGCTCTCTGCGGCGGAAGAACTGCATCATGCGGTAGACGCCGAGCGCTGCGAGAAGCACGCCGAAGACCACGCCCGTCAAGGCTTCCCAGCGCAACCCCGCGGCAAGAACGCGAACCACGATCGCAGCTCCGAGCACCACGTACAGAGCGTAGAACGTCAGCCGCAGCGGGATCATCGCGCCTGTCCTTGACCGGCAGCTTCGGCCGCGCGCAAATTCTGAAGGTACTCGTCCATGAGCTCCAACTCGCCCGCGTTGCGGAGAATTTCGGCCTGCGTGGAACGCCAGTCGTGCTCCTGCGACCGCCACACGGGCAGCCGCTTTTTCCGGCGATAGATCGCATAGCAGACGATTCCCATCGCCAGCCAAGCGGGGCCGGCAACGCGCCCGATATCATGCGTGATGAGGGTGAATGCCAGAATGGAAGCGATGCCGATAAAGCCGAACACCGCGATCACGGGAAACTCGACGCGCAAGCCGCGTACGCGCATCGGAATGTTCAGCGGCATCTTGAACTTGCGCGGGCTGAACGGGTCTTTGAGGCGCAGCGCGATGAGGGCGATGAAGACGAACGAATAGCTGGTCGCCGCGCCGAACGCGTACAGGTCGCCCAGAAACGTGACGCCGTCTTCGCCGTGGAACAGCTTTCCGTACACCGATCGCGCGCCCGGATCCAATCCCGGAAGCGCCGCGAAGATCAGCTCTACCACCGCTAGCGCGCAGAAGGTCAGGATCGAAACGGCCGGAGTGCGGAAGCGCCTGTGGACGCGCTGGAACGCCGAAGGCAGCAGCCGCGCCCGGCTCATCGCGTAGGCGATCCGCGAGCTGCCGAAGACGCCCGAATTGCTGGAGATCAGCAGCAGTATCGCACCGAGTATCGGTACGTAGTACTGCGCGAGCAGTCCCCAGTACGGCACTTGTGCCGCCAGCAGCGCGACGCCTTTGCCTTGGTTGTCGCCGTTGTTCGGGAAGAGCTGCCAGAACGCCAGCGGGTGTCCGTGCGCGTCGTGCAGCGGGTGCCACGGGTGCATTCCCAGCGCCAGGTTCGAATAGCCCAGCGCGAAGATCAAGATCGTCAAGATGAGCGCGATGGACGTGCGCGGGATGACCGATGCCGGGCGCTGCGTCTCCTGCGCCGCTTGTGAGATCGATTCCAGGCCGACGAACGAGATAATCGCCAGCGAAACGCCCTGCATGAGTGCGAACGGCGTCGGCCACGCCGACTGCATCGTATGGACGAGCAGCATGGGATCGAACGCGAAGAGGAAGCCGAAGCACAAGATCAGCGTCTCGCTCAGGACGTCGATCGCGCTGACCGAACTCTGAAACGCCGTACTTTCGCGAACCCCCAAGACGTTGAGCCCGCACAGCGCGCATATAAGGACGAGAACGACCCCGAAGTGCAGCCACGCGTGCTGCGAGGAGACGAATACCGGAATGAGTTGGGAGAGATAATCGACGCACGACCAGGCAAAGAGCGTGACGTCGATCGTGAAGTCGAGCAGCACGGCCCACCCCGCGATGAACCCGAAGAAATCTCCCAAACCGCGCATGACGAAGAACTGACCGCCGCCGGCCACCGGATACGTTGCCGCCAACTCGGTGTACGCCAGGCCGATGAGCACGTAAACGATGCCGGCGAAGAGAAACGCGATATTGGAAGCACCCGCCGCGTAGGCGAGCACCAGTCCCAAACCGACGAAAATGTCGGCGCCCACGTCCGAATAACCCCAGGCGAACGAGCCCCAGGGCGTAACGGCGCGGCGCAGTTCCGGCTTTTGTTGATTCGACACGGTGCGGGCGAGCCGCGCTCCTAATAGCCTATCGCGGTGCGCTCCAGAGCGTTGATCAAATACTCCGTCTCGCTCATCTGCTCGGATAGATCGTAGTCGCGGAAGACCTCGAGCGCCTCGTTGAGCTTGTTCACGCCCTCGCGCAGTTCGTCGCGCTCACGCAAGCCGTCCGACGCTTTCTGCAGGATCATCGTGCCGTACTTGAGCGCCGTCTTGGCATATTCCAGACGATTGTCCACCGCGGCCAGTTCGTGGAGCGCGGCCAAGAAGTTGTTTTTGGCTTCGTCATAGCGCCGGCGCCGTGTGGCAAGCATGCCTTTGAGGACCGCCTCGTACGCGTCGTTGCGGTTTCGCGAAGGTGCCAGAGCGCGGTCCAGCGCCTGGCGCAGTTCGGGCGCGTTTTGCACGCTCGCACGCCGCTGCTCGGGCGCCGTCTTGCGCGCCGCTCCGGACGGCGAGAGCAGCAGGTTTAGGTCGGCGATGTAGTCGCGCGCGGTCTGGTACCGTTTGCCCGGGTCCTTGTCGATGGCCCGCATGATCACGCGCTCGAGCGCTTCGGGAATGTTGCGATTGATCTCATGCGGCGGCGTAGGCGCGTCGTGGACGTGCGAGAAGATCGTTGCGACCAGGTCGTCCTTGTCGTTTCGGAACGGCACGGTTCCGGTGAAGATCTCGTACATCACGATCCCGACCGAGTACAGATCGCTGCGGACATCCGCGGGCTTGCTCAAGAATCGCTCGGGCGCCAGATAGCCGATGGTGCCGACGATTTGTCCGGTTCGCGTCGTCTGCGTCATGTCGCTCGTACGCCGTGCCAGACCGAAATCCATGACCTTGACGTGCTTGCCGTCCTCGATGGTCATAATGTTCGACGGCTTAATGTCGCGAT
>DASRDE010000252.1:0-11785 GCA_035652755.1 Vulcanimicrobiaceae bacterium | reverse complement strand
GGGAAGAGGAAGGTGCGACGCGTCTGTTCGGCGGCGAACCCGCGGCCGCGGGTGAAGGCTTCGAGCGGGGCTGGTTCTGGTCGCCGACCGCGTACGAAACGCCGCCGGAGCACCGGATCGCGCGCGAGGAGATCTTCGGGCCGGTAGCGGCGTTCGTGCGCTTTAAAGACGAAGCTGAGGCGCTCGCGCTCGCAAACGATTCGGAGTACGGCCTGTCGGCCAGCATCTGGACGCGCGACGTGGGACGGGCGAACCGGGCAGCTCGCGGCTTGCGCACCGGAACCGCTGCGATCAACACGCCTTACTCGGTCTTTCCGGGCGTTCCGTTCGGAGGGTATAAGCAGTCAGGGTACGGGCGCGAGCTCGGCCTTGAGACGATGGCGCTCTACTCGGAAACAAAAAGCGTCATCACCTACATCGGCGAACGTCCGATCGATCCATTTGGAGTATAGACCATCGAACAGCTGAAGATCGGCACATTCTATCAAACGACGTACGCGACGTTGTGGAAGGACGGCACGTTCTTCGCGCGCGGCACCCGTGTCTGCGTCGTCGGCTTGCATCTGGAGGAAGGCTTTTGCGTCCGCTTCCCGGCCGACGCGGACGGTATGCCCCTCGAGACGTGGGAAGACTGGAGCGAAACCGATTTTTTAGCCGAGGACGGCTCGGTCGAAGACACATCGCCGCTTTCGCCCGGGATGCTCGCCGAAGCACGCGAAGTGCTTCGCGACGCCGAGGACGGCTGTCACTTACATCTCCACGACTGCGACGAATAGCCGTTTCCGTGAACGGGCTAGCGTAGGCTCGGCAGCAGATGTTTTCGGAGCGTTCTCGTGCGCCGTTTGCCGCGCTGCGGATGACTTAAAGCGCCTTTAAGGTGGTAAGGATAGCCTTACCAGAGCGTACCCTCTCACCGGAAGGAGCAGCCATGCACGGCACGATCGAGCCCACCCTGGACGAGATCAATCCGAATTCGGACGACGTCGAACCCGCGGACGAGCTGGAAGACGACGACGAGCTGGACGACGACGATCTCGACGAAGACGACGAGGAGTAAGCACAGCGGCGAGGTTCCCTACGGGCGGGCCTCGCCGTTTGCATCGCGGGCCTCGCGGAAGAAGTGCTCGGCCTTGCGTGAGATCAGGGTGTAGTATTCGCGAAACAGCGCGGCTGCCGCGCTGCCGGGCCAGTGCGCCGGAAGCAGCGCGCTGGGCAAGCCCGGATCGACGTACGTGAACTTGCGGTAGTCGTGCACAAGCCACATACGTTCGACGAACGCCGCTTCATCGCTGAGCGAGCGCCGTTCGCGCTCGTTCTGCAATCTCGGCGCATATTCGCGAGCAAAGGCGCGATATTGCTCCGCGATCGCCGGCAGATTCCAACTGCGTTCGAGCAGCTCGCGATCGGTGCGCGGGCCAAGATACTCGCCGGTGAAAAGATCCACGTCCGCGAGCACGCCGTTTGCTTGCGCCGCACTTCGCGCGTCGTCCGGCGCCGCGTGCGGTGAAATCCACGTGGACGCCGAGAGCGGAGCCCACCCAAGGACCGTCAGGTCCTTTCGAAGGCGATCGCGGCCTTCGCGTTTGGCCTCGGCGACCGCGTAGGTGAGCATGCGCCAGCGCCCGTCCCACTCGACGACCGGTCCGTAGATGCGCGGACTGATCGCCTCAACTCGCCGGCGTCCGCGCTCGGTCAGCGCATAAAAGGCGCGGCCGCGCCGCTTGGCCGCCGCGAGCCAGCCCTGGCGCGACATGCGGGAGACCGCTTGCCGCGTCGCCTGCTCGGAAAGCCCGAAGGTTCCCATGAGGCGGATCAAGCTGCCGACCCACAGCTCGTGGGGGTGCGCCGGATCGCGCTGGACGAAATCGCCGAAAAGCGTGTAAATGAACGAGTTCGGGCGGGTTACCGGGCGCATGGACCTCCTTGACAGCAAACGTGGCTTATGACACTATTCTCACGGTATAAACTTTTTCCGTCATAACGAGGCAGCATGGCGCGCATTTCGACGTTCGACGACTGGATCGACCTGCTCAAGGACTGGCAGAACGACATCGGCTTGAATCAAGAGCTCATTGACCGCTACATGCCCGGCTATGAGTTCGAAGCCAAGTACGGGGAGCTGCCCACGAGCGAAATCTATTTCGGCGACTTCAAGGGCCGGCGCCGCTGGGAGAAGGTCGTGGAGATCCCCGACCAGCGTATGCGCGACGCGGTTCTCAACATGGTCGTCTTTCAAGGCGACACCGAGTTTGCGTCCAACGAGCAGCAGCGTTTCCTGGTCAATAATGCGCCGTCCGAATACGATCTCGCCTCGCTGGTGCGGATCATGGTCGAAGAGACGCGGCACGGCTACCAAATGTGCCATCTGCTCGTCAAGCATTTCGGGCAAGACGGCCGCATCGAAGCCCAAAAGATGCTCGAGCGGCGGGCGTACGGTAAGAAGAACCGCCTGCTCAACGCCTTCAACAACGATGTGACGCACTGGCTGGACTTCTTCGCGTATACCAATTTCATGGACCGCGACGGCAAGTTCCAACTGACGATGCTTTCGCATTCCGGATTTGCGCCGCTCGCTCAGTCGATGGGGCCGATGCTTAAGGAAGAATCCTATCACATGGGCACGGGAATCTCCGGGCTGCGGCGCATCGCGCAAGCGGGCGTGATTCCGGTCGAACTGCAGCAGAAGTACTACAACAAATGGATCTCGGGTTCGCTCGACCTTTTCGGCACCGATCACTCGGGCTCGGCGCAGTGGGCCTTCACCTGGGGTATCAAGGGCCGCGTCGACGAGGAGAAGCTCGCTTCCGAAGGCGTGGACAAGGAACATTTGAACGAGCGCGCGCGCCGTCAGTTTTACGAGGAGTGCCAGAAGACGATCGAGCGCGTGAACGCGGTCAACCCGTCGCCCACTAAGATCTATATGCCGGACATGCGCTTCAACCGTCAGATCGGCGACTTCGCCGGCCAGCACTGGACGGTCGACGGCCGGCAATTGACCGCGCAGGAGTGGGAAGCGTATGCCCCGACCGTTCTGCCGACGCAGGCGGACGAGGAGCGTCTGGAGGCCTACTTCAAGAATCCGTCCTGGATTGCACCCAAAGGAAAGAGCGAGGCAGCATAATGGCCACGGTTACCAACGGCAGTACCACGCAACAGACGCCCTTCGGCCGCGAGCAGCGGCCTTTCGAGGGTAAGCGCGTCATCAACACGTGGAAGGACGAACACGTCGCGATCATCGAGATGGACGATCCGCCGGCGAATACCTACACGCACGAGATGATGCGCCAGCTGGATGAAGCGATTCTCGACGCGCGCTTCGATCAGGACGTCGAGGTCATCGTTATTACCGGCAAGGGCGAGAAGTTCTTCTCCGCGGGTGCGAACATCGGCATGCTCAACAGCGTGACGCCGGAGTTCAAGTACAACTTCTGCCTGCACGCCAACGAAACGCTCTCGCGCTTGGAGCAGACGCCGAAGCTGGTGATCGCCGCGCTGAACGGCCACACGGTCGGAGGCGGGCTGGAGATCGCGATGGCGGCCGATATTCGCATCGCCCGTCAAGATGCGGGTAAGACCGGTCTGCCGGAGGTTGCGCTCGGCGTGCTACCCGGCACGGGCGGCACGCAGCGGCTTGCGCGCCTGGTGGGCAAATCGCGCGCGATCGAACTTATGTGCATGGGCCGCACCTTCAGCTTCGAGCAAGCCCAGGAGTGGGGCATCGTCAACGACATCTACGAAGGCGACGCCGAAAGCTTCCGCGCGCAGGTGCTGACGTACGCCAAGCAGTTCACGACGCCGAACAAGGCGCCGATGGCGGTGGGACACATCAAGCGCAGCGTGCAAACCGGCATGGAGCTGCCGCTCAACGACGCGCTCGCCCTCGAACGCGAGCTGCAGTCGCTGCTCTTCAAGAGCGAGGATGCAAAAGAAGGCATCGCCGCCTACAACGAAAAGCGCGTCGCAGAGTTTAAGTACAAGTAGCAGTCCCGCGCGGATGAGCTGACGTGAAACGCTGGGAGACCTATGCGGCCCTGCTGGCGGTCGTGATGGCAAGCCTTTCGGCTGTGGCCATCGGCGGCAGGACCCATCCGCTCCTGGCGTTTTGCGCGATCGTGCTGCTCTTAGTCGTCGGTTACTCACGGTTGCGCGCGCAGATGACGGCGCCCCGGCGCCGCGCCGGCAGCGCGTACGATCGCGCTCTGCGCATTCAAGAAGAGCGGGACCGCCGGTTTCGCCGGCTTTGAGTCAGCCCGCGGCCAGCTTCGTAATTTCCGCGGACGTCATCGAGGTGCGAATGGTCTCGAAGCTTCCCGCCTCGCGCATCTCGCGCGCCGCTTGCGTGAAAGCGCCGAAAGCGGCTCGCGCAAAGCCCGAGCCGACGCTGATGCGGCGCACGCCCAGCGCAGCCAGGTCACGCACGCTCATCGAGAGCACCGCTCCGGCGGCCAGCACGTTCACCGGTTTGGTCACCGATTCGCAGACGCGTCGAATTGCATCGGCGTCCGGAAGCAGCGGCGCATAGAGCACGTCCGCGCCGGCCGCTTCGTATTCTTGCAGCCGTCGAATCGTATCGTCCAGATCGTCGACTCCATGCAGATAGTTCTCCGCGCGCGCTACCAGCACGAATGGAAACGGCAACTCCCGCGCGGCCTTGGCCGCGGCGGCTACGCGTTCGACGGCGTGGTCGAAGGCATAAATCGGTTGGTGCGGATCGCCGCTCGCGTCTTCGATCGATGCGCCGACCAGCCCGGCTTGCGCCGCCAGACGAATCGTCTGAGCGACCGTCGACGGATCGTCACCGTAGCCGTTCTCCAGATCGGCGGCGACCGGAAGCGACGTCGCGTCCACGATCGACGCGGCATTTGCAAGCGCTTCGTCGCGGGATACCGAGCGCGTTCCGTCCGTGCGGCCGAGCGTCCATGCCAACCCCGCGCTCGTCGTGGTCATCGCCTCGTAACCGAGGGCTTCCAGAATCTTGGCGGTACCCGCGTCCCATGGATTCGGAAGCAGCAGCAGCTCGGATCGGTCGTGAAGGCGGCGGAACCGCTGCGCTTTATCGGCTTGCGTCATGAAGAGTTCTCCTCGATGTTCACGTACTAGCTTCCGAGCTGCGGAAAGATGCTCTGCAGCGTCGAGATAATCGTCAGGCCGGCGACGACCAAGGCCGTCGCCCAGGCGATCGCGTTGAAGAGCGGCGAGTTCGTCCAAGTGCCCATGAGGCGTTTGTTGTTGATGAGCAGCAGCATGAGGACCAGCACGACCGGGAGCAGCATTCCGTTGAGCACCTGAGAGTAAAAGATGATGGCCAGCAGAGGCGCTCCCGGAATAATCACGATTCCCGCACCGATGAGGATCAGCGCGGCGTACAGCACGTAAAAGATCTTCGCGTCCGAGAAGCGATGATCGACGCCGCGTTCGAAGCCGAAGGCCTCGCAAACGTAGTAGGCCGTGGATAACGGGAGGATCGATGCCGTGAAGATCGCGGCGTTGAGCAGGCCGATCGCAAAAAGGAGCGCGGCGAACTTGCCGGCAAGCGGCGCGAGCGCAACGGCGACGTCGCCCGCGCTGTTGACCTGGATCTGCTGCCCCGCCGGGACGTGCAGGTTGTGGAGATAGATCGTCGCCGCGCTGGCGACGATGATGAAGAAGGCGATGAAGTCGGTGAAAAGCGCGCCGGAGACGACGTCCACGCGCGAGAGCGCGTAGTCTTCCTCGCGTACGCCCTTGTCGACGACCGCCGCTTGAATGTAGAACTGCATCCACGGCGAGATCGTCGTGCCGATCACGGCGATAATCATCAGCAGGTAGGCCTTGGTCGTCGAGAAGTGCGGAAAAACCATTTGGGTCAGAACGTCGTGCCAATTCGGATGCACGAGAATTCCGCTGACGACGTACGCCAAGTAGACTGCGCAGAAGGCGAAAAAGATGCGCTCGACGACTTTATAGCTGCCCCGCGTAATCGTGGCGTACACGAAAATGGCCGCGGCAATGACCATGACCGTCTTGAGCACTCCGGCGTTGATTCCGTGGCCGTAAGAAGCGAAGATCGGCGCGGACGACGCGACGCCCGCGAATTCCGATGCGGTGTTGCCGAGATCGCCCAGAACGAAGACGAGCAGCACCCAAAACGTGACCTTGACGCCGAAGTTCTCGCGGATGAGGTCGGCCAAGCCTTTGCCGGTAACGACGCCCATTCGCGCGCACATCTCCTGCGTGACGATCAGCGCGATGGTCACCGGAATGAGCAGCCAGAGTAGCGAGTAGCCGAATTGCGCGCCCGCCTGCGAGTACGTGAGTATCCCGCCGACGTCGTTGTCCGCGTTGGCCGTGATGATGCCGGGTCCGACGACGGATAAAAAGAGCAGCAGCCTGCGCCACACTGTAAGGCTGCGCGTCATTGGAAGCGCTGCTCCAGCACCAGCGTCGTTGCTTGGAAATTCGGCGAGAGCCCGCCCAACATCGAGGCCCGGCCGGCAAATGCCGAGCGCCGCAGCTGCACGAGCGCGGCGGCGTGCGGCGATTCCAGCAACTGCGCGCCGGCGAAGTACACGTTTTGGAAGTAGTCGACGTTCGTGTAGCTTTGCCCGAACGAGCCCTTCATGACGTATCTGCCGAAGCCCGCGTCGGCGACGATCCTCTTTCCGTACCGCCGCGTGATGGTCAGGATCGCCTGCGGAGTTTGATAGGAGACGTTGTCCTCGGGATGCGCCTCAAGCGCGGAGCGGTGCATGAGATCGTTGACGTAATCGAGCGTGACGTCGCCGAGGCGGGAATGCCATGCCACGTATGCGCCGTATTGGTGCTGCTCGCCCAGCGTCCCGGAATCGTCGAATTGCGGCAGAAAGAATCCGTCGACGAAGCCGGTTTGATGCACGGTGCTCAACGTGGCCGGTACGATTTGGTGAAAGGTCGCCGCCGTCGCGCGGATCTCGAGCGGACCACCCGCTAGAGTATACCGGATGCGATATCCTTGGCGGTTCGATCCGGGATACTGCAGATTGTCCACCAGTTGATAGTTGGATTTGAGCCAAACGCCGGGCCACGCCCACGCAACGCTCCACACGTTTTCCGCCGTACCGTAGGGCAGAATCATATCCGCGTACCGGCCTTCGAAGCGGTACGCGTCGAGCGAGTACGTCGCTCGCCCGCGATGCGCCGACGTGCCTAAGCGGTACATGCCGCCCGGCGCGTTCGTCCCCGGTTCCAAAACGTCCGCTGCGTCGTACCAGCTCCGTCCTGCTTCGGCGACGCCGTCGAAAGCCGTACCCAGGTGGAAGGCGGCGTGAATTCCGGCGATCGTCTGCTGCTGACCGCCGAGGAGGCTCGTCGGGAGCGGGCCCTGCGGCCCGGGTACCGTTTTCGCGCCCGTGCCGAACAGCGTCGTCGTCGGAATGAGGTTGCCGCCGCTTACCGCGTGGAGAATCTGCGCCGAATACTGCGTGCCTTCTCCGTGATCGACGAAGAGCGAGCCGATCGTGGCGCGAACGGCGGTGCCGGGAAGTGCCGGAAGCGCCGCATCGCTTACTTCAACGGTTGCAAGGCCCCGATGCGCCGTCGCATCGATTCCGTGCAGCGGTAGTCCGGGTTCGGGCGACGGCCACGCCTCGAGTGACGCCGCGCCGTTCCCGAGCGTTTCCGGAGTCACCACGCCGATTGCGGGCGAGACATTGGTCAGCGGCGGCTGAATGAAGACGAAGCGCAGCGTCTGCTCGAGATCGAAGAACCCGCCGCGCACCGACCACGAGCCGTCGCGCGCGCCGAACGAGGCGAAGAGCGGTGCGATAGCCGCTGCCGCCGCATCGTCTTGACCCGCATGCTGCGGAAAAACGATCGTATACGGCAGCGCGGTGAATCCCAAATGCGGATTCAGCTGCGGCATCAGGTTCTCGCTCCAGTACGCCGCGTTCTGCAGGCTGCCGGTCACCCCGCCAATTCCGAGCGTGGCCGACGCAGTATATCGCCGCCACGCATACGTTCCGGAGAGATCGATTTGCGCGATCGCCGATTCACCCGGAGCGATGGGCGCGCTGGACCAGGTGTCGTACGGCGTCATCGGCGAGAGCGGGAATCCTTGCACGAACCCCGGCGCCTCGGGCGGCGACAGGCCGGGACCGGACGCCGCCGTGTCGATGTAGGTCGTAAAAGCCGACGGCGAAAACGCGAAACCCGCCGGCTGCGGCGACGCACTCGCCGAAGGCGCGGGTGACGGCGCCGGCGACTGCTGCGCGCCCGCGTGCTGCGTCTGCAGCCCGCAGAAAAGAGCAGCCGCGCACAGCATCGCCGTCACTCGCTCGCTCATGACACGAGCATCGTCCAAGGCGTAAAGATCGGAGCTTTAGGGAAGTCGCCTGCCCGCAGGCGGTTGTCGTGGTGTGCCCGCGGCCAAAATGCGGCGGCGCGGAAAAATGCCAAAAATTTCATGGCAGAGGTCTCCTTTTGTCGGCTAGCGGTATGCCGCGCCATGCGAACGGGCGCGGCAGGAATAGCGGCTCGTAGAGAGCCGGCGCGATACTCGACTGCAACTAGGCCCGTCGTCCATGGTTCGAATCACCTCCCCTCACAAAAGAAAAAACCGCCGCGGCTCCTCGCTCACGACAGCTGACGAAACTCCAAACGCGGTTTTCGCATCCGGCTTTCCCCAACGTCGAGCTTCAGCACCGCACGCCGTAGACCGGTTCTTGCCGGTCAGCCGCATTAGGATGCCGCCTTGGTTCGGCGGGACCTGGTAACCCATTGGGGTCTCTCGACCTTTCCGGGCAGCGGCTTGTTCTCGTGCGGACGCCTCACCTAACGAGGAATCCATTGGTATGATACACCGCCTGTCAAGGATTCGGCGGATTCAGCGAGCCACGCCCTCGCGAGCGAGCATCTCACGATAGATCTCGCGCACGCGTTCGATCGTATCGATTTCAGACGCGGGTTTGTCGTCGCGGATGCGTACGATGCGCGGAAAACGCAGTGCAAATCCGCTCTCGTGCAGATCGCTGGGCTGGATGATATCGAACGCGACTTCCAGGACGATCTCCGGTTTAACGGCGAGCCTGTATCCCATGTCGACGCCGTCGAGCCGGTTTTCCAAGAACCATTCCGTGAGCTTGGCGATCTCGGCCTCGGTCAATCCGGAATAGGCTTTGCCGATCGTGAGCAGCTCGCCGCGCTCTCCTCGCACGGCGAACGTGTAGTCGGAGAGAACTTTTGCGCGTTTGCCGTGGCCCCACTCGACCGCCACCACGACCACGTCGAGCGTCGAGAGCTCCCGCTTGAGCTTGAGCCACCATTTCCCGCGACGCCCGGGATGATACGCCGCGTCGGTTCGCTTGAGCATGAGGCCCTCGTGCCCGGCCGCTCGCGCATCGGCGAAACGCTCTTCCAGCTCCTCACCGGTCGCGGGCTGCGCGAGCGCGCGGAATGAAGCAATCCTGATCGACGATGACGGAACGATCCGGGAAGCCAAGCGTTCGCGCCGTACGAGCAGCGGCTCGTCGATGAGGAACTCGTCGCCGTCGGCGAGCATGTCGAATGCCACGTATGCGACCGGTACGTCGCCGGCAAGTTCTCCGCTGACGGCCTTTCGCTGCAGGCGCGCCTGCAGGTAACGAAAGGGTAAGACGCGATCGCCCCGCGACGCCACGATTTCGCCGTCGAGCATAAAATCGCCCGGAATCGCGCGCAGCGCAGATTCGACTTCCGGATACGAACGGGTCACATCGTTCAGCGTTCGCGAAAAAAGCCGCACGGAGCCGCCGGTTTTATGCGCCTGCGCGCGGATGCCGTCAAATTTCTCTTCGACGACCCAATCGGCGTCGCGCAGATCCTTGTATTCGGATCCGTACGCGATAGGGGTCGCGAGCATGAAGCCGATCGGCGATCCATAGGCCACGCGCAACTCGGCCAATCTCCCGTGTTTAGCGGCGCAGGCGACGGCGCCCGCGTCGCCCGAGGCCATGACCGCGCGGCGCACGTCGTGCGCGGGCTGGGAAAACGCGGCTGCAATTGCGTCGACGATGAGGCCTTCGCGAAGCCCGATCCGCAAATCGCCCGTCATGATCTTGATAACGTAGGTGGCCTCGACCGGATCCGTGCATGCGCGCAGGATGCGCTCGCACAGCGCGAGCCGCTTGCGTCCGGCGGATTTGCCCGATGCCGACGCAATCGCTTCGAATAGCGCGTACAGTGCCGCCGGCGTGAGCGTTTCGGAGAAGAGCGCGAGGTCCATCGCGGGCCGGACGAACGGGCCGAGCGAGGCGCCCAAGTCGCCGTGTTCGCGATAGGCCGCGGCCAGTGCCCCGTCGGGGACGTCCCAGGCATTTTTTGCAGCCTCGACGATGATGCGCCAGCCGATTCCCAAACTGCGCTCGTCGCGTGCCGCGAACGGATTTCCCGTAAAGAAGCGGGCGGCACACGCGAGATCCGCGTCGCCCAGCGACGCCAAGTACTCGGAAAGAATGGCGATCTTCTCGAGCTTGCCGGGCCGGGCGGCGATGGCCGCGCAGGTTTGGCCGAACCGCACCATGGAATGAGTTTCCCCATGGTCACGGCATTTATCCTCATCAGCGTCGAGCGGCCGCGCCTGCGCAGCATCGCGGACGATCTGCTGGCGATCGACGGGATTACGGAAGTCTATAGCGTCGCGGGTCCCTACGACATGATTGCCGTGGCTCGGGTCAAACAGCACGACGAGCTGAGCGATCTCGTCACGGAAGGCATCGGTGCGCTGCAGGGGATTCGCAATACGGAGACGCTGATCGCCTTTCGCGCATTTGCGAAAAAAGATCTCGGATTGCTTTGGGACATCGGCGTCGACTGACGTTAAAACATCGCGAGCTGTTCGTACTCTTCCAGGTAACGCGCGTCGACGCCCGATGCGCGCAACCGGTACGCGAAGTCGCGCCGTCCGTGGGTGAGCAGCACCTTTTGAGGCTGGGCCAGCTCGACGTAGCGTAAGAGCGCCGGATAATCGGCGTGATCGCTCAGCGCGAAGCCCCGATCGACCCGGTAGCGAAACGTTGCGGCGCGGTCCAGCGACCAGCCCGTGAGGATCGCCGTGCGAACCGCTTTACCCACAAGCACGGACGGCAACTGGCACCCCGGCGGCCAAATCACGGCGCCCGGCGGATGGGCGCGCGCGTCGTAGCGCTCGTAGGCGGGCAGAGCGACGCCGCACGCTTCGTACACTTGCGTCATGTCGTGGATCGCGCCGTGAACCGTCAGCGGTAAGCCCGCTCCGCCCAGAATGGCGATTGCCTCCTGCGCTTTCCCGAGCGTGTAGGCGTGGAAGACGGGCGTGGCGCGCGCGCAGAGCGCCTCGAGCGCAAAGCCGATCATCTCGTCGGCGACTTGTTCGCGCGGAGGAAAGGCGTATCGAGGGCGTCCGAAGGTGCATTCCATCAGGAGGACGTCGCAGCGCTTGACTTCGGTGGGCTCCGCCGTTGCCGAGTGTGCCAGTTTGAAGTCGCCCGTGTAGACGAAGCGGCCGGCCTCGGACTCGATGAGCAGCTGCGAGCTTCCAAGGACGTGTCCCGCGGAAAAGAGCGTGAGCCGATGCTCGCCGGCGTTCCACGGTTCGTTGAAGTCGTGCTCCTCGAAACGCTCGACTATTCCGGCGCCGTACCGGCGAAAGCGCTCGCGGCAGATTCGCGCGGTGTTCGGCGTGCACACGATCGTCGCGTGCTCGCGCGCATGGTCCGAGTGGCCGTGCGAGACGTAGCAGCTTTCGCGCTCGCGCATCGAATCGATCCAAAGATTCAGGGCCGCAACGTACAGGCACTTGTCGAGCAGGGAAAAC
>DASRDE010000251.1:0-7085 GCA_035652755.1 Vulcanimicrobiaceae bacterium | reverse complement strand
CTTTGAGGCGCGTGAGCGAACCGCGCGCGATTTGCCGATGCATCGCGCGGCGGCGCGATCGTGCGAGGGGATCCCCGTCCTGCTCCTTCTGATCGCGTTTGAGTTCGTCGTGGGTCATCCGCAGCCGTTTACGCCACTGCGCCTGCTGTATGCCCAAGTCCGCGAGCGCGAACAGCACTCCCACCGCACAGGCCGTGGCGCACGTGCGCACGACGCCGCTCCATGCAATTGCCGCCAGCGTTTGCGCCGCCGCCCCGCGCAGCGCGGCAGCAAAGAGCGCGGCGAACGCCGGGACCAGCGCGGCGGCCGACACCGCAAACGCAACGGTCGCGCGAGCAGCCGTCACGAGCGCATCGCGCGAACAGACCCGCTTGACGTTTTCAACCGGATTGAGGCGCCCGAAGTCCAAGTGGACGGCGCGAAGCGGAAGGCCGCCGGTTTGCACGGCCGCCGCACCGATGGCAGCGCACGCCGCACCGCACGCCGGCAGGAGCATGGCAACGGCGAAAAGGGCACCTGTCGCGCGGACCGATCGCGGGTGGACCGCGCTTTCCAGGATCGCGCGGAAACCGGCCGCGAGATGCGGCACTGCCGCAACGCTGCACGCGAGCGCGCCGCCGAACGCGGCCGCCGCGCACAACTCGTTCGAACGAGCAACGTCGCCTTCACGCCGCGCTCGCTGCAGGCGGGACGGCGTCGGATCGAACTGTTTCTCCGCGCCCATCGCTCAGCGCGCCGGAAATGCAGCGCGCAGCCACGGCGTCGCGCTGAGTTGTACCAGCGCCGGCAGCGTCGCGAGTGTCGCCGCGATCGCCGCTGCAAACACCAGTGGAAATGAGAGCGTAAAGCTGGCAAAGCGCGGAATCACGCGCGTTAGAGCACCCAGCGTGAGCTGAACCGTGAATGCAAGCGCTATTGCGGGGCCGGCGACGAGCAGCGCTGCTTCGACGATCGCTCCGGGCAGCGCGATCGCCAGCGCCTGCATGCTGTCGCCCGATGGCGCACAGCCCGGAGGCAAGCGTTCGAAGCTGCGCGCGAGGGCTGCGATCACGATCGCGTACCCGCCGAGCAGAAAGAATCCGGCCGTAAAAAGCATCGACCAAATGCGCCCGAATCCGGAGGGCGCAAAGACCGCCGCACCCGGCACGCTGCCGCGAATGCCGACGTAATCGTCGAGCGCACGTCCCCCCGCGTATGCGCCGTCATAGAGCATCGACGCGGCAAAGCCAATCGCGGCGCCAACGCCGAAATCGAGCGCCGCAGCTGCCGCGAACGCCGCGCCGCCCGGCGCATGAACGTCCTTGAACGCCGGCGCGAGTGCGAGCGCCAGTACGATCGCGAGCCCCGCGCGTACCGCTGCGGGCACCGACGGATGCGAAAATCCCGGCGCGCGCGACACCAAACCCGCGCAGCGTGCAAACACCAAGAACTGCGCGCCGCTCACGGCTGCGTGAGGGCGGCGAGCTGCGTGACTGCGTCGGTAAACAGGGCGGCACATAAATGCATACCGAAGGACCCCGCAAGCGCCACCGCAAGCCCGACGCCGATAAGCTTGGGGAGCAGAGAAAGCGTCTGCTCCTGAACCTGCGTCGCCGCTTGAAGAACCGCGACCGCTGTGCCGATCAGCGCGGAGACAGCCAAGACGGGGAGACACAACATCGCCGTGTTCAGCAGCGTTTCACGCAGCAGCGCATCGAATGCACCCATGCCGCCAGGGTACGCGACCGGTATTGCAGCGTTGTTGCGCGCGCTCTTCCGAGCTGCGATCGCCGCTGCGGCGCTGGCGGCGGCCGCATGCGGTGGCGGCGGCGGCTCGGGCGGTTCCGGGCCCCTTCCGTCGCCTACGCCCGTCCCCCAGCAAGGCAAGATTCTCCACGTCGTGATCGTCTTTCAGGAGAACCGGACACCGGACAACCTTTTTCAAGGGCTTCCGGGCGCCGACATTGCGACGTCCGGCTTGAATTCGAAGAACCAGCGCGTTGCGCTCCAGCCGATCTCCATATCGGCCAACTACGATCTCGATCACAGCCATCCGGGATTTGAAAGCGATTATAACGGAGGGCAGATGAACGGTTTCGACCGCACCAAGTTCCAGTGCTTAAATCCGCCCTGCAATCCGATGACCGCGTACGGCTACGTGCCCGCGGCGCAGGTCGGGCCGTACTTGGCGATGGCCCAGCAGTACACGTTTGCCGATCGCATGTTCCAAACCAACTCGGGGCCGAGCTTCCCCGCGCATCAGTACATCATCAGCGCGACCGCGGTGAGCGCGCCGTCTACGCCGCTCTATGCCGGAGCGAATCCCACGTATGCCAACCAGAACTACGGCAATTGCGACGGGGATCCGTCATCAACCGTCACGATGTTCAACGTCGACGATGGAAAGCCCAGCCTCGCGCGGCCATGCTTCGACCACCAAACGCTGCTCGACGAGCTGGATGCCAACGGTACGAGTTACCGGTATTACACCCCGTTAAAGAACGGCTTATGGGTGGGACCCGACGCCATATCACACCTTCGTTTCGGTCCGGACTGGGGAAACGTCGTCACGCCCAACACCGCAATCTTCGACGACATTTCCAAAGGCGTTCTGCCTGCCGTTTCGTGGGTGATTCCTACCGCGCTTGCGTCCGATCATCCCTCGCAGACCGACGGCAGCGGACCGAGTTGGGTCGCATCGGTCGTAAACGCCATCGGCAATTCCCAATACTGGCAGAACACCGCAATCTTCGTGGTGTGGGACGATTGGGGAGGCTGGTACGATCACGTACCGCCGCAGCAGTTCAATGCGATCGAGCTCGGATTCCGCGTGCCGCTGATCGTCATCTCGCCCTACGCAAAAGCCGGGTACGTCTCGCACGTCCAGCACGAGTTCGGCAGCATCCTGCACTTCACGGAGGAGACGTTTTCTCTGCCTTCGCTGGGATACACCGACGCGCGAGCCGACGACTTGGCGGACTGCTTCGACTTTATGCAGCCGCCGCTGACGTTCCGCACGATTCAGTCGAAATACACGGCGTCTTACTTCAAGTCGCAGCCGCCCTCGCACACGCCGGTCGACGACGACTTCTAACGAACCGCGAAGGACCGCCAGGCGGTGGCCGCAAGCAGTGCGCTTACGATGGCGCGCGTTGCCGGCGAACGGTTCAGGGTGTAGAAGTGAATTCCGGGCGCACCGCGCCGTAGGAGATCGGTGCACTGCAGCGTCGCATACGCAACGCCCAGCTCTTCGACAGCCTTGGGCTCATCGCGGCGAACCTGCAGTTCGGCCAGCAGTTTGGGCGGTATGGTCGCGCCGCACATGGCGGTAAAGCGCTGGATCTGTTCGAAGTTCGTGATCGGCATGATCCCGGGCAGGATCGGAACCGCGATGCCGATCGTCCTCGCGCGCTCGACGAACTCGAAGTAGCGGTCGTTTTCAAAGAAGAGCTGGGAGATCAGAAACTCCGCGCCGGCGTCGACTTTGAGCTTGACGTTGCGCAGGTCTTCCTCGAGGCTGGCCGCCTCTACGTGCTTTTCGGGATAACACGCGGCACCGACGCAAAAATGATAGTTGCGGGCCAGCATCGCGATCAGGTCGCTGGCATGCGCAAAACCTCCGGCTGCGGGTTCGAAAAGCGCCGCGTCTTTGGGCGGATCGCCGCGCAGTCCGAGGACGTTCTCGATGCCGGCAGCTTCGATGTCGTTCAGCAGGCCGCGCAGCTCCGCGCGGCTGCTTCCGGCGCACGTCACGTGCGCCATCACGTTCATGCCGATCTCGTTCTGAATCTGTTTGGAAACTTCAACTGTGCGGGCGCGGGTCGAGCCGCCGGCGCCGTAGGTGACCGAAACGAACGCCGGGCGCAATTCGCGCAGCGTGCGGACCGTCTCGAGCAGGTGCGCGTGAGCTTCGTCCGTCCGCGGCGGAAAGAACTCGAACGAAAAGAACGGCCGCTGCGTTGCCAGCGCTTGGCTTATCCGCATGCCGCGCCATTTATCGAAAGGTCGAGACCAGGCCTCCGCAGACCAGCGCCCACCCGTCGACCATCACGAACAGCAGCAGCTTCGCCGGCAGCGATATCACCGGCGGACTGAGCATGAACATGCCCAGACCCATCAGTATCGAGGCAACCGCCAAGTCGATGGCGACGAACGGTAGATAGAGCGCGAAGCCCATTGCGAATCCATCCCGCAGTTCTCCCACCACGAACGCCGGAACGACGACCAGCAAAGGCACCGCAGCGAGCGGCTTTTCAGGCATGCGGGCGACGCGTTCGAAGAGCTGCAGATCCTGGGCGCGCGTCTGACGCAGCATGAACTCGCGAAGCGGAACGGTGGCGCGCTCGAGAAACTGCGATTGCGTCAGGGAGCCCTTGGAGTAGGGCGTCAGCGCTTCATTGGAAACGCGAGTCAACGTCGGTGACATTACGACTGCGGTGAGAACCAACGCCATACCGGTCAGCACCGAGTTTGGCGGCAGCGCCGCGGCACCAATTGCCGATCGCACCAGGGAGAGCACGACGACGATACGCGCGAACGACGTGCACATGACCAGGACGAAGGGAGCGGCCGACAGGAGCGTTAGCGCGGCCAGCACGTCTAGCGGCAGCGTTCCCTGTGCGTGATTGGCGATGCGGAGAAGTGCGTCCATGCCCGCCAGCATGGAGCACGGACGTTGCGGCGCGATGAACGCCGCGTGAGCGCGCTACGAGGGGTCCTGAATCAGCTCCGTCACGCGCACGCCGAAGTTGTCGTCGATCGCGACGACCTCACCGCGTGCGACCAATTTGTTGTTGACCAGCAGGTCGACGGGGCCGCCGGCGAGCCGGTCCAGTTCGACGATCGAGCCCGTGCCGAGCTTCAGAATCTCGGAGACCGGAAGCTTGCATTTTCCAAGCTCCGCCGTGATTTGCAGCGAAACGTTCATCAGCATATCGAGGTTTTGCTGATCTGCAACCGGCGAGGCGGCGCGCTTTTGTTGAGACATCGTCGTCGTGATCATCCTTTATGTGGGCGCGGTCACCGCGAAGGCCGCGCGGCCGCCCGACACGCCGCATTCCCCGCGCGCCAGCGACACCGCGCCCGCCTTGAGCAGGCCGGGATCTCCTATCCTAGTCTTCATCGGCACATGGGCTCCGGGTCGTAAGTCCAAGAACTCCGACGCCGCAAGGACTCCCCTTGCCAGCTCGACGCCCAGCTCGATCTCGACGCCGCCCAAATCCTCGGCGCGCAGGGTTCTTCCCGGAGCCGGGTTGGGATCGCGGGAGAGCGCTACGCCGATGCGCGCCTCGATCGGCCGTTCGATCAGCATCTCGAAGTACGTGACGAAGCCCGAAATGTCAAGAATGCGTTCGGCGCCGCTGCTTCCCGGGCCGCACACGTGCGCGAGCGAACCGCTCAGTGCGCTCGCGAAACGCGCCAACGTCTCTTCCTCGACGGCGGAAAGCGGCCGCGCCGCGTCCGGCGTTTCCCCGAACGCGCCGGCTGCCAGGCCGAGCGCGTCCTCCGCGCGCAGAACCAGTGCTGCCTCGCATGCCGGGCCGCGCGCACGGTAAAAGCGCGCGCCTGCGGTCAGGGCACGCCATGAAGCCGCATCCGGAACGATGGGTTCGAGGAGCTGCAGCGAGATCGGCTCGGCGAGCAATGATCCGAGCGTTTCTCGAACGCCGTTCGCGACCGCGCACGCTGCCGGCATCGGAAGCAGCGATCGCGAGACGAATGCGGCTTCGCGCACGCAGCCGCGCGCAAGCGCCGCCGGCTCAAATGCCAAGAAGCGCACCGTCCTGCCGATCACTTCAGGAGATCCATCGCCGTCTTCTGCGTACCGTCTTGCGCGCGCTGCGCCACGCGAATCGCATCGAGCGAAAGGTACGCCTCCTGCAAGCGCTCCAGTCCGGCATCGAGATCGATACCGCTGCCCGCGCGAGCAAAGGGCTGCAGGCCTACGAAATTTCCGTCCTGCGGACGCCCGATATGCGGGACGGCGTCGCCCGCGACCGCGTGCGAAGGATCCACGTTTCGCAGCTTCGTTCCGGCGGCAAAGCGTGCGAGCGCGATGCGCCCGAGGACGCTTTGCTGCACGAACGCTGCTCCGCTTCGCGGATCGATCGTGCGTCGCGCATACGTTACCGAGCCGTCCGCTGCGATCGAAACTCCGTCCGTGAATCCGAGAGCGACGTCGGCAGGCTCAGCGCGCAGCGGCGAAAGCGTCGAATTGGAAGATTTAAAACCGAGCACGGCGCGGCCTTGGCGATCGACGAGCCCGCCGCCGCGCATGGCAAAGCCGCCGTCGCGCGTAAGGAGCCGGCCGCCATGGGCGCCTTCGATGAGAAAGTACGCGCCGTCCGGCGGAGCAACACTGAGCGGATCGAGCGTCTTTGTCTGCGTTTGCGGCGCTGCGGCGCCGGGCATCAACGGAACCGCTCCCGGCGTATAGGCTTCGAGCACGTCGCGTTCGCGTGCCGCGACGGTATCGAATGCCCTGGCAAGTCCGTCCGAAATCGTCATGCGCGGCCGCTCGTCGACGTGTGAAGCGAAATGCCGCGCCGCGCTAATGCGAACCGCGCCTGCAAGAGCGCCGCTGCCACTTGGCGCTGCACTTTCGCGCTGCAGATGGCCACGACGTGAAGCCCGCAGCTGCTGCTGCGAAAGAGCAGTTGAACGCGAGCGCCTCCCGCCTCCACGCAAAGCGATGCCTTCGAGACCGCGGGCGCGCGGCGAAGCGTTCGTTCGATGCGGCGCGCCAGCTGCGTTGGGAGCGCGCGCCGTTCCGCGGCGCCGGTTGCCGTCGCAGCGCTCTGCTGCGGCTGGGCTTTGATCGTCTGCGCGCACTGGATTTCGCGAACGGCTGCAGCTTGGGGCATGCGGCGTGCCCGCACGCCGGGCGTTCCGCAATCGCCCGTCCGGATAGGCGACGCCGCGCGCGGCTGCGGCCGGCCTTCACCGTACAGTGCGGAATACCAGGCCTGCGAGAGCGAGCGGCGATCGACGCATGCCACCGGGGCGGCGAGCATGCCGAGTTGCGAATGCGTGTCGATGGTCATGACCGCAGGTTAGCGCCCGGCCGTGACCTGCGGCGATCGAACGTGTTACTGGTACATGACGCC
>DASRDE010000250.1:0-2762 GCA_035652755.1 Vulcanimicrobiaceae bacterium | reverse complement strand
AGCACGCAGACGGCGCAAAGGCCGCAAGGCGTGAAATATTCATGGAACTCCCCTCATCAGTAGACCCGCCGGTGATGCATGTACGCATGGCCGGGCGCCCCGGCCCTCGAAAAAAGTGCCCAAATGGTGCCAATAGCCGCGCTTCGACGTTTGCTCCGCCGCCTTGACGACCCGCAGGAACTGCGGACCAACCCGCTCGCGGCACCATATGTTGCGGGTGCGCAGGCGGCCGGTCCGGCGCCGGTGGTCGAGCGCACGATGTCGGCCCGCATCCGCGCCGCCGTCGTTGCCGCGATCGACGCGCTTGAGCCGCCGCACGCCGCTGCGGGTTCGCATGGCGCCCGGCAGCGTGCTATCCTGACGCGCTGCGATCTGCGCGGTGAAAAGCACGAGAACGTCGCGCGCGATCTGGGCATTTCACGCCGCGAATTCTATCGCGAGCGGCGCCGGGCTCAGGAGCGGCTGGCACTCGCGCTGCAACGCGAGTTCTCCGCGCCGGTCGAACCAGCTCGAATCCGCCCCAGCGAATTCGAACTGCGCATGCAGTACGCGTCCTCGCTGCGAATGGTCGGCCACTTCGAGGCGGCGCTGAAAGAGCTGGAATTGGCGCACGACGCTCCGGCGGAAGAGGCCGTGCGCGCGCTTTGCCGCAGCGTGGAGATCGCGTGCGACGCCGGCGACGCGAAACGCGCGACGCGGGCGCTGCACTCTGCACGTCTTGCGCTTGCCGCATGCGGCGAATCGCATCCGGTCCTCGAAGCGGCGGTTGCCTTGAGCGACGGCATGCTGTGTTGGCACACCGGCAACATGCCCGATTCGCTGCGCGCCTACGAACGCGCGCTGCAGCGGCTCCGCTCGGCGAGCGCGAACGATCACGGGGCCCTCGAAATCGCGATCGCCGCGCTGCTGGCGAAGGCGGACGTGCTTTCGGAATCGGGTAGGGCCGACGATGCGCTAGCTGCATTGGGAGAAGCGGCGCTCGCGTGCGATCGCCTCGCGCACCCGTCGCCGCTCCTGCGCGGCGACCTTGCGGCGGCGTACGGGTCTGCGCATGCGCTTATGCGCGGCGGATTATCCCCGGCGATCGACGAGCTGCAAGAAGCTTTTTCCATCTATCAGCGCCATCATGCCATCCGGCGCGCTGCAAAAGCCTCGATGGAGCTGTGCGTGCTCTTCATGCAGCGGGAGAATTACGAAGATGCGCTCAGTTACGGACGCACGGCGCTGGGCGTCGCCAGATCGGTGTGCGGAAGCGACGAAGCGGCGTACATGTGCCTAAACCTGTCGTACGCCGAAGCGCGCAGCGGAAACGCAACCGCGGCGCTGGCGCTGACGAAACAGGCGCGAATGCTCGTAACCGAAGGCGGATTCGTTGCCGCCCTGTGCGGGTTAGCTGAAGCCGAGGCGCGGCTGGCGGCGCGGCAATGCGGGGCCGCTATTCGTACCGCGCGCGCCGCTCGCGCCGCTATGACGCGGCTGGGGGGCGAACGCTACGTAGGCGCGGCACTGCGAATCGAAGCGGAAGCGCAAGAACAGCTGGGCGAGGCGGCCGCCGCGCGCGCGTCCATCTCCGCGGCCGTCGAAGCGCTCGAGCGCTTCGGACATGCGTTTTCGCTGGTGCAGGCCTACCGCTGCTCCGCGCGCCTGACTTCCAACCGCAAACACCGGCAGGCCGCGGCAGAGCTGATGACGACGCTGCTCAGCTAGCGCGCATCATCCGCCCGCCATCGCGCCGACGATGAGCAGGGGCTCGGCGCCCGAAACGATCTCGGCCGGGAGCGGTGCGTCCGGCGGCCCGTGCGAGAGATCGCGCCGGCAGGCGAAAAAACGGATGAACGGCCTGCGCCGGCGCGTGACTGCGTCGCGAATCGTTCCGCGCAGCATCGGATACCGCTGCTCCAGGACGTCCAGCACCGCCGAAAGCGTCGCGGGATCGGCCGGCTCGACTTCGACGTCTCCGTTCAGCCGCGCGAGTGTGCGCAGATGCGCAGGAAGCACGACCCGAATCACGCCAGCGTCTGCACCTCGACCGAGAGGACTGCGGGCAGATCGCGCACGATCGGCATCCACGATTCACCCGAATCGGGCGAGACGTATACTTGACCGCCGGTCGTTCCGAAATAGATGCCGCAGGGATCGAGCGTGTCGACGGCCATTGCGTCGCGCAGCACGTTCACGTAGCAGTTTGCGGCGGGCAGGCCGTTGGAGAGCGCTTCCCACTCGTTGCCGCCGGTGCGGCTGCGGTAGACGCGCAGCTGTCCGTCGATCGGATAATGCTCGGAATCACTCTTGATCGGTACGACGTAAATCGTCTCGGGCTCGTGCGCGTGCACGTCGATCGCAAAGCCGAAGTCCGTCGGCAGATTTCCGCTGACCTCGCTCCACGTATCGCCGCCGTCGTCCGAGCGCATGACGTCCCAATGCTTTTGCATGAACAGCGTTTGCGGACGGCTCCGGTGCATCGCGAGCCGGTGGACGCAGTGGCCGACCGGTGCGTCGGGATCCGGAAGCCCCTCCGACCGAAGCCCGCGGTTGATCGGCTGCCAGGCAGTACCGCCGTCCTGCGTGCGGAAGACGCCCGCGGCCGAGATCGCCACGAACATGCGCTTTGCGTCTTCGGGGTCGATGACGATAGTGTGCAAGCACATGCCGCCGGCGCCCGGCTGCCATGACGGGCCGGAGGGATGCTCGCGCAGTGCCGGCAGTTCGCTCCAACTCGTGCCGCCGTCGCGCGTGAGGAAGAGTGCCGCATCCTCGACACC
>DASRDE010000249.1:0-2780 GCA_035652755.1 Vulcanimicrobiaceae bacterium | reverse complement strand
GACGTAAAGCTCAGCGTCGCCGGAAGCACGAAACTCACGCGGTTTCCGCCGCGCGTGGGTAGAAACGACTGCGGCGGTCCGACCGAGACGTGCTGTCTGCCGGGCTTGATGAATGAATCAATGGCGCTCGCCCATGCGTGTTCGCCGGCTTTTCCGGTCCAGACGTACGGCGGGAACTCGTCGGTGATGACGACGTCGTCGGAGAAGATATCTTCGGGGAGCGCGCCCGTTCCGCTGTTATACGCGTCGATCCAGCGCTGCACGGGCTGCATCATCGCGGCGTCGGGCGCGGTCTGCGCGCGAACCGAAAGCGCGGAGGCGAGAACGCTGACGAACGTGAGAACGAGAGCAAAGGTTTTTTTCATACGCGTACCCTTCGCCGATGCTCGCCCGGCGGATATCCCGTAAGGCGCTTGAAGACGCGCGTCATGTGGCTCTGATCGGAAAAGCCCGCGTCGGAAGCGATCCTGGACAGCGGCTCGTCGGATTCGGCCAAACGACGCGCGACGTGCTGCACGCGCGCTCCGAGCAGCGCGTCGGTGATCGTTCGGCCGCGAAAGCGCCGGAAAGCGCGGCAGACGTGCGCCGGATGAATGCCGACGCCTGCGGCGATCGCCGCGATATCGATCGGTTCGGAAAAGCGCTCGCTCACGACCCCGTCGACTTGCGCAAGCCACGAAGGCTCGTGCCCGTCGTCGGATTGACGCTGTGCGACGTGCGCGCAAATTTCATACACGAGCGCCGCGACGTTGGCCCGCGACGCTTCCGGACGGGACAAAAATTCACGATATAAACGCAACACCAGCCAAATCGGGTCGCCGCCGTGCATTTCGAAGACGTGAGCGGGCGCGCCGCCGAGCTCGTCGATGACCGCCTCCCATGGCGGCAACAGATCGACCGCGAAGAACTTGCACGGTCCGAGCATTTCGTCTTCGTGCACGGTTTCCGCGGAATGGAAAACGAGTGTGTACGGCTCGTACCGGATCTCGAAATCGTCCCCGCGCTCTTCGTAGGCGCCTTCGAGCAGCAAACTCAAATACGGCGCCTGATGTTCGTGCAGGGGAACGGCTTTGGCGGCGGGGTGACGCACTTCGGTGAGCAGCACGCCGGCGATTTCCCACTGGGACGTTTCGCCGGTAAAGTAACCGGCCGGGAACTTACGATACACTCAAGAACCGCGCGGGGGCCGAATCGAACAGCGTCTTGTGTCCCGGCATGCAAAAATAATAGTTATGGCCGCGATACGTCGAGGACAGCGCGGTTTTTGGGTCGACCTCCATCCAACACACTGGGCACAGCGCGTAGCCCGGACGCGCGGGCGGCGGCTTGAGGTACGCCGTGTTGGAGTTGTCATTCATCCACCCTTGGCCCTGATACTCCATATAATACGCCGTTTGGTGCGCGGCACTTTCTCCGTAGTAGCGCGCGACCATGTGCAGTGCCAGGTCGATGCCGGCGGAGAGACCGGCCGACGTCGCGATGCGGCCTTCGTCGACGAAGCGCGCGCCGCGGCGCACCGTAATTTCCGGATACTGCATTGCGAGGCGCGTGAGCGAGGCGTGATGCGTGGTCGCGTGGTGTCCGTCCAAAAGGCCCGCCTCGGCAAGGACGAACGCACCCGTGCACACGGACATGACCACGTCGGCCGTGCGCGCCACGCTGTTGAGCCAGGCCTTCGCCGCGCTCGACGCATCGGACTGTGCCGGCACGACGACGATTTTGGGTGCGGGCGCGTTCGCGAAATCGTATTGCGGCACGATGCGCATGCCGTCGCTTGCCGTAATCGGGTGCGTGCTCTCCGCGACTGTGTACGGGAGGAACGCGGGCTGCGATCGATCGGCGACGTTTGCGTCCTGAAAGACTTCCCATGGTCCGGCAAAATCAATTAGGACCGCGCCCTCGGAAAGTAAAAATGCCGCCGGTACTCCGGCGTCGGGAGGCGTCAGCGGCGAGATTCGGGTGCGCGCGGCCGGCGACGAGGCCAAGCCGTGCGCGGAAACGCCCGCGGAAAGCGCGGCAAGCGCAGCGCCGGATTGCAGCAATTCGGCCCGTTTCATAACCCCTAGTATGCGCGGCGGGGGCACCGGAGTCTTGAATGGCGTTAGCTTTGCCGCGGTCGGGCGTCCAAAATGAGGGAGGGGCCGTCGATTCGACAGCCCCTGTGTTTGCCCCGCGTTTTCGGTTGAGCCGTACTTGGCCTGATAGCAGGCCCTAACTTCGAGAGTTCCGCACTCTCTGTTTTCGTCTGCTTCAACCGCACCTCGAAGATACCAGCCGCGTAAGAAAAACTGAGGAAAATTCCTTAATATTTTGCGCGCGGATCGAATGCCACGCCCTGCGGCGGCACCGACGAGGACAACCCCTGGGTGATCTTTCGTTTGAGCGTGCCGGAAGCGTAGTCGTACACGCCGACGTCCAAACTGATGAAGTCGGCGACGTAGTCGTTCAGCTCGGCCGGATCGAATGCGTGGAAGAGCGGCTCGCCGACTTGCGCGTATTGGCGCGACGGCCGCGACGAGCCCGGCGGAAAGACGTCGACGGCCGGTGCACCGACGTCGCAAACGACGGCATTTCCGGTCTTGTCGAATGCGAGACCTCCGGGATAGCGCGAGAGGATGAAGCTCGTGACGATCGGCAAGCCGTGCGCGCTTGCAAACTCGTCGACTTGACCGAAACCCGCACCGCGGTTTGTGGAGAGCGACCAGAACAGATTGCCGCTGGCATCGAGCGTGATGCCCAGACCGAGGGGATCGGCGGCGGTGTCCTGGAGCGTGCGGTAC
>DASRDE010000248.1:0-8735 GCA_035652755.1 Vulcanimicrobiaceae bacterium | reverse complement strand
CCTTTGGCGACCTCGTCGCAGCGCGTGATGCCGCCGAAGATGTTGATGAAAAAGACCTTGGCTCCCGTGTGGTTCATCACGAGCTCGTAGCAGTTGCGCACGCGTTCGGCGTTCGCACCGCCTCCGACGTCGAGAAAGTTCGCGAACGAGCCGCCCGCGTTCTTTACCGCGTCCATCGTTCCCATCGCAAGCCCCGCGCCGTTCGCCATCGTTCCGACGTTGCCGCCGAAGCGCCGGAAGTTCCGGATGCCCAGGCCGGCTTGCGTCGCCAGCGTTTCGTCCTCGTCCAGCGGCAGCACGGTTTGCCACTGCTTGAACTCGGGATTCTTGTACAGCGCGTCGTCGTCGAGTTCGACCTTCGCATCGGAAGCGATGACCCGGCCGTCTTGCGTGAGCGCGAGCGGATTGATCTCGACGAGCTTGGCGCCGTAGCGGAAGAAGAGATCGTACAGGCCGCCGATGACGCCGGGGAGCGCTTTGCGATAGCCCGGGTCGAGATCGGCTTTGAACGACAATTCGCGCCCGATGAAGGGCCAATAGCCGCCGGCGACGTCGACGAACGCTTTGGCGATCGACTCGGGATGCTCGTCGGCGACCTCCTCGATGTCCATGCCGCCGTACTTGCTCACCATGACGACCGGTTTTTTCGTCGTGCGATCGATCGCAATCGCGCAGTACGCTTCCAACGCGATCGGCAGCTTCTCTTCCAACAGCAGCGAGTTGATCGCCTCGCCGTTCGGGTTTTGCCGGTTGGGAGGCATCGGCGTGGCCATGATCTCCGACGCAGCCGTGCGCGCGCTCTGCGCGTCGGTCGCGAACTTGATCTTGCCGGCCTTGCCGCGCCCGCCCATGAGGACTTGCGCCTTCACGACCCATTCGCCCGGATTCTGCGCGACGAAATCCGCGGCTTCATCCGCAGTCGTGACGTGCCGGCTTCGCGGAATCGGAATGCCCGCGCGGCGGAAGAGTTCCTTCCCCTGATACTCCATGAGGTTCATACGATGTTGCTTGTCTTTCCTTATGTTGGTCTTGCTACAGCTTCCCTAAATACGACCGGCTGATGATGATCTGCTGAATCTCCGACGTACCCTCGTAGATCTCGGTGATCTTCGCGTCGCGGTAATACCGCTCGACGGGAAACTCGGTCGTGTAACCATACCCGCCGTGAATCTGCAGCGCCTCGGCGGCATGCTTGCGCGCCGCGGTCGATGCAAAGTACTTTGCCTTGCTCGCTTCGACAGCAAAGGGACGGCCCGCATCGTACAAGGCAGCCGCGCGATACGTGAGCAGACGCGCGGCATCCAGGTCGGTCGCCATCTGCGCGATCTTGAACGAGATGCCTTCGAACGCGCCGATCGGTTTGCCGAAGGCCGTGCGTTCGGCCGCGAACTTCACCGACGCGTCCAAGCACGCCGCAAGAATTCCGCACGCCTGGGAGGCGATGCCGATGCGTCCGCCGGTGAGAGCGGTCATCGCGTGGCTGAATCCGTCGCCCTCGCGCCCGAGCAAAGCTTCTGCGGGGACGCGCACGTCGTCGAACGCGACGTCGCACGTGTTGCTCGTGTGAATCCCGAGCTTCTCGGTAATTTTTTCCACCACGACGCCGGGCAGATCGTTGTCGATCAAGAATGCCGAAACGCCCTTCGGTCCGGCGCCGCCGGTCCGGAACATCCCCATGAGCACGGTCGAATAGCTGCCGTTCGTGCACCACTGCTTGCGGCCGTTGAGCACGTAGCCGCTTCCATCGCGGCGCGCGCTCGCACGCAGGTTCGCCGCATCCGATCCCGCGTCGGGTTCGGTGAGCGCGAACCCGGCGATACAATCCTCTTGCGCGAGGCGGGGCAGGTAGCGGCGCTTCTGCTCCTCGCTGCCGAGCTTCAAGATCGCCATGCAGATCATCGAATGAACCGAGACGGTGACGGCCGTGCCCGCGTCGACGCGCGCCAATTCTTCGATGGCGCGCGCGTACGAGACGTAGTCCGCGCCCGCGCCGCCGTACTGCTCGGGGACGAGCAGGCCCATGATCCCGGCCGCGTTCAGCTTCGCGTACAGCTCGCGCGGAAACCGGTGTTCGCGATCCCACTGCGTTACGTGCGGCGCGATCTCGCGCTGGGCGATCTCCGCGGCGAGATCGCCGATCTGCCGCTGCTCGTCGCTCAATTCGAATGGCGTGCGCGCCGTCGTTTCCATCTGCGCTACTCGTACGTGTAGAAGCCGCGTCCGCTCTTCTTCCCGAACCAGCCGGCGGCGACGTACTGCTTGAGCAGCGGGCACGGCCGGTACTTCGTGTCGGAAAAGCCGTCGTACAGCACGTTCATGATCGCTAGACACGTGTCCAGCCCGATGAAGTCCGCCAGCTGCAGCGGTCCCATCGGATGGTTCATCCCGAGCTTCATCACGGTGTCCACCGCCTCGGGAGTGCCGACGCCTTCGTACACGGCATAGATGGCCTCGTTGATCATCGGCATCAGCACGCGGTTGGAAACGAAGCCCGGAAAATCGCGCACTTCGACGGGCGTTTTGCCCAAGCCGCGCGCCAGCTGTTCGACGGTGTCGTACGTCTGCTGGGTCGTGGCAATGCCGCGGATGATCTCGACCAGCTGCATGACCGGTACGGGGTTCATGAAGTGCATGCCGATGACGTTGCCGGGTCTGCCGGTCGCCGCGGCAAGCAGCGTGATCGAAATCGACGAGGTGTTGCTTGCGAGGATCGCCTCGGGCGGCGTCGCTTGGTCGAGCGTGCGGAAGAGTTCGCGTTTGAGATTGACGTTTTCGGTGGCGGCTTCGATCGCGATGTCGACGTCGAAATCCTTAATGGCCGTTTCCGGGCGCACGTGCGTGAGAATCGTGCCGCGCTGTTCGGGGGTCAATCGGCCTTTCTCGACTGCGCGCGAGAGATTGCGTTCGATCCCGGCAATACCGCGCTGGACGAGCGCTTCGTCCCGATCGACAAGGATCACGGAATGATGGTGCGTTGCCGCGACCTGCGCAATACCCGACCCCATTTGGCCGGCGCCGATGACGGCAACCTTCACGCCCTGCGCTTCCCGCTCAGTCCACTCGAACCAGCAGCGCGTCGCCTTGACCGCCGCCGCTGCAGATCGCCGCGATGCCAAGGCCGCCGCCGCGTTTGCGCAGCTGATTGACGATCGTGGCGACGATGCGCGCGCCCGACGCGCCGATCGGATGACCCATCGCGACCGCGCCGCCGAACTTGTTGATCTGCTCGGGATCGATGCCCAGCATCCGTGCCGACGTCAGCGCGACGGCCGAGAATGCTTCGTTGATCTCCCAGACGTCGATGTCGCGCGCGTGCAGTCCGGTCTTTTGGAGCAGCTTTTGCGCGGCCATTGCCGGCGTCAGCGCGATGTACGGCGAGTCCCAACCGACGGTCGCGTGATCCAGGATCGTCGCAAGCGCCTGCGCGCCCGTGCGCTGCGCGAACTCGCTGCTGCACAGCACCAGCGCGGCAGCGCCGTCGTTGACTCCCGGGGCATTGCCGGCGGTAATCGTTCCGTCTTTTTCCAGCGGCTTGAGTTTGGCCATCGCATCCAACGTCGTGTCGGTGCGCACGCTTTCGTCGCGGTCGACGGTCGCGTGCGGTACATCGCCGGTTACGAACGGCGCCCACTCGCCGTAATTGAGCGTAAATTCCTTGGACGGCCGATGCGACCAGATCGCGTCCGCGCCTTCATTCGACGATCCGGCGGCAACCGGAACGCGCTCGCGCGCGGGTTCGGGCAGGTGATCGACCACGATCTTGCCTTTGTGTTTGGTCGCGACGCGAAGCGGAACGATTTCATCGGCGAGCTCGCCCGCGTTTTGAGCCTGCGTTGCGCGGCGATGGCTCTCATAGGCGAAGCGGTCCTGATCTTCGCGCGTGACAGCCAGTTCGTTGGCGACCTTGGCTCCCTGCGCGGCCATCGTCATCGGAAAGTAGTAGTCCCACAAACCGTCGTGGATCATCCCATCGATCAATCGCCCGTCGCCGAAGCGGTAGCCGTTGCGAGCGTCCTTGAGCAGGTACGGCGCGTTGGACATCGACTCCATCCCGCCGGCCACGACCACGTCGTTGCTTCCCTCGTTGATCAGCCGCGCGGCATTCACGACCGCGAGCAGGCCCGAGGCGCAGACCTTGTTGAGCGTCTCGGCAGTCGTCGTCTTGGCAAGGCCCGCTTTGAACGCCGCCTGGCGCGCCGGGTTCTGGCCGGCGCCGGCCTGGAGCACCTGTCCGAAGATCGCGTGTTCTACCGCGGCGGGGTCGACCCCCGAGCGCTCCAGTGCGGCGACGAGCGCCGCGGCCCCGAGCGTAGTGGCTTCCAGCGACGAGAGGCCGCCGCCCAGGCGGCCGAAGGGCGTGCGCGCGAATCCGGTGACGACGGCGCGCGAATTCTGCATGGTCATGGCCCTCCGACGATTCGTGACCCGCCGAAGGCGTCCCTCATCTTGCGCCCGCTACAAAAGTCGGCGGTCCGGTGTGACGGGAGCCTGCGTGCAGACGACGCGTTCGTCCGCTGCGCAGTTTTCGCACTCGAACTGCAGCGTCACGTGGGTAATGCCGAAGCGCTCGCGCAGCACGGCATCGACTTCCGAGAGCACGGCCGTTGCTTCGCTCACGCGGCGGTCTTCAACTAAGACGTGCGCGGAAAGCGCGGGTGCTCCGCTGCCGATCGTCCACACGTGCAGATCGTGGACCGCGACAATTCCCGGAATGGCCGACATTGCGCCGCGAATCTCGGCGACTTGCATGCCGCGCGGCACGCCCTCGAGCAGCACGTCGGTCGCGTCCCGAATCACGCGGAAGACGCCGACGACGATAATGGCCGCGACGAACAGCGAAAGCACCGGATCGATCCAGCTCGCGCCCGTAACGGCAATGACCGCGCCGCCCACGATCACGGCAACGGCTCCAAGCGCATCGCCGGCGACGTGAAAGAGCGCCGCCTGCATGTTTAGGTTGCCGTGGCTGTGACGGGCGAGCATCGTTCCGACGGCTATGTTCACTGCAAGCCCCGCGCCCGCGAACGCCATCATCAGCGTTCCCTGGGGATGGTACGCAGTTCCAAAGCGCGCGACGGCGGCGTACGAAATAAATCCGGTCGCCGCAAGCAGAACGCTGCCGTTGATCAGCGCGCCGAGCACTTCAAGCCGTCCGTACCCGAACGTCTTGCTCGAGGTTGCGGGCCGATGCGCGCTCACGAGCGCGAAGAGCGCGACGCCGAGCGCGAACACGTCCATGCACACGTGCACCGCATCGGTCAGCAGCGCCAGCGAGTTGGCGCGGAAGCCGCCCCAGAACTCCAGCGCAGCGACGAGCGCCACCAGGATCAGGGCGAGAATCAAGCGCGCCCGCGCGTTCATCAGAAGACTACGCTTTGAGCGCTTTTAGAGCTAGGACCGCAAGCATGGCGCCGAAGGTCCCGAACGTCTTGGATTCCGCTTGCGCGATCACACTGGGCTTCCATTCGCCGCGCTGTTCGACCGCGGGCGTCCCCGACGGCACGAACGGCGGAACTTGCGCGGTGTACGCGTCGTAGGCGTCGCCGAACTGCGCGCGCAGATACGCTTCTTCGTACGGGACGATGATCGAGTACACCGCGGCCATCGTTCCGAGTGCGCCGCCGATCAGCAGCGCTCGGCGCGCGGCGTCATTTCCGCCCGTAAACGCGAGCGCAAAGCCGGCGGCGGTGATGAAGTTTCCTACGTACAGCGGATTGCGCACGTAGGCATACGGTCCGGCGGTGACCAGTTCGGGCGCCGTCACGTGGTTCTCGCGGGTCGTTACGCCCGAGTAGCCGACGGCCCAGCACCGCACCAGTTCGCCGGCGATCGCCAGCGGCAACCCGATCGTCACGCCGAACGCGCTCGGCTTGCCGAATGCAGCGAGCAAAACGGCGGGAATACTCAGCAGCGCGCCGCGATTCTTGAAGACGAAGGCTTCGAAGTCGCCGTTTTGACCGTCTCTCACGTGCGGCTCATTTGCAGCTGCCGGTAGACGTCCTGCAGCGAGCGGTGCAGGCTGTACTGCGGCGTCCAATCGACCGCTGCGCGCAGCTTGGTGTTGTCGCCGAAGAGCACCGGCACGTCGACCGGCCGCATCCGGGAGGGATCCTCGCGCACCTCCACGGCCACGTGCGCGATGCGGATCAGCTCGCCGAGCACGTCGCGAATCGCGACCGCCGTTCCACTGCACACGTTGTAGGTTTCACCGGGAGTACCGCGCTCGGCAAGCAATACATAGGCGAGCGCAACGTCGCGCACGTCCAGAAAATCGCGTTTGGCTTGCAGATTGCCCACGAGCAAGACCGGTTCGCCGCCCGACGCAATCGCGGCCAGCTGCGCTGCCAGCGACGGCACGACGAAGCGCTCGTTTTGGCCGGGACCGATATGATTGAAGGCGCGCGTAATAATGGCTTGGACGCCGAGGGCGCGCGCTTCTCCGAGAACCAGCACTTCCGCGGCAGCTTTGCTGGCGGCGTACGGATTGACCGGATTGGAAGCGCGCGTTTCCGCAAGCGGCATTGCTTCGGGCGGCTGCGCACCATAGACTTCGGCCGAGCTGACGAAGAGCAAACGAATCGATCGCCCGAAGCGCCGCTGTGCGTCGCGCAAGGCCTGCAGCACGTTTGCCGTGCCTAAAACGTTCGCGCGGTAGGTCTCCTGCGGGTCCTCGATCGAGCGGGGCACGAAGGCCTGCGCGGCGAGATGAAATACGGCGTCCGGCTGCGAGACGTCGAACGCGGCATGCAGGCTCTGTTCGTCCGCGAGATCGATCGGCAGCGCTCCGCTCGTGTCGTCCGGGCCGCCCGCCGCAATCGTTTCGTGGCCCCGTGCGCGCAGCGCGTCGACCAAGTGCCGCCCAACGAATCCGGTCGCACCGGTGACGAGCGCCCGCATCGGATCGGCTACACGCCCGCGAGCGGACGCAACCGTTCGATGTCGGCTTCGACCATCATCGCAACCAGCTGCTCGAAGCTCACCTGCGGTTCCCAGCCGAGCACGCGCTTTGCCTTCGACGGATCGCCGATCAGCAGATCGACTTCGGCCGGACGCACGAAGCGCGGATCGATCTTGACGTACTGCTCGTACGACCCCAGACCGGCGGCTTCAAACGCTATGCGGCAAAACTCGCGGACGCTGTGCGTGCGGCCGTTGGCGATGACGTAGTCGTCGGGCACCGGCTGCTGCAGCATGAGCCACATCGCGCGCACGTAGTCGCCCGCAAATCCCCAGTCACGCTGCGCGTCCAGATTGCCAAGCGGCAACTCTTTCTGCAAACCGAACTTGATGCGCGCGACGCCGTCGCTGATTTTTCGCGTGACGAATTCTTTGCCGCGCCGCGGCCCTTCGTGGTTGAAGAGGATCCCGCTGACGGCAAACATGTCGTAGGACTCGCGATAGTTCACGGTGATCCAATGGCCGTAGACTTTGGCCACGCCGTACGGGCTGCGCGGATAGAACGGCGTCGTTTCGTCTTGCGGTACGGCTTGCACTTTGCCGAACATCTCGGAGCTCGATGCTTGGTAGAAACGGATCTTCGGATCGACGGCCCGGATCGCTTCGAGCACGCGCGTGACGCCCAACGCGGTAAACTCGCCCGTGAGCACCGGCTGCGACCATGAGGTGGGCACGAACGACTGCGCGGCCAGATTGTAGACCTCGTCCGGTTTGACCGCCGCCACCAGGTTGGTGATCGAGGTTTGATCGAGCAAGTCGCCGGAGACGAATTCGAGGTCGTCGACCAGGTGCTGGATGCGCTCGTGCACGTCGGTGCTCGTGCGCCGGGTCATGCCGACAACGCGGTACCCCTTCTCCAACAGGAGTTCGGCCAGGTACGAGCCGTCCTGCCCGGTGATGCCGGTAATGAGCGCCGTCTTCATGCCGCCCTAATTCAGAACGATGATGTTATCGCCTTTGTCGTCGAAGACAAATCGCGTCTCGAACATCTCGTCGCCTTCGGGGGTCACGACCTTGGATTGAATCGTGAGCCGGTGCATCAGTTTGCCCTCATGGCGCACGACGCCGGAATAGAAGTATTGAACCAGCGGCGTTTGACTCTCTTTGAGCGGCGCCAGGCGCCGGCGCTCGACGAGCATCTGCAACAGGCGATACTGCAGCTTGGTAGGCAGCAGACGATTGGCATCGTCGGGCGTCATGCGCACGGTTGTGAGCTCTTCCTGCGCCTTGTTGCCTTCTTCGACGGGGCGGTCGGTCGTATAGCGCACGATTGCATCCCAATCGTCGGCCGAGATGCCCGTGAACCGCATGCCGTAGCGCCACACGGATTTGCCCTGATGCGTGACGGTGTCTTGCCAAACCGATTTTGCGCGCACGCGAACGACGCGCGATTCTATGGTCGCGCGTACCTCGAATTCATCTTTGCCGACGGGCTCTTGGGTCAGAACGCAAAGCCCGCCGCCGCTGATGTCCAATCCGATTGCCGGCTTCTGCGTCGCACCGCCGTCGACGGAAAACGTTGCCCGATAGGGCTTCCGCTTGCGCGGATATTTCCGCCGGTTAGGCTCCTTACCGGTGAACCATGCCAGCAGCTCTGGCAGCATGGTGCCACTTTCGCGGCTTTTTGGCGGCGTTCCGCCCGCCATGCAGGTAGGCCCGCGGGCAAAGACGGTAATTGAATCGCGACCATGTTTTCGCGCAGAGTGGCGATTCCGGCAGCGGCCGGCGCGGTTTTGGCCCTGGCCATCGTCGCCGCCTCGATGCGCGGGGCCGCCGGG
>DASRDE010000247.1:0-4426 GCA_035652755.1 Vulcanimicrobiaceae bacterium | reverse complement strand
CTCTCGCTGTGGGCGACGGCGCTGCGCGAAGCGATCGCGGTCAATCCGAAGAGCGTGGGCGCCATCGGCGGCGGACGGCTCACCAATGAAGAAGCGTACGTGCTCGCGCACGTTTTTCGAGCTGCGGGTGTGCGGAATTTGGATTGGCGTGCGGGACGCCAGCGTCAAGCGTCGCCCGGGCGCGATGCGGGGACGCTGCTGGGTCTGGAGAGTGCGGACGCCATCCTCATCGCGGGCGAGTCGCCCGCGGAACGCGCGCCCGTCATGGACTTGCGCGTGCGCAAGGCCGCATTCCAAAAAGGCGCCAAGCTCATTCGCATCGGTTCGTTCGAACGGCCCTATCCCGCGCCCATTCCGAGCACGGACGTCGCCACGATCGCACAAGCGGTTGCAGCACTACCTAAGGATGCGCAGCGCATCGCGTTGATCTGGGACGGCGTCGATCTGGCTCTTGGCCGCGCTTTGTACGAAGCGGTGCCCGCGGGTGCGACGGTGATGACGTACATCACGAACGAACAACCCAACGCGCGCGGCGCCGAAGCCATGGGCATGCTGCCCGAAAACGGTGCGAGCGATACGAGCGCGATGCTCGCCGATGCCGCCGACGGGGGATTGGCGGTACTTTCGATCTTCGGTGCGAATCCCGCGCTGCATTATCCTGAAGGCGACGTGGTGCGCGAAGCGCTCGCGAAGATTCCGTTCGTTGCAGTCACCGAACTCTTCATGACCGAGACCGCGCAACTGGCCACGCTGGTGCTGCCTGCGAAGGCGGGCTTTGAGAAGACGGGTACGACGACCAACCTTGCCGGAGATCTGCTGCAGCTCAACTCCGCGGCAGCGCTCGAATCACCCCGTGGAACGATGGACGATCTCGAGATCCTCATCGGCCTGGCTGAAAAACTCGGCGTGGAGCTGCCCTCGGTCGAAGAGGTCGACGCGCAGGTACGCTCGCGGCTGAGCACGGTCCAGCCGTTCACTTTCGGCGACGCCCGCTTTGCCCGCATCGATGCGTCGAGCGTCACCGCGCCGCCGAGCGGGGAAAAGGGCGAGCTGCGCGTCGTCCTGCAAAGCAGCATCTTCGCCGGCGGCGGTACCAGCGCGCACGACGCGCGAATCGCCGATCTCTGTCCGCTGCCGCAAGCCGCAATCGGCCCCGAGGACGCGCAGCGCCTTGGCGTGGGCACGTGCGACTACGTCGACGTCGAGGGCGGGCGCCACACCATGCACGACGTCCTGCTCGAAGTGCGAGCCGGAATTCCCGCCGGAACGATCGCTCTATTGAGCGGTTTAGGTGATGACCCCGCGAACGTGTTCGGCGAAAATGCGTCGGTGCGGCTGGTCAACGTGCGTCCGTCGGCGGAGCAGCAGGCGGTGACGGCGTGAGCGGCGCGTGGTGGACGCCCGCAGCCGGCATCTGGTGGATCGTGCTGATCAAATGCGCGGTCCTGCTGTTCGCCGTGATCACGACGTTTGCGTACGCGATGCTCTTCGAGCGCAAGGTCATGGGCTGGATGCAGCTGCGCCCGGGCCCCAACCGCGTCGGCCCGTGGGGGCTGCTGCAGCCGGCCGTCGACGCGGTGAAACTCATTTTAAAGGAAGACCTCACGCCCAAGACCGCCGACCCGCTGATCTACCGCCTGGCGCCGTTCATCTCGCTGCTGACGGCCTTTTCCGTCTACGCGGTCATTCCGTTCTCCGAGCCGTCACCGGGAAACATCTGGGCCATCAGCGACGTCAACGCCGGAATTCTCTTCATTCTGGCGCTCACGTCGATCGGCGTCTACGGAATCTCGCTGGGCGGCTGGGCATCGGGCTCGAAGTATCCGCTGCTCGGCAGCGTGCGCGCGACGGCGCAGATGATCAGTTACGAGCTCGCGATGTCGATGTCGCTCATCGGCGTGCTCATCCTCTCCGGAACGACGTCGCTGGCGGGAATCGTCCGCGGTCAAGCGACGGTGTGGTATCTCTTCCCGCAGTTCGTCGGCTTCCTCATCTATATAGTCACGGCCGTTGCCGAGACGAATCGCGCGCCCTTCGATCTGGTCGAAGCCGACGCAGAACTGGTCGGCGGCTTCAACACGGAATACTCAGGGCTGCGCTTCGGCCTGTTTTTCATCGCGGAATACATCAACATGCTGACGGTCTCGTGCATCGCCACTCTGCTCTTCTTGGGCGGCTGGAATGCGCCGTTCCATCTGACGATGATTCCGGGCATCGTCTGGTTCCTGATTAAGGTCGGCTTCTTCATGTTCATGTATATCTGGCTGCGCGCGACGTTTCCGCGCTTCCGCTACGACCGCCTCATGGCGTTCGGATGGAAGTTTCTGCTGCCTGTTGCGACGCTCAATCTCATCGTGACGGCCGTCGTCGTCGCGGTGCGGGGTTAGGGTTCGTGGCACGCAAGAATCTGTTCAACGTCGGTGCGCTGCTCGCGGGCTTGGGCGTGACCTTCAAGTACATGTTCCAAAAGAAGCCCACGATTCAGTATCCGTCGCGCAAGAAGAAGCACGCGCCTCGCTTCCATGGATTGCACGAGCTCCGGCGCTATAGCGACGGAAAGGAGCGCTGCATCGGATGCGAGCTCTGCTCGAGCGTCTGCCCCGCCAACGCGATCACGGTCATCGGGGCTGAGAACACCCCGCAAGACCGCCGATCGCCCGGCGAGCGCTACGCCGAGCGCTATGAGATCGACGAGCTCCGCTGCATCTTCTGCGGCATGTGCGAAGAGGCGTGCCCCACCGACGCAATCGTGCTCACGCCGCGCTTCGAGATGTCGGAGCTGCGCCGCGGTTCGCTCATTTACGGTAAGGAACGGCTGCTCATACCGCCGGACGCCGGCACCGGCACGCCGCCGGACGATCGTCCCAACGGCATTCCGTCCGACCTCGGCCGCGTCGCGGAAATAAAATCGACAGTGCGCTGGGAAGAGGGTTACGACGCCACGTGGCGGGGCCAGGTGCTCAAAACCCAGACGAAAGGCTTGGCCGAGTAATGGTCGCCTTCGCGCTGCTGGCCCTCGTCCTCATCGTCAGCGCCATCTTCGTGATCACCGCGCCCAAAGCGATCTACAGCGTCGTCGGATTGCTCGTACACTTTGCGGCGCTTGCGATCATGTACTTCACGCTGGCCGCCGAGTTCTTGGCCGTCATCCAGATCATCGTGTACAGCGGCGCGATCCTGATGCTCTTCCTCTTCGTCATCGCGCTGCTCTCTAGCGGCGTATCGCCGCTCGCGCTGGGGCCCAATCGCTTGCCGAAGATCGCCGGACCGGCCATTGCCGTCGTCCTCGTGCTGCTCGCGTTTTGCGTCTATGCTGCCGCGCGCGTTCCGGTCGTTGCAACGCACGCCGCAGCATCATCCGCCGCCGGGCCCGTCGGAGCCGCAAACGTCTTCGGCTCCGTCGCAGACTTCGGCAAAGCGCTCTTTACCGTCGACTTGCTGCCGTTCGAAATTACCGCGTTCATCCTCATGGTTGCGGTCATCGGCGTCATCCTGCTCGCCGGCGACGCCACACCCTACGTCCCCACTCGCCGCCGCGCCCGTCTCGTCGAGCGCGACATGCGCGAAGCGCTCATCCGCGCAGGTGAGGAGTAGCGCCGTGCACCCGTCGCTCTTACCCGTCGCGCTCATCAACTATATCTCGCTCTCCTTCGTCATTTTCGCCATCGGCGTCGCCGGCGTGCTCATCCGCCGCAATCCGCTCATCATGCTCATGAGCATCGAACTCATGTGGAACGCCGCGAACCTGCTCTTCCTCGCCTACGCGCGCGCATGGCTCAACAACGCCGGCCACGTCTTCGCCTTCCTCGTCATCACCGTCGCCGCCGCAGAAGCCGCCATCGGATTGGCCATCGTCGTCGTCGTCTTCCGCAGTGCGGAGCACGTCGACGTCGATGAAGTGGCGTTGCTCAAAGGATGACGCTGATGGTTCAATTCCATGAGACGCTGGACAGCCGAAAGGGGCTGCATCCCTTTTGGGAAGCCGCTCGGAAATGTGCGCCGCGCCGAAACGGACTGCACCCCTTTTCGGAAGCCGCTCGGAAATTTACATCCTGTAAATTTCCTGCTGCTCTGCTTTTTGGAGAGAACGAAGTTTTGAAGAAGACATCCTGTCTTGCTCCAAAAAGTCAGAGCCTTCCGAAAAGGGATGCAGTCCGGTTTCGGCGCGTCGCTGGAAGTGGATCGGCTCGTAAATCGTCGGCGCGCTGCTTTTTCGGAGAGAGCGCAGTTGTGAAAAAGACGTGCCCGCGTGCGAAAGGTGTGTCTGGGGGCCCGGCATGAGTCATACCATGGGCGTTGACGGCAGCTATCCGCTGCTCTTCGTCATCTGGCTGCTGCCGCTGGCGGGAGCGATCGCGAACTGGGCCTTCGGGCCGCAGCTGCAGCGCAGAGCTGCGTGGCTGGGAGCGGGCGTGCTCGCTGCGTC
>DASRDE010000246.1:0-4323 GCA_035652755.1 Vulcanimicrobiaceae bacterium | reverse complement strand
GCGATCCCGTCGACGTCTTCGAGCGCCACGCCCGCGCGCCCGGCCGCGTCTTCAACCGCAGCAGAGAGCAGCGCGACGTGCTGACGGCTGGCGATCTCCGGCACGATGCCCCCGTACTTGGCGTGAAACGCGTCTTGGTTGGTTGAGACGCTCGAACGCACGCGCCGGCCGTCCTCCACGATCGCGGCCGCGGTATCGTCGCACGACGTTTCGATCCCCAGTATCAGCACGCCGCAAAGCTACGGGCCGCCGGCGGCTGCGTCCTTCGATCTCACACGCGGGCGGATTCGGCGCCCAGGCGCCAAACGCACAGCAGTATCGCGGCAAGGCCGGTGAAGATCAAGAAATCGGACCACACCACGCCCAGCAGCATCCAAAGCACCGAGAACGCCAAGCAGATCGGCCATGCGCTCTGCTTGGTGACGATGCCCAGATCTTCGCCCGCGCGTTCTTTGTGCTGCATCTGCGGATCGTCGCCCGCAAGATCCGAATGGCGCTCGGCCACGATCGCATAGCCGGCGGCCCACGCCAGGCCGATGCTCATAAAACCCAACAGCAGCGATCCGCCGCGATCGTGCGACGAAAACCAATACACGCCGCAAATCGTCGCGCCGAACGCCGACGAACTCAAGAAGAGCGCGACCAGCGTCTTCATTGCGCGTTGACCAGTTCCGGATGGCGCATATCCCAGGCGGGGCGCTCGGAGCGAATCGGCGGCAGCGCTTCGAAATTGAACTCCGGAGGCGGGGAACTCGTCGCCCACTCGAGCGTATAGGCGCCCCACGGATCGTCGCCGGCCGGCTCCTTGACCAGCGAGCTGAGCACGACGTTGAGCACGAACGCCAACGCGCCGAACGCCATGACGGCCGCTCCAATCGAGGCCAGCCCGTTGAGCCACGGCAGATCGCCGATGGGTTCGTACGTGAAGACGCGCCGGCTCATGCCTTCGATGCCCATAAAGAACATCGGCAAGAACGTCAAGTTGAAGCCGGCAAACATGAGCCAAAAGTTGATCTTGCCGAGCGTTTCGTTCAGACGCGTTCCGAACATCTTCGGAAACCAGAAATATACCGCAGCGAAGATGGCAAAGAGCGAGCCGCCGCCCAGCGTGTAGTGGAAGTGCGCGACGATGAAGTAGCTATCTTCGGTGTGGTAATCGATCGGCGGTGAAGCGACCATGACGCCCGTCACGCCGCCGATCAAAAAGTTGAGCAAAAAGCCAATGCAAAAGAGCATCGGCGTCGCCAGTTCGATCTTGCCCTTCCACATCGTGCCGATCCAGTTCCAGAATTTCACGCCCGTCGGGACGGCAATCAGGAACGACATGCCCGAGAAGAAGCCGTTCGCGACCGCGCCCGTCGTGAACATATGGTGCGCCCAGACGCCCATCGAAAGCCCGGCGATCGCGAACGCCGAGAGCACGAGGCCGACGTAACCGAAGACCGGCTTGCGCGAAAAGACGGCGATCACTTCCGAAACGACGCCGAAAAACGGCAGGATCATGACGTAGACTTCCGGGTGACCGAAGAACCAGAACAGGTGCTGGTAGAGGATCGGATCGCCGCCGCGCGCCGGATCGAAGAAGAGCGCGCCGTAGTGGCGTTCCAGAATCAGCTCGCACGTCACGCACGCAAGCGACGGAAAGGCCATCAGGATCATCAGCGCGGTCGCCAACATCTCCCACGTGAAGATCGGCATGCGCCACATCGTCATGCCCGGCGCGCGCAGAAGAAAGATGGTGGCGACCAAATTGATTCCGACGGTGATCGTCGCCACGCTGTTCATCAGGATGCCGATTAGCCACAAGTCTTGTCCCGCACCGGCCGTTGCCAGCGTGGACGATAACGGCGCGTAGGCGGTCCAACCGGTCGAAGCGGCGCCGCCTTCGGCGAAGACGCCGGCGAAAATCGTCAGGCCGCTCAGAATGAACAGCCACACGCCGAATGCGTTGAGCCGCGGAAACGCCATGTCCGGCGCGCCGATCTGCAAGGGTACCAAGAAGTTGGCCAAGCCGAATCCGAACGGCGCGATGACCAGAAAGATCATCGCGGTTCCGTGCAGCGTGAACAGTTGATCGAACGCGTTCGGCGTAAAGACGTGCTGCTGCGGATGCGCCAGCTGCAGGCGCATGCAAATCGAGAGGATGCCGGCGACCAAGAAGAAGAGAAACGTCGTCGAGATGTAGAGGATGCCGATCTGCTTGTGGTTGGTGCTCGTCAGCCAGGACGTCATATCGCAGCGGTTCCTCCGCTGGCCAGCCATCGATCGAACGTTTGCGGCGGCACGACTTTGACGCTGAAGGTCATGAGCGCATGGTCCAAGCCGCAGAACTCGGCGCACTCACCGAAGAACGTGCCGATCCGCGCGGGCGTCACGTCGAAATGCATCGTGTAGCCCGGCGTAGCGTCGCGCTTGAACAGGAAGGCCGGCACCCAAAACGAGTGGACGACGTCGACCGACGAGAGGTTGATTTGCGTCATTCTCCCGGCCGGAAGGACGAGCTGCGGCGGCGCGTGCGGAGTGCCGGCGGCGGCGACGTTGTGGCCCGGATAGCGGAACTGCCAGGACCAACGGTACCCGATAACGTCGACCACCGCGTACGGGTTGGGCTTGAGCCGGTCGATGCCGATCTCGCGCAGATAGGTGAAGAGGAACAGCCCTATGACCATCAGCAGCGGGACGATCACGCCGATCAGTTCGATCGGCGTGTTCTGTTTGAACTGCGGCGGCAGCTTTCCATCGTCGTCCCGCCGTTTGCGCCACATGAGCAGCGCGTAAAAGATCAAGCCGTAAACGACCGCCGCCACGAGCAGCGCGCCGGCCAGAAAGACATACCAGACTCCGCGCAGGTCCATCGCCTGCAGCGACGCCGGATGGAGTAAGGGCATGCTGTAGGCTACATACCCGCTTTGTCGGCTAAAAAACAGTTTGCTTGGGGTACAAAGGCGCCATGGCCCGCGGCGAATTGCCGTTGCCCCTCCGGACCCATCCGGTGGTGCTCGGCACCGTTATCTTCATCGCATCCGAGACGATGTTTTTCTCTGCGCTCTTTGCGACGTATTACAATCTCAAGGCGCGGACCATCGTGTGGCCGCCGCCGTCAGTCCATCTGGAAGAGGTGGGTCCGGCGCTCGGAACGGCATTCCTGGTCTTCAGCAGTTTGACGTTGTTTCCGGCGTTGCGCGCGCTGCGCCGGCGCGATTTCCGCGTGGCCGGCGCGTGGCTGTACGCGGCGATCGTCGGCGGCTTGTGTTATATCGGCGACGCGATGCACGGGTACGCCGATCAGTCGTTCGGCATGGCTAGCAGCGCATACGGTTCGATCTACGTCACGATGACCGGCTTTCACTTACTGCACGTCGTCGTCGGGGTGATCTTGCTGCTGGGCCTGTATTTCGGCCTGCGTTCGCCGGCATTTCGCTCTCAGGATCACGGCGGCGCGGAGGCGGTCAGTTACTACTGGCACTTCGTCACGATCATGTGGATCGGCATCTATAGCACCGTGTACTGGATCCGGTGATGAATCCGCGCGAGCGTGCGATTGCGCTGTCGCTGCTGCTTTCGATTGTCGGGAGCGCCGTTTTTGCCTATGCGTTCGTCACCCAGCGCAGCATCCAATGGCAGGGTGGCGCACTCGTCTGCGTCTTCGTGGGATTAATGGTCGCGATGCTCGGGTGGGCGCGCTGGGTCGTGCGGCCCGAAGAAGTGGTCGATCTTCGCGACACGTATCCGGATTGGCAAGAGGAGCGCGGGAAACAGGTCGAGGCCTTTACGCACGGCGTCGCCCAGATAACGCGCAAGACGTGGCTGTCGCGGATGCTGTACTCCGCGCTCGGAGCGCTCGGCGTTGCGCTGCTGTTTCCGCTCGCGGCACTGGGACCCCAACCCGACGACACGCTCTTTCACACGAAATGGCGGCGCGGGATGCGCCTGCAGCGCACCGACGGAACGCTGGTCAAAGCCGATGATCTGAACGTCGACGGCGTCGAAACCGTCTATCCGGAGGGAGACGGCGGCGACTATCGCGCGATGGCCGTGCTGATTCGCCTGCCCGAAGACACCGTCGCCGATACGGCTTCCGGACTGATTGCCTATTCGAAAGCGTGCACGCATGCCGGATGTCCGGTCGCCTTGTACCGTGCCGCCGATCATCGCCTGATCTGCCCGTGCCATCAATCCGTGTTCGACGTAGCCGACGGCGCCAAAGTGCTCGAGGGCCCCGCGGATCGGCCATTGCCGCGCTTACCGATCGAGATCTCGTCCGACGGGTATGTCCGCGCCGCGGGCGATTTCAGCGATACCGTGGGCCCCGGTTTCTGGGAG
>DASRDE010000245.1:0-2033 GCA_035652755.1 Vulcanimicrobiaceae bacterium | reverse complement strand
CTCGGCCATCATCAGCGTCGAGCTCCCGGGGTACATTCTAGCCTCGATCGTGTTGATATAGTTAGGCGTCGCATTCACGTAGCAGGCCTGGCCGTACTTTATCCAGGTGCAATGCGCGCCGAGGCTCTTCGTGGAGCAGCCCGTGACTTTGAACCCGCCGGTATAGCCCGCTTCGCTAACCGCGACGTTAACGTTCGAGTTCAACATCACCTTCAGCGGCGACGGCGGATTGAACGTAATGCTCGATGCGTATCTGCTATCCGCCCCCGCCTGCGATAACGGCGGCCGCGCACTATTCGCACAAGCCCCTAGTACGGCCACCGATGCGAACGCGACCAAAGCCGAAAAAATGCGAACCGTATTCATGAGGACTCCAACTCGTCTAACGACGAGCAAGCAATCTTGCAAGACGCTTAGACGCTCTCCGGGCACCTGAACAAATCGCAACGGCTCAAAGCGTCTTCAATTCCTCGCGTTGCGCCCAATAGCGATCTCCGTCTGATTTTTCGATTCGATATTGCGTGAGCCGGCCGGGAGTGCATTGGGCTGCGACGATCACACCGTCGCCATAACCGCCTCTAACGCGTGTACCGAGCTTGAACGAAAAGCAGTTCGGTGGGCTCGCTGACGTCGGAACTCCCGGATGGTTGGCGGACGTTTCGTACAGGATTCCTTTGCTCGTGAGCTCATAGATGGGCACGAGCCAGTGCGTCCTAAACGGCCCGATTCCGTAAACATGGATCACATCGTCGGTTTTCGCTTGGCCGAAGTGCGGCGTTTGCTTTGGGACGAGCGCATACGTGCCAACTTCCATTGGCTCGAGAGCATGTCGATCGAATTTGTTACCCACGGCTAGCGACCAACTTCCTTTAACCACGACGATATGTTCGTCTTGAGGATGCGTGTGGGGCATCGTGATGTATCCCCGTTCAGCGTGGACGCGGATCACGTAGATGGCACCGGCTTTTGTGGGATCGCCGGATACCGTCTCAAACCTTCGGTCTTTCGGAAATTCCTTTAGCGGCACGGTATGAAACGCCGTGCCGTGCATTTGTTGCGAGCTGACAGAACCCCCAATCAGCACTAGGAAGCTGACGCCTGCGGCGATCACCTTAATCACATTACTCATCATCAGCAGTACCAGTCATGTCCCTTACCGTCCTGTTCGGATTGCCTCGATGATTCCGGCTGATGCCCGCACCTTCCGCCCGAACCACGGGCCTTATATAGCAAGTACGCGCGCTGCCATCCACTGCGCAAGATTGCTGCAGAAGACCTTGACGTCGTCGAGTAATTCGGGGTTTTTCGCGATGCGGTCGGAAGGCGGTTCGCCAACAAAGCTCGGGCAACCCATTTGCGTATCCCAATTGTAATCGGCGAAGTGATGGAACGTCGATTCCGCGAGCGCATTGCCTTCCGCGCCGGCTGAGTCGAAGGCGACACTGAGGTTGAACTTGCGGCCGGTGACTTTGCTCGTACCGCGCGCGATGACGCGCGCCGTCGGATCGCCGGGCGGCGCGCTGACCGCGCCTTCGTGCGGGTGCGCCGGAAAATAGCGTAGCCGTTCCCCGGTGGGGCGCAACAACAGCGGATGGACGGGCTCAACGATCTCGATCTCCTGCACGTCGCCGTTCGAGCCCGAATGGAAGTTTGGCCAATCGATCGCGCTGGTGTCGAGGTCATCACGCCCCGCCTGCGCGATCTCGGCGTCGACGTTCTTGGTGTGGAAATGATGCGCCGGCCCGACGCCGCCCAAATTGCAGATCGAGCAGCCGAGATCCATGTGGTCTCTCGTCACCATTAACCCGCCGCCACGTTCTCGAAACGCCGAGATGGCGCGGCACTCTTCGGCCTTGAGGCCGTCGCCCGTGTCAACGGCGAAAAGCCAGAGTTGGTCGAAGTCACTGCTCGCGAGATTTGCCAGAACGGGATCGACCCCGTCCGCGCCGTCTTCGCGATTGCGCGCCACGACATCGTGCTCGCGCGCCAGCCAGTCGCGCAGCAGCGAAAACCGCCCGATGTGCCAATCGTCT
>DASRDE010000244.1:0-4351 GCA_035652755.1 Vulcanimicrobiaceae bacterium | reverse complement strand
GCACGCGGACGTGCGGCAAGCGGCAGCCGATTGCATCGCGCGCATGGATCGCGATCTGGCCATGCTCGAACGTACGCCCGCGGACCTGCTCTCGCTCCACGATGAAACCGCACCGCGCATAGCCGCGTTGGAGCAGTTCGTCGAAACCGCCCGCGAGGCCGCAATGCAGGCAGCGGATCGGACCGTCGACGCCCTCGACGAACGCGGCGGCGAACTGGCGCTCGAGGCACAGCGCGCGCTTTCGCAAGCCTTCGACATCACCGACGTCGCGCGTCTGCGCGATCCGGCGCGATTGCACATCCTCGTCGACCGCATTTTAGGCGATTCCGTCGAGCAATTTGCAACGCAAACCGCTGCGGCCGTGGCCGCCGATTACGACGCTGCGCTCGAGGCAGCGCGCCGGCATCTGCCCGTGCGTTTCTCTTTTGCGAGCGCGGCCGCGCAGGCGTTCGGAAGCGGCGGCTCGAGCCATTTGTGGTCGGAGGATCCAGCGCAGGCGCTCGCCGCGACGATCGTGCTCGAGGCCATCGGCGGGCCCGCAATTGCGCTGGTGGAGCAGATTGCCGCTCGTTTTCGAGCCTCGCCGCCCGGCGCTTATATGAAACGCGAACTGCTTGCGGATCTGCGAAGCAGCATCTGGCCCTCGTTCGACCGTGAAATGCGCTCGTTTTCGGCGGACGTCGCCGAGCGCATCTGCAAAGTCGCCGACGCGTACGCCGGGGCGCTTGAAACCGCATTCGAACAGGAACGCGACGCCGCGCTGGGCAGCATCGAACGGGCATTGCGCGAACACGAGACCGGAACCCAAGCGCGTACGGCATCGGAGATGCGCGACGTTAGAGCGCGCATCGCAGCGGAGCTCGAGTCGATGACTCGCGAGCTCGCGCCGTTTCTGGAACGCAGCCAAACGATAGCGGCACCTGCGGCGGGCAACGAAGCAGTCCGGCGCGCGCATGCGGCCGAAGAGTTCGATCGTACGGCCTACGAACGCGGACTTCGCCCGCAGCGGTGGCGCGTCGCCGTTCTCGGCGCGCTTCGCCGCGGAAAATCCAGCCTCATCAACACCTTCGCCGGCAGACGGGTACTCGCGGACGAAGTTGCGGGCGCAATCGCCTACCCGGTGCACGTCCGCTACGGCGAGCAGGAGCAGGCGTTCGCGCTGCAATTCGACGGGGCGTGGCGGGAAATCGAAGTCGAGAACGCGCTCGAGGAAGCGACGCGAAATCCCGTGCTGATCCTGACGCCCTGGCAGCTCCCGCGCGAGCTGGTGCTCGTCCACGCACCGGCATTTGACGCAGGCGATTCCACGCTCGAAGACGTGTGCGTCGTCGCCGCCGGCGCGGCGAGCGAAGTGCTTTGTCTTTTTTCGCGCCAGCTCTCCGACCGCGAACTCGCACTGTATCAGCGCGTCGCAGACTTGGGAAAACCGCTGATGTTCGCCCACACGCTGGCGGACAATGAAACGGGAGCCGAGCGCCGCCATGTCGTGGAACTTGCGCAGCAGTACCTGCGCGAACGAAACATCCCCGTGCAGCGGCTCTTCACGCTTTCCACGCTTGAGTACGCTCAAGCCAAGCGCGAGCATCGTGCGCCCGCCGGTTGGAACGAAGTCGACGCGCTCGTCTCCACGATTACCGCGCACGCGGACGAGCATATGACGCGCTTGGCACGGCTCGAGCGCGCGGCGGCACAGCTCGAGCCTTCGCGCCCCTCCCCCGCACCGCCGCCGGAGCAGGAGCGGCCGCGCGGACTCTTCGCGCGGCTGTCGAAACTGCGCCTGCGATAGCCATGGAGTCTCAACAAAGCGACCGCTTCATCCTCGGTCCGGCAACGCTTGCGCTCGGCGATGGAACTTCGAAGATAGGACGCATTGCCGTCGAGCGCGGCCGAATTCGTGAGATTCTAGAACCCGACGGGCGAACCGACTTCCCGCTCCCGCCCAAAACCCACGTCGCCCCCGGCATGATCGACGTGCATACGAACGGCGCGCGCGATTTCTTATTCAACCGCGATCAAGGCTACGCCGTTCCGGTAGCATCGGAAGAATACGCGCGCCAAGGCGCTACCGGATTCGTCGCCTCCATCATGACCGCGCCGTGGGAGTCGATGCTGCACGCAGCCGGTGAAGTCGTGGAGGCCGCGCATCAACTCGAGGAAAACGAGCCGCACGGGGCGCGGTGCCTCGGCATTCACTTCGAAGGCCCCTTCCTCAATCCGAAATTCCGGCGCGTGCACCAGCAGCAATGGATCATTCCGGCAAGTACCGCCGCGGCGCGCGCCCTCGTGCACGCCTGCAAAGGTGCGTGCGTGATGGTGACGCTAGCGCCGGAGATCGAAGGCGCGACCGATGCGGCGCGCGTCTTTTTGGAAAACGGGGTCGTCTGTTCGGCCGGCCACACGGGCGCGCGCTACCGCGAAGGCATGCTCGCGATCGGCCTGGGCTTTCGTTCGCTCACGCACGCGTTCAACGCGATGCCGCCCCTGGACCACCGCGAGCCTTCGATTCTTGCCGCCTTTATTCAGGACTCGCGCACGTTCGTGCAGTTGATCTGCGACGGCCACCACGTCGCGCCGGTTATGGTCGACATCCTGCATCGCACGCTCGGCGAACGCATCGTCCTGGCGACCGATAACATGCCGCCCGCCGGTCCGGGATACCATATCGAAGGCGGCGTCATGCGCGCCGAAGACGGCACCATCGCCGGCAGCGCGCTGCGCATGGACGAAGGCGTGCGAAACTTCATGGCATACACGGAGCAGCCGTTCGCCAAAGCGATCGGCGCGGCCACGAGCGCGCCGGCCAAACTCCTTGGCATCGACGGCGAGACCGGACGCATCGCTCCCGGCCTGCGCGCCGATCTCTCGTTCTGGGACGACGAGTTCACCGTCATCGCGACCATGGTGGGCGGCGTGACCGTTTTCGGACGCATCGGCTCGCAGGCAGCAGCGTAATCTTCGACTGCAGCCGAGACGGGCTGCATCTCTTTTCGGAAGCCGCTCGGTCCGAGACGGCCTGCACCCCTTTTCGGAAGCCGCTCGGTCCAAGACGGCCTGCATCCCTTTTCGGAAGCCGCTCGGAAATTTACATCCTGTAAATTTCCTGCTGCTCCGCTTTTTGGAGAGAACGAAGTTTTGAAGAAGACATCCTGTCTTGCTCCAAAAAGTCGGAGCCTTCCGAAAAGAGATGCAGGTCGTCTCGGACCAGAGGCGTGAGTTGTGTTTTCGATCCGATCCGTCAACGGTCTATTGGAGCTCGTTACTCAGAAGATAGTGCACCAGATTGCGCGGCCCGATGCGCTCTACCCGCACTTCTTGAAATCCAAGCTTTGCGAGAATCCTCTCGGAAGCGACGTTTCCTTCTTCCGCAACGGCGGCAATCAGCGGGAGACGCAACTCCTGCGTTCCGAGTTCTACAAACGCGCGCGCAGCCTCCGACGCCAGCCCCTGACCCCAGTACGGCCTAGCAAGGTAGTACGCCAAATGCGGCGGTTGGTCTGTAGCGGTCAAACCGCAACACCCGATATATTTCTTCTCGTCCTTTAGAACGGCGGCCCACAATCCATACGTGCCATTAGGCTTTCCCAAGTACTGCGCCCGGAAACGCGCCCTTGCTTTGCCGGCAGACCATGCGGCTCCACCGACAAACCGGCGTACCTGCGGATCCGTGTGCATCTCAATAAATTGCGCCCGGTCGTCTGCAGTATGAGATCGGAACAAGAGGCGCTCGGTTTCAAATATTACCATAGGCAGGCGGCGATCAAGAGCACGGTATCAACGTCACTTCTTTAGGACCTTCATGACGGCGGCGATCGTATTCCAGTTACGCGTCGTGACCGGCACCCTGAGCGCCTTGTCGATCTTCCCGAGATATCCGATCGTTTTCATGTGGCGCCGGTAAATGCCGAAAACGAACCGCCCGTTTTGCCCGAGAATGCGTACGTACCAATCGTCGTCGGACGGAATTCCGAGAGGCAACTTCGGCAAACGTGTTTTGGTTTTCGCGCACAACACGCTCACGAAAGGGATGACGTCCGGCGCGAACGCCTCTTCGCCGAAAAACTCGTTGCCCGCGAGCGCAAGGATTTCGCGACCCTCGCAGATGGCAAGCTCCGTCTCGAAAGGCAACCGCCGGGCGAGCTCGGCGCGAAACTCGCGTAGTGGTCCTGGATTGAGCACGACGAACAATCCGGTGGCGCCGACGTTGATGACGCCGTAGCGATCCAGCTGCTTTGCCAACGCCGCCGGCCGGAAGCGGCGATGTCCCCCGACGTTGACTCCGCGCAGAAAGACTACGATCGCCACGTTAATACGTTGCCCTCACAGCGCGCCATCGCGAGGCATACGATGAGTT
>DASRDE010000243.1:0-59662 GCA_035652755.1 Vulcanimicrobiaceae bacterium | reverse complement strand
CGGGTCGTCGTTCCATAGGATCGTGTCATACCCCAGCCCCTGTGCCACCCGTATGGTGGCGACCGTATACCGGCCGTGCGGCGGCCGGAAAAATCTGTAGACCGCCGGCGCACGGACGATTGCAGCCAGCGCGCGCGCGCCGTCCACGATCTCGCCGCGCACCGCGCCGTCACTTTCGGCATCGAGATTGGGATGCGTGTACGTGTGATCGCCGATCTCGTTTCCGAACTGCGAGATCCGCTGTGCGAGCTCCGGCCATTGCTGCGCATCGCGGCCGATCAGAAAGAAGGTCGCCGGCACGCCGAGGGTGCGCAGCTCGTCGAGCAGCAGCGGCGTGTAGAGCGGGTAGGGGCCGTCGTCGAACGTAAGCGCGATCAATTTCGGACGGCCGCTGCGGTCGCCGTACGTCACGCGTTCGCGGAAAAAGCGCTTGAGGCGACCGGCGATCGAGGGTGAAATCTCTTGCTGGGCATCCATCGCGGGCGTCACGATCGCAGGCTGCACTCCTTGCTCGTGCCGGATCGCGCGAACGATCGCGTAGGCCGCAAGCACGAGGAACGCGATCGCTGCGAGCGCGGCCGCGCGCCGGTTCACTGCGGAACGGAAGCTTGGCCGAGCGAACCGGCCATGTCTTGCCCGACGATGACCGTGACGTCGCTGGTCGCCGACGGCTGCGGCGCGGGCGACGCGCTCTCCGAGATCACGCGCGCCTTGCCCGCAGCTTTCCCAAGGGCCTGACGCACGCGCAGCCCGGCGAACGTGATGTGCGTGTGCTCGTGCAATTCGGTCGTTTCGAGCAGCGAACCCGAATTACCGATGTCCGCGATCGTGAACCCCTGTTTGCGAAGCATCGCCGCCACGCGCTTTGCGGCACCCGCCACGCCGGTTCCGTTCTCGACGTCTACGCGAACGGTCCCCGGCGCTACGGCAGCGACCGCGCTGGCATCGGGCGAGGGCATCGGCAGCGGCGGATCCAGCAGCATGTCCTGCACCAGCTGCGCCTTCTTGGCCTCGTCGGGAATGATCACGTCGCCGCCGTCCGCCACGACTTTATCGTCCACGTACGGCACTTGATCGGTAACGACCGCGTTCTTTGGCATGTCGGCGAACGCGACCGCCAAACTCAATTCTTCCTGCCGGCTCAGATTCGTGTTGACGTCGCGGTTAAAAACCGCGAGTAAGTCGTTCAGATGCAGCAGCGTATTCATCTTGTCGCCGCGCAGTTTTTCGATGAACGCATGCTCGACTTGCTGTTGCCGTTTGATTCGGCACGGGTCGCCGCAGAAGTCGTGACGGAACCGCATATATCCCACGGCCTGCTCGCCGTTCAAGTGCTGAAATCCCGGCTTGAGGTGGATGTGGAGGTGCCCCCACGTATCGTCGTAATCGAGCGGCCCGTTCGGTTCGCCGTCGTTCTGGACGGCGTGCGAATTCATGACGTTCACGTCGACGCCGCCGATCGCGGTTATTAAATCCTTGGTCGTATTGACTCGCAGCACGACGTAGCGGTCGAACTGCGGAATGCCCAGCCACTTGGCGATCACCGATTGCGCTTCGCGCACCCCGCCTTCGGCCTGAGCTTCGTTGATCTTGGTTTCGCGGCCGTTCGGAAGCACGGCGTCCATGTCGCGCGGCACGGAGAGTTCGTACACGTGGTTGTCGCGGAAATCGAGGTCGACCGCCCAAATGACGTCGCTGCGCGCCTGCGTCGAGTACTCTTCGTCCTTGGCGGTGTAATCGTAATCCAGCCCCTCGACCAGTACGAGCAGCCGATCCTTGCCGAAGAGCTGAGCCGGCGGCGGCGCGAGCGGACGCGAGGCCAGGTCGGCAATTACGAGCCAGGGCGCGCGGTGCTGAGCGACCGAGAAGCCCGCAACCGTAGCAGCGACGGCGATGAGCAGCAACCCCGCAGCCACGGCGGCGATGCGCCCGGCGCTCCAGCGGTGCGGCCCCTCCGGCTCCAAATGCGGCTGATTATCCAACGCGCGACATGACCTCCGATTGCACAGATCCGAAAAAGTCGAACGGGCCGATGCCCTCGAGCGTGACGTCGGCGAACTGGCCGACGGCTGAGTCGCCCGTAAAGTAGATGCCGCCGTCCACTCCCGGAGCCTCACCCATGGACCGGCCGAACCAGACGCTCGCGGCACCCAGTTCTTCGCGAAGCGGATCGGTCTTGCGCAGCGATCGGCGTTCCTCCGTCAACACGCGCACGGTCTTACCGATACGCCGGGAACGGGCGCGCGCCGAGGCGATCCGTTGGGCCTCACGCAGGCGGATCAGCCGTTTGCGCCGTTGAGAGGCGGGTACTTGCCCGTCGAAATCCGCACTCGAGGTGCCGTCCTGCGGGCTGTATTCGAAGAACCCCGCCTTATCCAATTCCGCCCGGCCGATCCACTCTTCCAAATAAGCAACGTGTTCCTCAGTTTCGCCTGGGAAACCGGTAATGAACGTCGAGCGCACGACCAGGTCCGGAATCCGCGCCCGGAACTCGGCCAAAATCTCCAGGTAGCGCTCGCCGTTCGACGGGCGCCGCATCGCGCGCAGCACCTCCGGATGCGCGTGCTGCAGCGGCATGTCCATGTACTTGCAAACCTTCGGAAGCACGCTCATCGCTTCGATGAGCTCGGAGTCGACGGTCGCCGGATACAGGTAGAGCAGCCGGATCCATTCCAGCTCCTCGATTGCGTTCAAACGTTCCAGCAGATGCGCCAATCCGCCGCGCCGCAAGCCCCGATCGCGCCCCCACATCGAGGTGTCCTGCGCGATCAGGATGAGTTCCCTCGTGCCCGCTTGCGCGAGCGCTCGAGCCTCTTGCACGATCGACGCTTCGCTGCGGCTCCGGAACGAACCGCGCAGCGCCGGGATGATGCAGAACGTGCAAGGATGATCGCAGCCTTCGGCAACCTTTAAATAGGCGCTCGCCGCGGACGTCGTCACCAGCCGGGGCAGAAACCCGTGTTCGGGCTCCCGGTCGAACTGCAAGCGGACCGGATGGTGCCCCGCGCGAGCGTCTTCGAGCAACTCGACGATCCCCGCGTACGCGCCCGTTCCGACGACGCCGTCGATCTCGGGAACGAGCGCCTGGAGCTGCCGCCCGTAGCGTTGGGCAAGACATCCGGCGACGATCAGCTGCTGTCCGCTGCGCTTGCGCTGCGCTTGCTCCATGATCGCGTCCGTCGACTCCGCTTTGGCCGCGTCGATAAAAGCGCACGTATTCACGACGACCGTATCGGCGTCCGCGGGATCGGCCGCGAGCTGCCAGCCCGCGGCGCCGAGCTGCGCGATCATGACTTCGGTGTCGACGAGATTTTTCGCGCAGCCGAGGGAGACGAAGGCCACGCGCTTGTCCGGCGCGTTCACCGGTAGTTTACGAACTGCAGCGGCAGATCGAAGTCGAGGGATTTAAGGTGCGCGATCACCCGCTGCAAATCGTCACGGCTCTTTGCGCTCACGCGGATCTGCTCGTCTTGATACTGCGCGTTTACCTTCAACTTGAGGGCTTTGATCGCTTCCATTAGCGATTTGCTGCGGTCTTTGGGTATGCCGCTCTTTATTGTAATTTCCCGGCGCACCGTCTCGTGCGACGCCGGCTCGATCTTGCCGTAGTCGAGCGCCTTGGGATCGATTCCGCGTTTAATCGCCTTGGAAGCGATGACGTCCATGACGTTCTTCATCTTCAGTTCGTCGTCGGAGACGACGACGATCGACGATTTACCGTCGAAATCGATGCTCGTTTTGCTGTTCTTGAAATCGAAACGTCCGGCGATCTCTTTGCGCGCCTGGTTGAGCGCGTTGTCGAGTTCTTGCCGGTCCACTTTCGAAACGACGTCAAAGGACGATTCCGCTGCCATCTCTCGCTACATGGTGAAGGTGCGTTCGACGACGTCGCCCGCCGCGCCGAGCCGCCCTTGGGGCCGGCCGTCGACGGAGATCTGGACGCCGCCGGCGTTTCCGACGCGTACCAGCGCCGTCTTGCCGTGAAACGTCTTGCTCGTACCGGCCGGAAACGTTCCCTCAATACTAACACTGCCGTCAACGACGACGCGCAGCCACGAGGGGGATGTCAAGCGGATCGCGAGCGTCCGCACGGGCAGGGGCGTCGGCGCGGGTGTGGCAGCCGGGGCCGAGGGCGGCGCGGTAGCCGGGGCGGCCGAAATGACGCCGGCAGGACGCGGCGGCGACAAGTAAAGGTAGATCACGAAACCAACGAGAGCGGCCGCTACCAGCCCGGCAATCCAAAGGAGCGGGCGAAGGCTCCGCTGCTCGCGATACTCGGTTACGGGCGCGGGACGAGTGACCGCCGCTGCACCGGGGGGCGCCTGGCCCGAGGCCGCGTTGAACTCGGCGACCGCTTCTTCCGGATCCAGGCCCAGGTAGCGCGCGTACGTACGCAGGAAGCCGCGAGTGTAGACCGGGGCTCCGATCGCGCTCCAGTTCTGGTCTTCAATTGCCGCCAGGTACACCGAACGGATGCGCAGATGCTCGGCAACCTCGGAAAGCGTTACTCCTCGCTGCTCCCGGGCGGCGCGAAAGCGTTCTCCCAGCGACATCGAGCTTGGAGTTTGCGCCGCCCCCCTGTTATCCTGTCCATCGAAGCCATGGAAAAGACTCGCGTCATTGCTGCAATGAGCGGCGGCGTCGACTCCGCAACCGCCGCGGGACTGCTTGCGGAAGCCGGATACGACGTCATCGGCGTTACGATGAAAATGTATTCGCCGCGCCGTGCGCCGCATGCAAAGAGCTGCTGCGGCATCGACGATTTCGACGATGCGCGCCGCAGTGCGGCGATTTTGGGCATTCCGCACTACGTGCTCAACTTCGAGGAAGTCTTTCGGCGCAGCGTGATCGAACGGTTCGCCGACGACTACGCGCGCGGAAGAACGCCCAACCCGTGCGTCTCTTGCAACAATCTGGTCAAGCTCGGCGCTCTGCGGCGTTACGCGGATTCCTTGAACGCCCGTTTTGTCGCGACGGGACACTACGCGCGCTTGGAGCATCGCGCCGACGGCCCGCACCTCTTTCGCAGCGAGCACGCCAAGGATCAGGCGTACGCGCTCGCGCAGCTCGCGCCCGATCAGCTTTCGCGTCTGCTGCTCCCGTTGGGAGACCTGGACAAGGGCGCGACCCGCGCACATGCAAAACGCCTGGGGTTGCCGGTGCACGATAAGGCCGAGTCCCAGGATATTTGCTTCGTCGAGGGCGGCGACTACCGCGAGTTTCTCGGAACGCTGCGCCCGGAGCTCAACCGCGAGGGCGCGGTGCTGACGACGTCGGGTGCCGCGGCGGGCACGCATTCGGGCATCGGCAACTTCACCGTCGGTCAGCGCCACGGACTCCCGGCAACTTCGGAAGGGGCGCGCTACGTTACGCGCATCGATGCGTCGACGAATACGATCGTGATCGGACGCGAGGACGAATTGCATGCGACCGGCTTGCTCGCGCGCGACGTGAATCTGATCCGGCCCGAGCGGTTCGCAGCGCCCGGCGTACGCCTCCAAGCAATGATCCGGTATCGCTCGGCTGCGCAAACCGCGGCGGCCACCGTACGCGACGGCGTACTGGAACTTCGCTTCGAGCAGCCGGTCCGCGCGATAGCGCCGGGGCAGCTCGTCGCATTGTTCGACGGGCCGGAAGTGTTGGGCGCCGCTACGATCGAGCGCGCCCTCTAACCGCTAATCGTACGCGTAGATTCCGCCGGCGCGCTTGCGCAGCGCAGCATTGAGCTCGTTGATCAGCAGTCCGCTCTTGGCGTCGCCGGCTGCGCTCGAATAGCGATCCCAGGCAGCATCGCCGAGGATCCCGCGCAAACCTTGGTACACGAGTTGGCGAGCGTCTTCCGACTGTGCGTCCGCCGAACCGATCGGATGCATCGAGGCGTCGATCTTGCCGGTTTCGAGCAGACGCAGGATGGTGTACTCGCAGGCGGTTCGACGGTAGACGTTGCGCCGCGACCGCGACTCCGGCAGCGACTGACGCGAGCGCATGAAGAACCCCAGGTCCTCCAGGACCGCAATCGATTCGAAGACCATCGTGGTGCTCAGCAGGCCGAGATCCTTGCGGATTTGTTCGATCGTGGGGTGACAAACGCCGCGATCGTCGCAGAGCATGATCAAATACAGATACATGCTGACCTGGCGCGGATTGAGCACGTGGAACAGAAAGCCGCTCCACCAGGCCGGCACGGCCACGAGCGGTTCGCATTCACTGCCCGAGTCGCCGGAAGCGGAATTCTGGACGAGTGTTAGGTCATCCAATACTGAGACACCCTCACGATGAAGAGCGGCGGAGCGAATGTCTTCGACGTTCAAGGCGACCTGTTGGGAGCCTGCTCCTCGTTAGTGTCCAATAATTTGGACACTCAAAGCGCGGCGGCGTTTCGCGCCGCGCGCCCCGATTACGCGATTGCCGGCGCCATTTCGGGGCGAAGATTCCAATATGTGTCGCGGATGACGGGCACGAATCCGGCCGAGCGAATCAGCATCTCGATATCGCGCCGGCTGGCTTCGTTCGTCGAACCGGCATCGTGAACGACCTGCTCTTCGATGATCGTTCCGCCCATGTCGTCGCACCCGTAGAAAAGGGCGAGCTGACCCATCTTCAGCCCGGGGGTCAGCCACGATGCCTGTAAATGCGGCACGTTGTCCAAATACAGGCGCGAGAGTGCGAGCACGCGCAGGTACTGCAGCCCGGTGGCTTCCTTGCCCCGCAGCGGCGTCTTCCACGGGACGTAATACCACGGAATGAACGCAGTGAAGCCGCCCATTTCATCCTGGAGCGCGCGAATCGCATCCAAGTGCATGACGCGCTCCTCGTCGGTTTCGATCGAACCGAACATCATCGTTGCCGTCGTCGGCATGCCCAGACGCTGCGCTTCCCGCATCACGCCGAGCCATTCATCAGGTTTGACTTTTCGCGCACTGATGCGCTTGCGCACGCGCTCCACGAGAATCTCCGCCCCCGCGCCCGGCAGGGACTTCATGCCTGCGTTCTTCAATCGCAGCAGCACGTCGCGCACGGGCAGCCCTTCCACGCTCGAAAGACCGACGATCTCAGAGACCGAGAGCGAGTGGATGTCGACGTTCGGATACTCGCGCGCGACCCGCTCGAAGAGCCGCTCGAACCATTCCAAGCGCAGCTCGGGATTGACGCCGCCTTGAATCATGATCTGCGTTGCGCCTTGGTCCGCGGCGTGCTTGACGCGCTCGAGCACGCGGTCGTGCGTCATCGTGTACCCTTCGCGGTGCTTCTCGGGGCGAAAGAATGCGCAGAACGTGCAGTGCACGTTGCAAACGTTGGTGTAATTGATCGTCGTGTCGATCACGTACGTCACGGCGTTGCCGGGATAGAGCTGCATGCGGCGCGCGTGCGCGGCCGCTCCCAAATCGTGCAAATCCGCTTCGCGATAGAGCTGCACGCCCTCTTCAAACGTCAGACGTCCGCCGGCGGCGGCTTTTTCCAAAAGATTAAGGAGCGACACCGGTCACCTCCGGAATGCATGACGGAACGGCGTCGATCGCTCCGAGCGCGGCAAGCTCCCGGCAATACGCGGCAAGACCGCGCTGGGCTGCGGAATGAAACGTGAAGTTCAGCTTGCCGTAGTAAATTTCGTAAAAGCCCGCCGGACGAGGCTTGGTGCGCTGCGCCTGGGCGATGACCGCGTCCAGATTCGCCCGTCCCCACGAGTAGGCGTCGGTTAAAGCGTGCAGGCACGCCCGAACCTCTCCGCACCGCTCTTCGAACGCTTCGCGCCGCGCGACCCAGACGGCCGTGACCGACTGCTCGCCGGTCCAGTCTCTCCACAGCGCGCCGAGGTCGTAAACCTGTTCGGTCGGGAACTCGAACGCGGCGTCAATTGCGGCGTCGCCGATAACCATGGCCGGGACACCGCGGCGAGCCTCTTCTAAGGGATCGTCGCTGGCGGCGAAGTGCGCGTGCACGCCGTAGCGCCGCTCCAGTAAGATCCGCAGCAAGTTCCGGCCGCTCGCGGACTCGGGCGTCGTGGCGATCCGCGCGCCGGAGAGCAGCGCCGGCGGCGTCTTGGAGATCAGCAGCACCGAAACCAGCTCCTCACGCGCGCCGATGCAAAGATCGGGCAGCAGCGCATAAGCCGAGGCATTTTGCGCGTACTCGAACGCACTGACCGGCCCCATGTCCAGCTCGCCCGCGCGCATCATCGCGTTCAGGCGCGCCGGAACGTCCGCGAGCAGCGTGCCTGGATACGCCACGACACCTGCGTCAATTGCGGCGTAGATCGGCAAGTCGTTAACGTATCGCATGCGGCTGCAGCGCAAGCTCATGCGGCGGGAGCCCAGTCGAATGGAAACTCGTCATACGTTGTGTTGCGGCGAACCGGCACGTAGCCGGCGTCTTCAATCAAGCGGCGAAACTCGCGGTCGTCCACATACTGTCCCGAACGCGTTCCCGCACTGTGGTAGATGAGCTCCTCGTCGGTGCTGCCGTGCGTACCGTCCATGTCGTCCGCGCCGAACTGCAGCGCGACCTGGCAAACTTTCAGACCTTGGATCATCCAGTACGCCTTGATGTGATCGAAGTTGTCGAGCATGAGCCTGGCAACCGCAAAGACGCGAATATCGTCCAGGCCGTCGGTCCACCCGCACTCGCTCAGCTCGTTGCCGTCGGGGTGGAATGCCAGCGGAATAAAGGCATTGTAACCCGGCGACCGATCCTGCGATTCCCGCAAGCGAATCAAATGGTCGAGGCGATCGTCGATCGATTCGATGTGCCCGTAGAGCATCGTCGCGTTGGAAGCGACGCCCTGACGATGCAGCTCCTCGTGAATGGCCAGCCAATTTTCGGTGCCGACTTTACCCGGACAAATCTTCTTGCGCGTTTCCTCGGCAAAAATCTCCGCACCGCCGCCATTGACGTTGTCCAGCCCCGCCTCTTTTAGAATCGCAATGAGCTGAGGGAAAGCCATGCGGTGCCGCTTGGCCATGTACTCCAGCTCCGCCGCGGTGAACAGCGAAAGTTGAACGTGCGGCAGCCGCTCTTTGAAGCGGCGCATCAGGGGCAGCCAGTAGTCGAGCGAGAGTTGCCGCGGGTCGTGGCCGCCCACGATGTGTATTTGGTTGAAATTGGTTCCCGTTTCGAGCGCTTTTTCCAGCACTTGGTCCGCCGACATGCGGACGACGCGGTCCCGCTCTTTGAATTCGTCTACGGCGAACGAGCAAAACTTACACCCGGCATAGCAAACGTTGGTCGAATTGATGTACCGGTTAAGGACGTAGAAGACTTTCCGCCCGCTCTTGCGTTCCTTGGCGGCGCGAGCCATCCGCCCGAGCGCGTGAATGTCGGACGTGCGCATGAGCGCGCGGCCGTCGTCGAGCGTGAGGCGTTCGCCTCTGGCGACTTTGCGTTCTATCGGGGCAAGTTCGGAGTCGATGAGCAGTGACACGGCGAGGGCAAGTATCCTTTTGAGAGACCGGAGTTTCCTATTTGCGCGCAGGCTCCGAGCTTTCCCCGAGGCGGCCTCCGCCCGCGGTCAGGATTCGTTCGCCCAGCAGAATGATTGCCAGACCCAAGCATGCCCCGCCTATGACGTCTGTCGGATAGTGCGCCGCAAGGGCAAGCCGCGACCACATGATGCCCAGCGTGAACGCAGTCAGGAACGCAAAGCCCCCGTAGCGTACGGCAGGCGCCAGGTTCGACCGCAGCAGCAGCAAGCCCCACAAGAAGTAGAAATCCGTCGAGATGGACGCATGCGTGCTCGGATACGAGAATGCGTGCACGTGCTGGATCAGCCAGTCGCCGCGCCGGGGGCGGTGAAAGAAATGCTGCAATCGGTCCCCGCCGATCCACGAGACCAGCGCTGCCGCAACCGTAAAAAACGCGCGTGCGCGCCAGGGACGGTTCACGATGCCGAACACGATGCAGGCCACGTACAGAGGCGTGAGCACGTACCCGAAACCGGCGCTCGTGAGAATCCAAGCCAGGCCGATCGCCTGCCCGCGCACCGCCTGCGCAAACGCCCACAGCGCCGGAGGCTCGGGATGCGCGCTCACGTAGGTTCCAAGCCACCAAAAGCCGGCGAAAAAGATGAAGCCCGCCACCGTTCCGGCCGTGAATATTCTAACTCGCTGCACGTTCGGCCGCGTTCGGTCAGCTGCCGGTGGCGAAGAGATCTTGCTGTCCTCCGTCGCGCCCAAGACGCGGCGCAATCGTTTCGAGGTCGCCAACACTGATCAGGATGCGCCGGGGCTTGGTGCCCTCGTGCGGCCCGACGACTTTAAAATCCTCGAGCTGCTTCATCACCCGGACCGCGCGCGGATGGCCGATCGAGAACTGCGACTGCAGCGCGGCAGTCGACGCGTAGTTGCTCTCGATGATGAATTTTGCGGCATCGTAGCAGAGCGGATCCACGTCCTTGCGTAAGCCGTCGTCGTCGGTGATGGGGACGACGTCCACGTCCAGCAGGTTTTCCGGACGCGACTGCTTTGCCCAGAAGTCGACGAGGCGGTGCACCTCGCTGCCGGTGATGAGGGCGCCTTGCGCGCGCACCGGCTTGGGCGCGTCGATGGGAAGGTACAGCATGTCGCCGCGTCCGAGCAGCCGTTCGGCTCCGGCCATATCGAGGATCGTCCGCGAGTCGACTTGCGAGCTGACCGCAAAGGCGATGCGCGAGGGGATGTTGGCCTTGATGAGCCCCGTGATGACGTCGACCGACGGGCGCTGCGTGGCGACGACCAAATGGATTCCGGTTGCGCGCGCGAGCTGCGCCAGACGCATGATGGACGTCTCCACTCGTGCGGGAGCTACCAGCATGAGATCGGCCAGTTCGTCGATGATGACGACGACATAGGGCAGGTGCTCGCCGGGGAAGCGGGCGTTGTATTCCTCGATTTTCCGTACGCCCGCCTTGGCAAAGCGCTCGTACCGCGCATCCATCTCCTTCGTCATCTCGAACAGCGCGCCCGCGGCCATCCGCGCGTCGGTGATGACGTCCTTGATCAGGTGCGGAATGCCGTTGTACATCGTCAGTTCGACGCGCTTGGGATCGATCATCAGCAGCTGCACTTGATCGGGCGTGGCGCTGACCAGCAATGAGGCGACGATCGTATTGAGGCACACGGATTTGCCCGCGCCCGTCGCGCCGGCGACGAGCAGATGCGGCATCTTCCCCAAGTCGCCGAACACGGGGCGGCCGGTGATGTCCTTTCCCAGCGCCATCCACAGCGGCGGAATTTGTCCGCGTCCGGGCAGCGTTTCGAGGATCTCGCGAACCGCGACGATCGAAACCGTCTTGTTTGGCACCTCGATGCCCACGGCGGACTTTCCGGGAATCGGCGCTTCGATCCGCACGCTCGTCGCGGCTAAAGCCAGTGCGAGATCGTCCGCCAGCGAAGCGATCTTCGAAATCTTGACGCCGCGATCGGGGCGCAGTTCGTACCGGGTGATCGACGGACCGCGTTCGATATGAACGACTTTTGCGCCGACTCCGAACGAGCCCAGCGTATCTTCGAGCACGTGGGAACGGCTCGCGTCGTCGGCAATCTGCATCGGGGGCGGATCGAAGAGCGAAAGATCGGGGAGACGGTAGAGTACTTTCGCCCGCGGCGCGGCATCGTAATCGAGATCCTGTTCTGCTTGCGGGGGCTCTTCGGGCTCGGGCTCGTCCGGCTCGGGTACGGCGTCGTGGTCGATGACGTCTTCCCACTCGATCTCCACCGGCGCGGCGGCGGGCGGGACGAACGCTTCGACCGGAACGATCGCGCGCACGTCGCGCGCGGGCGCGTCAGGCTGCACCGCGCGCGGCGCCGGAGCAGTGAGGCGAATGCGCGACCACCGGACCGCGGCCAGCGATGCTATCGTCCACCCGATGACTTTTTTGACCGAAACGTTCGTGATCCAGACGGCGAGCAGCAGCGCCGCGATGCCGACGATGACGCGCGCGCCCGCCACCCCGGCCAATTTCTGCAGAGCGTACCACAGCCCGGCGCCGACGGCGCCGCCGCGGCGCGCGAGCGACGCGTCCAGGAGCAGAAAGTATGCAAGCGCTGCAGCGCCCAGCGTGGCCATCATCCGCGGGACGTTGATCTCGAGGAACACGATGGCGCCGAACAGTGCAACGAGGACCGGGAAAAGCGGAGCTGCGCCTCCAAAGAGCGCCCACAGTCCGCGGGCGGCGAAACCAACCACCCCGGTGCCATGCGGCAAAAGCAGTGCGATTCCGATAAGGACGGCCAGACCGATGGCGGCGATGCCGGCGATCTCGAAGTTCAGTCGCGCTTTCGGGCTCGCCTTGCGCCGTACGCGGGCCATGGATTCGATTCTTTCGTCATAGGTACAGGAGTTCATTTTGGCAGCCCCAACGATTGCGGTACTCGAAGGCGACGAAACAGGTCAGGAGCTGCTGCTCGAAGCGCTGCGCGTCATGGATCGCTCGGTGATCGACGTGGAGCTGCACTTCGAGCGCTTCGACCTCTCGCTCGAAAACCGCCGCAAGACGCAAAACGCGGTCGTGCACGAAGCTGCTGCGGCGATGAAGCGCACCGGCTACGGATTAAAAGCCGCAACGATTACGCCCGAGACCAAAGGCGACGTCGGATCTCCCAATGCGATTCTTCGCCGCGAAATCGACGGGAAGGTGATCGTGCGCACGGGGTGCAGGCTTCCGGGCGTTCGCCCCGTCGCAGGCATCCACGCACCGATCAGCGTCGTGCGCATGGCCGTCGGCGACGCATACGGTGCCAAAGAATGGCGCGAAGGCGAAGGATCGGGCGAGATCGCGTACCGTACGGAAACGATCGAGCGCAGCGTGTGCCGCTTCGTTGCGGAGTACGCATTCGTCCACGCGGCGCGGATGGGCGCCAAGGTTTTCGGCGGCCCGAAGTACACCGTGAGTCCCATCTACGAAGGGATGCTCAAGGAAGAGATGGATGCGGCGGCGCGGCGCCATCCGAACGTGCAGTACGATCCCCAATTGATCGATGCGACGTATGCGCTGCTCCTGAGTACCGACGGTGAGAAAGCCATGGTCATTCCGTCGCTCAACCGCGACGGCGATTGCCTCTCCGATCTGGTCATGCAGCTCTTCGGATCGATCGCGGGCGCCGAGTCCGTTCTGCTTGCGTTCGATCCCGGCGCGGCGGAAACCGAGGGTCAGAACATGCATGCGGCGGTCGTTATGGCCGAAGCGCCGCACGGCACTGCTCCCAGGCTCTTCGGAAAGAACGTCGCCAATCCGATGGCCATGATCCTGGCCGCGGGCGCGCTTCTTTCCTATATGGAGGACAAGCGCGCGCAGAACGCATCGCGCGCGATCTACGAGTCCGCGCTCGAAGCCGTGCATGGCGGGGTCGCCACCAGCGACCTGGGGGGCCACACCGGGACGACGGAGTTCACCGACGCGGTCATCGAGCGGGTCAAGCGTAAACTGGACATTTGGTCCACGCTCTAGCGCCCGGAAAGGCGACTTCGCGCAATTAAGATTGCGTAAACGGGCAGTAAAACCAAGGGGGCCATAGTACGCTATGCATCGATGGCCTGGCTCAACGGTAAACCGAAGGTCGAGATTCCGCATGCCGATGTGGCTGCGCCGGCCTTTGACGTGCCGATCAAATTCAAGCTGCGCGGCATCGCCGAACCGATCGCCGGCACGCTGCTGCACATCGCATTGGCAGGCGCGCGAATTCGCTCGTGGCTGCGCATGGAGCGCGGTACGGCCATCTCCTTCGACTGGCGCCTGGCCGATGGTGCCGTCTTGACGATCAGCGGCGTGATCGCCGCTCAGTACGCGCCGCGCAACGGAGGCGTGGGCTTCGAGTACGCGGTCGCACTCGAGGCGCTGCCTGAGAACCAGGCCGACGCGCTTGCAAAAGAGTCGGCGATGCTGCAGCGCCGCGCGCTTTCGGCGCGCAGCTACGACACGTCGCTCGTGGATATTTCGCAGTTCACGGGCTATCGCGTGCCGGATGACTTCCCCGTGACGTACCGTACCGAGGATTCGCGCGCGCTGCCCCGCCAAGCTGCGGCGTGCGACGTGACCGGCAACGCCTTGCGTCTGCGGGCGGACGAGCCGCTCAAGGCCGGTCAGCTGCTGTCGCTGAGCTTCCGGCTCCCCGACGCCGTGCTCGACGTGCACAAAGGCAAAGACGACGAGCTCGTTCCGGGCGCCTTCGGATACCGCCGCGTCCCCAGGCGATACCTGCGCCGCCCGTTCGTGCAGCTGCACGTGCGCGCCCGCATCGTTTCTCCGGTCGTCGATTCGCAGCGCCGCCCGGCCTACGATGCCGAACTCGTCGACGTCGACGGTTTAACCCGCGAAGAACTCGCGCGTTACATCCACGCCTCGCAGCTCGCGCAGCTCAAACGCCGCGCGTAACTAAGACGCGATCAACGCGGCCGCCGCGAGGGCCGCGCCCAACCCCACTTTCTGAATGCGCGCCAAGCGTTCGTTCAGCACGTATCGCGCAAGCACGACGGTCGATGCGGGATACAACGACGTGAGCACCGCAGCGATGGCCAGGTAACCGTAGCGCGCGGCTAAGAGGTACAACGCGTTCGCACAGACGTCGACGGCGCCCGCACAGAGTATCACGGGAAGGGCCGCCCGCTGCGGTTTCAACACGCCGCCGACGGCGCGCGCATACGCAAACAGCAGCAGCGTCGATCCCAAGCGCGCACAGAGCAGCGCGACGATTCCGGCGCGCGCTCCCGCCAGCGCGAGCAGAATCAGAAAGCCGCCGAGCGCCAAGCCCGCAGCGACGGCTTCGCGGACGCCCGCGCCCGAAAATTCCAGGCGCCCCGCCGGGCCGGGCGTCAGCGACACGAGCACGATTGCAGCCAGTGCGATCGCAATTCCGCCCGATTGCCGAATCGACAGGTGCTCACCCCGTGCCAGTACTCCTATTGCAACCGGCATTGCGGCGGCAAGCACTGCGGTAATCGGCGAGACGACGCCCATCTTCCCGACGGCAAGCGCGCGATACAGCAGCGCTACGCCCACACCTCCGCAGCATCCGGCGGCAAAGCCGAAGCCGGCGGCGCGCGCGGTGAAAACCGGCCGGAAGAACGGGAGAGCGGCGGCCAGCAGCACGAGACCCACGCCCTGCGAAATGACGACGACCGCGAAAATGGAGCTCCGCTTGGCGGCAAGACCGCCCAAAAAATCGGCGGCGCCGTACAGCGCCGCCGACAACAGACCGAATGCGGCCGCGATCACGCGCGGCTACGGAGCGGTAACGAGCGCCGGCCTTCGAAGATGAAAGGACGTGCGCGCTTGATACGCTTTGGCAATCTGCGTGAGCGTCGCTTCTCCCCAGGCTTTGCCGAGCAGGGCGAGGCCGGTCGGCAAGTGATTCTCGCCCAGACCGTTCGGAACGCTGATGGACGGCAGGCCCGTAAGGTTGCCGACGCTGCCCATGTCGAGGACGCCGGGATACTTGGGATACGCCTTGTCGAACGGCAAGTCGATCGGCAGCGCGACGGTCGAAAGCGTCGGGTGCACGATCGCGTCGTACGGCTCCATCGCTCGGACCACCGCGCGGTTCAACAGGGCGCGAAGCCGCATTCCGTCCACGTAGTCCACCGCCAGCGAACCGTAAACGGCGTAACCGCCGAGCTTGTCGGAAGGCGACTGCAGCTCGCGCGATCGCCCGCTTTCGATCAGGTCGCGAAACGCACTGGCGCACTCGCCGTTAAAAACTGCGGTAAAGACGTCGGTGTAATCGCCCGTGGGCAGCGGAACGTCGGGCACGAGATCGCAAAACTCGGAAAGCACGTGCAGCGAGGCTTCGAAGTTGCGCACGACTTCGGGCTGCGACTTGGCCGTCGCGCCCTTGACGATGGCGAGCTTCGGCCTGCGGCCCCGCACGCCGCCGAACGGCTTGTCGCGTGACGTTGCATCGTTGGCGTCGGCGCCGGCAATCGCGCGCAGCACCGTGTCGGTATCGCGCGCGGAACGGCAGATCGGGCCGAGCTTGTCCGAGGTCCACATCAGCGCCATGGCGCCGTGCCGGCTCACGCGGCCGTACGTCGGACGCAATCCGCTCACGCCGCAGTACGCTGACGGAACCATGATCGAGCCGTTCGTTTCCGAACCGATTGAGAACCCGACCAGGCCTGCCGACGTCGCCGCGCCGGGTCCGCTCGACGAACCGCCGCTCCAATAATTGCGGTTCCACGGCGTGCGCCCAGGCCCGGTAAATGAAGCATCGGCCTCGTTGTAGCCGAAGCCGCCCGCCAGTTCGACCATCGCGAGCTTCGCGCACAGGACGGCGCCCGCCGCCTGCAGCCGCTTGACGACAGTGGCATCGTAGTCGAAGACCTGATCGCGGTACGGGGCGGCGCCCCACGTCGTCGGAGCACCGACAGCCGCGAGCAGATCCTTCACGCCGTAAGGCACGCCGTGCAGAGGTCCGCGCGTGCGTCCGGCTGCGATTTCCTTGTCCGCAGCCCGAGCTTCGCGCAGGGCGCGTTCGTGCATGATCGTCACGACGGCGCCGTACGTCTTGCCGAACCGCTCCAAGCGATCCAGATAGAGCTTCGTGACCTCCACCGACGAAAGGCTTTTGCGCGCGATCGCCTTGCCGATGGCCGTCGCGTCGGAGAAGGCCAGGTCTTCGGAGTTCATTCCGTCGCCTCGAACACGGTGGCCGGTTCGTCCCAGTTGCGCAGCGCGCGGCCTTTCGGATCGATCGCCGCGCCGAGCTTGAGATTTCCGTCGATGTTGCGCGCGATCGTTTCGACGTCGCCGGAGGAGAGCGCGCGGTCGAACGTACGCATCGATTCAGCCAGCGCGCGGGCTGCGGCCGACACCTTCGGCGCCTTCGGCGGCGGAGGCGACTGCGTCGGTCCGGGCGAAGGTGGCGCCGCTCCCGCCAGCGCCGTCGATGCCGCGGCGGCCAAAAATGCTCTGCGCGTGCTCACGATCTACACCTCCATCACGACGGGAACGATAACGGGCCGGCGCTTGTAGCGCGCGTGAATCGACCGCGACAGACCGTTGCGGATATGCTCCTTGACGGTGTTTACGTCGCGAATGCCCTCGGTCGATACCTCTTGAATCAGCGCCACCAGTTCGCCGCGAAGCTCCTCCATCACGCCGTCGGAATCCGGCACGTAGAACACGCCGCGGGAGACCAAATCCGGGCCGGCGATCACGCGCGCCTCTTCGCTGTCGATCGTGACGACGACCATCATGAAGCCGTCGGCGGCAAGCAGACGCCGGTCGCGCAGCACCGCTTCGCCGACGTCGCCGACGCTCGAGCCGTCCACGAAGACGTGTCCGCCGTACGTCTTGCCGATCTTGTCGCCGTACTCGCCCGTAAACTCGAGCACGTCGCCGTTCTCGACGACGAAGACGTTCTGCGGATCGACGCCCGTTCTGGCGGCAAGTTTTCCGTGCTGCACGAGCATGCGGTACTCACCGTGAACCGGAACGAAGAATTCCGGCCGCACCAGATTGAGCATGAGCAGCAGCTCCTCTTGCGAGGCGTGACCCGACACGTGCGATTTTCCGTCGGTGCCGTGCACGACGGTCGCACCTAGGCGGTACAGGTTGTTGATCGTCTTGTACACGCCTTTCTCGTTGCCGGGAATCGGCGTCGCGCTGATGACGACGGTGTCTCCGGGCACGATCTTGAACTTTGCGTGATCGCGGACGGACATGCGCGTGAGTGCGCTCATCGGCTCGCCTTGGGAGCCGGTCGTCATCACCACGACTTTTTCGGGCGGATACGCGTCGGCTTCTTCGATGCGGATCGTGCGTTCGGCCGGCACGCGCAAATACCCGAGTTCCGACGCGAAGTGTACGACGTTGGTCAGCGAACGCCCCAAGAACGCGATCTTGCGATCGAAGAGGATCGCGTGGTCGATCACCTGCTGGATTCGCGGGACGTTTGAGGCGAAAGAAGCGACGATGATACGCCCCTTCGCGTGCGAAAAGACGTTCGTGAAAGCCTCGCCGACGATGCGTTCGGAGAGCGTGTGCCCCGGGCGTTCGGCATTCGTGCTATCCGAGAGCATGCAGAGGACGCCCTCGTCGCCGATGCGCGCGATGGCGGCAAAGTCGGCGGGCTTTCCGTCGATGGGGGTTTGATCGAACTTGAAGTCGCCGGTATGGAAGATCGTGCCGACGGGCGTCCGCAGGGCGAGCGAGCACGAGCCCGAGACGGAATGGTTGATGTGAACGAACTCGGCTTCGATCTCGCCGTAACGCACGCGTTCTCCGGGCTGCACGGTGACGAACTGCGCCTCGCCCATCATCTTGTGGTCGCGCGATTTGGCCTTGATCAGCGCATTGGTCAGCGGCGTCCCTACGACGGGCACGTTGAACTCCCGCAGCAGGTACGGGATGCCCCCGATGTGATCTTCGTGCCCGTGCGTGACCAAGAGCGCGCGGAATTTCCCGGCGCGCTCCCGCAGGTACGTGAAATCGTTGATGACGATATCGACCCCGTACATCTCTTCGTCGGGGAACATCAAACCGCAGTCGACGGCGACGATGTCGTTGGCCGTCTCGATTACGGTCATGTTGCGCCCGATCTCACCGCAGCCGCCCAAGGGCACGATGCGCACGAACGGTTCCGGCGGCGGGGCGGGAACGACCAGAGCGCTGGCCGGGCCGTTAACCATCGGACGGGTGTTGCCCAGGCGGGCCGATCGCGTGAATGGCGGGCATGGACTTCCGTTATTCCGCGGCGTTGGCGCTAACCTTGGCCCTGGGCTCCGCAAGCCCCGCGCCGGCACGTCCGCATCCAAAACCGGCGCCCGCAGCCGCCGCCGCGACCGCGCGCGACCTGTATTCGATCCGAGCCCTGCGCCGCGCGAAGATCATCCTTCAATTGAAATTGCTCGAACTTCGAGCGCAGCATCTCGAACGCGTGCGTCGCGCCGTCGAGCGGCGAATACCCGTCGAGGAACTGCTGAAATCCTAAAAACGGCCGAAGGGTTAGAGGGCCGTCCTGCCGCGAAACAAACAAGCGTGCTGTCCGTAGTATCGGGCGGCACGCTTTCTTTGAGCGACGAAGCAGGAGAGACGCAGATGAGTGTTTCCACGTCCACCGCTCCCAAGGTCAACGGGGCGAACACCGCCCTGAACGTTATCACGGCGCCGCGGGAGGCGTTCGAAACGCTGCGGACCGCGCCCACATGGGGATGGGCTCTCCTCATTAGTGCGGTACTTGGCGCGATCGGCCAGTATCTGGCGACCCCCGCGACCGTTCACGCGTTTCAGATGAGCTGGCCGGCGCAAGTCGCCGCGAACCCGGCGCTTGCCGGCATGTCGCCCGAGCAGCAGCAGAATCAGCTCAATATCGCACTCGGGTTCGTGAAGTGGTCGTGGCTGTTCTCGCCGATCACGCTGCTCATCGCATGCCTGCTGACGGCGGTCGTCATGCTGATCTTCAAAGCGATCGGCAGAGGCGATGCCGGTTTCAAGCAGCTGTGGTGCGCCTCGGTGAATATCAGCATCGTTTCGTTCGGTATCTACTCGCTGATCAACGGCCTGATTGCGATGGTACGCGGCGCCTCGAGCTACGGCTCGATGGCCGACGCTTACCGGGCAATGCCGAGCTTGGCCTGGCTGGTGCCGGGCGCCGGTCTCAAAATGACCGCGTTTCTGGCGCCCTTTAACGTCACGGGTATTTGGAGCGCAGTTCTCGTAGCGATGGCCATGATCTACGTTGCGCGGACCTCAAAAGCCATCGGTGCCGCATGCGGCGTCGCGGTCCTGGTCGTGAGCGGCGCGCTCATTGCGTTGTTCGCCAGATAGCGGATGCACCTGTTGGCGCTGGCGATGACGCTGGCACAAGCGATAGACTACGCGATGAGCCACAACGTCACGATCGCGCAGCAGCAAGGCCTGGTGGCACAAGCGCAATCCCAATACGTGCGCGCTCGCGCGCAGACCCTGCCGCCGGTGCAGGGACAGCTGCAGAATCAGATGCAGAAGTCGCAAAACTACTCCAACTACTCCATCATCGGTGCGCCCGGGCAATCGATCTTCTCGCAGAACAGCGTTTCGCTCGGAACCACGTATACGTTCAACGGCGGTTTGGCATTCTTTCAGTCGTTGCTGGCAAAGCAGCAGCTTGAACAAGCGCGCGCAAACCTCTCGCAGACCCAAAAGCAGATCACCGACTCGGTAACGGACGCATACTTCGGCTTGGCGGGCAAATACGAAACGGTCCGCTTGGACGAAGGCGACCTGGCGTACCAGACCGAGTTGCTTCGCGTCGCCCAAGTCAAAGAAAGCGCCGGCGTCGCCGCCGGTGTCGACGTGTTGAGCGCCCGGGCGGCGCAAGCGCGCAGCCGTTATGCGCTCGAGTCCGCCCAGGCCGATACGGAAAACTCGCGAGAGTCGCTGGCGCAAAGCATCGGCGCACCTCTGGGCACGCAGTTCGGGATTCCCGACAACGTGCCGCAGCCGCCGCTGCCCGGGCAGGGACTCGATGCGCTCATGCGCATCGCGCAGTCGAACCGGCCCGAGGTTGCGTCGGCGTTCGAGGGCGTGCAGATTGCCCGGACCAACCGGCGGTCGGCCGATACCGATCTCTATCCGCAGATTCAGACCTTCGCGCAGATCGGAAACCAGTTTTCGCCCACCCTGGCGGCGCAGGCGAACGCACCGCGCGGCACGCCCGGGTATTGGCTGCTCGGCGTGACCTCGACGATCACGCTTCCCCTGGTCGATTGGGGCACGCGGGCCGAAAACCACCGCAATTTGAACGAGCAGATCGCCGTCGCTCAGACTGCGCTGGACTCGGCGCGCGGTCAGGTCGAGCTCGACGTGCGCCAGCAGTACCGCGCGGCGCTCACCGCGCTGGCTCAACTTGCGTCGGCACAGCAAGAGAGCCGCTACGCCGTCGAGGCGGCGCGGGTCGCGCAGCTGCAGTACGCGCACGGACTCATCACGCTCGTGGACGTGCAGCAGCGTCAACAGTCCGCACTCTCGGCTCAAGCCGACTTGTACAACGCGCGCGTTGCCTATGCCGACGCTGTGGTGAAACTTCGCGTGGCGCTCGGCATTTACGACCCTCATTCCGCCGTGGCCGACCTGTAGGAACCGATGAAACGACTTGCGATATTACTGGGCATCGTTCTAGCGGTGGGCGCCGTGCTCGCGCTGGCAAAATACTTTCACGGCTCGAGCGGCGCCAAAATGGCCGTGCACACCGTCACCGTAAAACGCGGCGTCTTCGAGACGAAATTGCCGGAGAACGGCGTCGTCCAGCGGCCGCGCACGGCCACGATTCCCACGCTCGTCGCGGGGAACATCGGGGTCATCAACGTCAAGGCCGGCGATGCGGTTTCGGCCGGCGAGCTGCTCGCCACGATCGAGAATCCCACTCTCGCCTCCAACGCCGCCAGCTCGCAAGCAGACTACGAGCAGGCCGAAGCGAGCATTCAGACCGCGCGCACCAATTCGCAAAATGCACAGGTGACGTACCACGCCGACGTGCAGACCGCACTCTCGAACCTGAACGAGGCACGGCGCGTCTACAACGCCGATGCCGCGCTCTACGCGAATAAGGCGATCGCGCGCAACCAGGTCGACACCGACCGCGCCAAACTCGAACAGGCGCAGGTCCAATACGATCAGGCCATGCGGCAAGAACACTTGGGCGCGGTGACGGGATACTCTCAGGACAGCGTGCAGATGGCCGAAGCCAACGCGCGTAAGATGGCGATCGTCAATTCGGCCAACCAGCAGCAGCTCGCATTCACGCGCATCACCGCTCCGTTCGACGGCGTCATCCAGTCCGTCGCAACCCAGCCCAACGATCAGCTGACCAACTTGCGCGCCGGCGACCCCGTTACCGCTGGTCAAGCGCTGTTCACGATCGCCGCGAGCGGCGGATATACGGTCAAAGCCCAGGTCGACGAACAAGACATCATCAACGTACACGTTGGGCAGCGCGCGGTGGTTTCGGGCGAAGACTTCCCCGGAAAACACATTGCCGGGCGCGTCGCGGACATCTCGCCGGTCGCGACCAAGTCGACGGACGCGTCGAGCACCGCTCGGCAGGTGCTCACGACTATCAGCCTGGACAGCTCGCCCAGCTATCTGCGCGACGGCATGACCGTTGACGTCGACATCGTGACCTCCGACGTCAAGAATGCACTGCTGATTCCGAGCGACGCCATCGTCTCGGAGAACGGAAAGCAGTACGTGTACGTCGTCCGAAAAGGAATTGCGCGCAAGACCTCGGTCAGGACCGGCGCATCCGGCGACACGCAGACGATCGTGGTCTCGGGTATAGTTGCGGGCGACACGATCGTAGCGCAAAAGACTCCGGGCCTTACGGACCGCCAACCGGTCAGCATTGCCTCCGGCTCGCCGCCGCCCGCACCCGCCTCTACGTGACCCGGCTGCTCGCGTACGCGGCCGAAGCGTCCGCTGCGCTCTGGCGCAATCGCACGCGCTCCTTCCTGACGACGCTCGGGATGATCATCGGCACCGCCTCGATCATCGCCGTCTTCGGCATCAGCAAAGGCGCGACCAGCGGCATCGCGGCGACCTTCGCCTCGTTCGGTCAGTTGCCGATCATCGCGATCGTCGATCCGACGCAAAACTATCCCCAGTTCGCGCAGATGCAGTACCGCGACGCGGCGCGAGTGCGCGCCGAACTCGGCGATCTCGCCGACTACGTCCTGCCCTATTCGGACCGCAAGTGGCTCGTGCGGTACGGCAGCAAGCAGCAGTATTTGGACGTTCAATCCGACGGCGACCGCTACGACACCGGCGCGCTCCAGGAAGGGCGTCACATCAATTTGGACGACGTGGAGTCGGCCGCGCACGTGACGCTGATCACCCCCGACGTCGAGAAGGCGCTTTTCGGGAACGTTCCTGCGACGGGGAAAGACGTGCGCATCAACGGCGGTCGCTTTACCGTCATCGGCGTGTACTCGCCGCTGAGCGGATCGTTCTTCAACACGTTCGCCGGATCGAATACGGCTGCGATTCCGTACTCGACGCTTCACGCGATCGACCCCGGCCCCATCGACAACCTGCTGGTCTATCCGAAATCCGCCGCGCAGGCCGACGAAGTCATCGCCGCCACCCGAAAGGCACTGCAGCATATACACGGTCCGCACGCGCAGTACTTCGTCCAAAACGGCGCGGCGCAGGTGCAGACGTTCGAGAAGGTACTGGCCATTATCGGCACCGGTCTGGCGGCAATCGGCGGCGTCGCACTCGTCGTCGCCGGCATCGGCATCATGAACATTATGCTCGTCTCGGTCACGGAACGCACGCGCGAGATCGGCATTCGCAAGTCGATCGGCGCCAGCCGCAACGACATCGCGCTGCAATTTCTCATGGAGGCCTTGCTGCTCGCGCTCGCCGGCGGCGGCACCGGGATGCTCCTGGGGCTGCTCATCACGATCGGCGGAGCGGAGTTCATCAGCAAAACGATTGGAACCGTCATCATTCCCTACGTGCTGATCGTTGCGATTGCGATCGCCTTCTCAGGGGCGGTCGGAATGCTCTTCGGAATGTATCCCGCTTGGCGAGCCGCAAATATGGATCCGATCGAGGCGCTGCGCTCGTGAGCCAATTGCCATGATGCACTTCGAGGAAGCGCTCAGCGTCATCTTCGGCAACAAGGTCCGCTCGCTGCTGACCGTGACGGGTTTGGTGATCGGTGTCATGTCCGTCATCGCCATCCAGGTCCTGGGCAAGAGCATGTCCGGCGCGCTCAACGGCGCGCTGGGCAACATGACGGACGACTCCTTCATCGTCTTTCCAAGCACGACGCAGGCCAATGCGCTCAAAGCCGCCGTGACGCGCTCGGACATTCTCCAGCTGGCGCAGATGCCCAACGTGAAAACGGCAATCCCGCTCGTCGACGAAAGCGACCTCGTGCGCAACGGACACCTGCAAGCCCGCTATACCATAGCGGGCGAGCCGCTCGAGCCGTTCAGCAATGCGCCGCTGCAATTCGGACGCCGCTTCACGCAGGACGAGATCGCGGCCGAGCGGCACGTCGCGGTCATCTCGGATCGTGCTTTCAAGAAACTCTTCCCGGACGGCGCCGATCCGGTGGGCAAAAGCCTGTACGTCGGCGATCACCGCTACGTCGTCGTCGGCGTGCTCGCCGCCCCGCGACAGGGCCTCATCCAACTGAATTTCAGCGGCGACGTCTCGGCGCCGTACACGACGCTGCTGCGGGATTACGTGCGGGGCGAACGCGTAGGCGCCGCGCGCATTATCGTCAACGATCCCTCGTCGATGAGTGTCACGGAAGTAGCGGCGATCCAAGAACTGCGGCGGCTGCGCGGCAACCAGCGGCTCGAGTATAATACCTTCGACAAGGCGCAGCTCACCAAGGGCATCAACGGCATCTTCGGCGTGATGACGTTCGTGGTCGCGTTTATCGGCGCGATATCGCTGCTCGTCGCGGGCATCGGCATCATGAACATTCTGCTGGTCTCGGTGACCGAGCGTACGCGCGAGATCGGCGTTCGCAAAGCGATCGGGGCGACGCGCTCGCAGATCCTCTGGCAGTTCTTCATCGAAGCGCTCGTGCTCTGCGGCATCGGATGCGGCCTGGGGCTGGCATTCGGGCTGCTGATCGGTACGACGGTCAACTCTCTGGCCATAGCCAAATTGACCGGCTACACGCCGCCGATCCCATGGTTTCAAGCGGCGCTGACCACGATCGTCTTCACGGTGGTCGTCACCCTGGGTTGCGGCACCGCACCGGCGTTCCGCGCCGCGGCCCTGGATCCGATAGAAGCGCTGCGCTATGAATAAAGCGATTGACGGACGCGACGTGGTCATCGACGTGCGCGACGTCACCAAAACGTACCAGATGGGCGCGATGCAGGTGCAGGCGCTGCGCGGCGTCACGTTCACGATCGCGCGAGGCGAATACGTCGCCATCATGGGCCCGTCCGGCTCGGGAAAATCGACCTTGATGAACTTGTTGGGCTGCTTGGACCGCGCGACGTCGGGCACGTATCTCTTGGACGGCGTCGACGTCTCAAAACTGGGCGACAACGAGCTGGCGCAGATCCGTTTAAAAAAGTTGGGCTTCGTTTTCCAAGGGTTCAACCTGCTCACCCGAACCGATGCCCTCAAGAACGTCGCGCTGCCGCTGTTTTATGCCGGCGTGAACGGCAAGGAGCGCAACGCCGCCGCGATGGACCGCCTGGCCGAAGTCGGCCTGGCGGACCGGGCCCGCCATAAGCCCAGCGAGCTTTCCGGCGGGCAGCAGCAGCGCGTGGCCATCGCGCGCGCCCTCGTCAACGATCCCGCCGTCCTGCTGGCCGACGAGCCGACCGGAAATCTGGACTCCAAGACCAGTGCCGAGATCCTGGGCCTGTTCGACCGGTTGAACGCCGGCGGGCGCACGATCATCATGGTCACGCACGACGAGAACGTCGCTTCGCACGCCAAGCGCGTCCTGCGCGTCTTGGACGGCCTTCTCGTCTCGGACGCGCCCCCGGTGGCGGCGCCCGTCCTACCTTAGAATAGCCTGGGAAAGTACCCCGCTACCTTTTGGCGTAAAGCGGGTAGATAGGCCCATGATCCCACGCAGTCTTACAGTAGAGGCATGTTGAGAAATCGCGTAATACCAACGGCGATAGTCGCTTTGGCCGGCGCCGTCATCGGCTCGTTCGTGATGATGCTGTACGCCAGCTCGCACTTCGCGAACGTGGCCGGTCCGGACAATACTCCACCCGTCGTAAGCGCGGCGCCGATCAGCGGCGGCGCGAGCGATCAAGACCGCATCGTCAACGCCGTTAAAAGGGCGAAGCCGTCGGTCGTCGCCATCCAACTGGCGGTGAACGGCAAGCAGATCATCCCCGTGGACCCGTTCATGCAGCAGTTCTTCGGCGGGCAAGGGCCGTCGATCGTGCAGCCGTTCCGCGGCCGCGCGTCCGGTTCCGGTTTCGTCTTCGACAATAAAGGCGATATCGTCACCAACGCGCACGTCGCGCATCCGGACGTCCCGAACGCTCAAGTGAGCAGCATGACGGTGACGTTTGCCAACGGATCGCACGCAAGCGCGCATCTTATAGCTGCGAACATCGGGGCCGACTTGGCCGTGATTCGCGTCGACACCAAGAATCTGCCGCCGCCGATGCAGCTCGCCGACTCCGATCGCGTGCAGCAGGGACAGTGGGCGATTGCAATCGGCGAACCGTACGAGCTGCAGCAGAGCGTATCGGTGGGCGTCGTCTCCGCGTTCGATCGCAGCGAGCCGATTCAAACGGGAACGGGGCAGACGCTGACCTTTAAAGGCTTGATGCAGACGTCGGCGCCCATCAATCCCGGCAACTCCGGCGGCCCGCTGCTCGACATCAACGGCGACGTCATCGGCGTCAACCAGTCCACGCTGCGCGGCGGCGCCGAAGGGATCGGCTTCGCGATACCGTCCAATCAAGTCCGCCGCGTCGTAGAACAGATGATCGCGCATCCGGGAATCACCACACCGCCCGAGCAGGCATTCCTCGGCGTCGGCTTGGCGCCGATCACGCCCGGCTTCCGCAACCAGGCGAATTACCATGGGACCGGCGGTGTCGGCATCGCGCAAGTGGTGAGCGGCTCGGCAGCGGATCAGGCAGGCCTGAATCCGGGCGACGTCATCCTGAAAATGAACGGCAAGTCCTACGACAATCCCGCCGACCTGCAGGGCGCGATCCGCAATATGCATGCGGGCCAAAAAGTCACGCTCGAGGTCTGGACGGCCGGAAGCAAGCGGCTCGTCACCCTGACGCTGGGCTCCACTCCGACCGGGCTCGATCAGTCGGGGCAAGTCCCCCAAGACCAGACCCCGCAGGATCAAAACCCGGACCAGCAGAGCCCCTAACCGCCGCACCCGCGACAAACCGCAGAGAGCCGTCCCTCCGGGGCGGCTCTCGTTGTTAAAGGTCCGTCCTGCAACCGGGTGCGGCTGGGGGCGGTTAAAAGCAATGGAACACCGCTGGGCCGATGACGTACTATTATCGGCACAGAGCAATCCTTGTAGCCCAGTAAGCGGCAAGGCCCGAGCCCGTCCCTTTGACACCTCAGGATGAAAAGGCGCGCGGCGACGGCTGGTCCATGGGCTCGGAAAGAAGGGCAATTTCATGGCAAAAGTGGTCGGAATCGACCTCGGCACGACCAATTCGGTCGTCGCCGTGATGGAGGGATCGAATCCCACCGTCATCGCCAACGCCGAAGGGTCGCGGACGACCCCGTCGGTGGTGGCATTCACCAAAACCGGCGAGCGCCTCGTCGGACAACTGGCAAAGCGCCAGGCAATCACCAACCCCGATCGCACGATCGCTTCGATCAAGCGGCATATGGGGACGGATTACCACGTCAAGATCGACGGCAAGGATTACACGCCGCAAGAGATCTCGGCGATGATTCTGCAGAAGCTCGTGAACGACGCGAGCAACTATTTGGGCGAGCGGGTCACCAAAGCGGTGATTACCGTACCCGCGTACTTCAACGACTCCCAGCGTCAGGCGACCAAAGACGCCGGTAAGATCGCGGGTCTTGAAGTGCTGCGCATTATCAACGAACCCACCGCTGCCGCGCTCGCGTACGGCTTGGACAAGAAGGGCAACGAGACCATTCTCGTTTGGGACCTTGGCGGCGGTACGTTCGACGTTTCGATTCTGGAAGTCGGCGACGGCGTCTTCGAAGTCAAGGCGACCAACGGCGACACGCATCTGGGCGGCGACGACTACGACCACCGCGTCGTCGAGTGGCTCGTCGCAGAATTCCGCAAGGAGCAAGGCATCGATCTGAGCTCCGACAAGCAGGCCATGCAGCGGCTGACCGAGGCCGCAGAAAAGGCCAAGATCGAGCTGAGCTCGGTCGTGCAGACGAGCATCAACCTGCCGTTCATCACGGCGGATCAGAACGGACCCAAACATTTGGACATGACGCTCACGCGCGCCAAGTTCGAAGAGCTCACGAGCGATTTGACCGATCGCACGGTGCAGCCGTTCAAGAGCGCGCTCGCCGATGCGAAGCTCGACGTTTCGCAGTTGGACGAGATCATCATGGTCGGCGGCGCGACGCGCATGCCGGTCATTCAGGAGCTCGTGCGCAAACTGACGGGCAAAGAGCCCAACCTGAGCGTCAATCCTGACGAAGTCGTCGCCGTGGGCGCCGCGATTCAAGCGGGCGTCTTGGCCGGCGAAGTCCGCGACGTCGTGCTGCTTGACGTTACCCCGCTGTCGCTCGGCCTGGAGACCTTGGGCGGCGTCATGACGACGCTGATCGATCGCAACACGACGATCCCGACCAAGAAGTCGCAGGTCTTTACGACTGCCGAAGACGGCCAAACGTCGGTCGACATCCACGTGCTCCAAGGCGAACGCCCGATGGCGCCCGACAATAAGACGCTGGGACGTTTCCGCCTCGAGGGGATCCCCGCAGCGCCGCGCGGCGTGCCGCAGATCGAGGTCAGCTTCAACATCGATGCAAACGGCATCGTCAACGTAAGCGCCAAAGATCTGGGGACGGGTAAGGAGCAGCAGATCACGATCACCGCTTCCACCAACCTGTCCAAAGACGAGGTGGAGCGCATGGTCAAGGATGCGGAGCTCCAGGCCGCGACGGATAAAGCCAAGCGCGAAGAGGCCGAGGTGCGCAATCAAGCATCGAGCCTCATTTACTCGACCGAAAAATCGCTCAAGGAAGTCGGCGAGAAACTCGACGCCGGCGCACGCGGCGAAGTCGAGAGCGCGCTTTCGGAACTCAAACGCGTGAGCGAGAACGGCACGATCGCGGAGATTAAGCCCGCCATCGAACGTCTGCAGCAGGCCAGCTACAAAATGGCCGAGCTGCTCTATCAAAAGACGGCTGCCGGCGCGAACGGTGCGGCGCAGGGCGAACAGGCCGAAGACGGCGCGGCGGGTCAATCCGCCGACGGCGCGGGTTCGGCACAACAGCCCGACGACGTCATCGACGCGGAGTTCAAAGAGGCCAAATAAGGAACGGCGCCCGGACGAGTTCGCACACCGAGCTCGTCCGGGCGCGTTCTGAATATGACTATGCAAGAAGAATACACGACCGAAGCAGACGTCCCCGCGGCGGCCGAGAACGGCGAGAGCTCGGCACGCTCTATCGCCGAACTGGAATCGCAGCTGGCCGAGCAGACGGCGCGCGCGGACGACAACTACAACAAGTTTCTGCTGGCGATGGCGGACTTCGAAAACTATAAAAAGCGGATGGAGCGTTCGTACCGCGAGCTTTCGACCGCGGGCGAGCGCAAAGTATTACTGCAGATCCTTCCCGTACTCGACAACTTCGAACGGGCGCTCAGCTATAACGGAGAGAACGCCGAAGCGCTTCGCAGCGGGCTTCAAAATACGCTGCGCCAGTTCGAGAACGTGCTCACGATGGCGTCGGTCAAGCCCATCGAGCTCAAGGGCAAACCCTTCGACCCTGCAATCGCCGAGGCAATCGGGACGCAGAACGTCGACGGCGTGCAAGACGACACCGTTCTGGAAGAGGCGCAGAAAGGCTACACGATCGGCGACGAGCTGCTGCGTCCCGCCAAAGTGATCGTCGCCAAACGCGCCGCTGAATGAACTACAAGGACTACTATCAGATCCTGGGCGTTCCAAAAAACGCCGCCGAGAAGGACGTAAAGTCCGCGTACCGGCGGCTTGCGCGCAAGTGGCACCCCGACGCAAATCCGCAAAACCAGCAAGCCGCCGAAGAGAAGTTCAAGGAGATCCAGGAGGCCTACGAAGTCCTGGGCGACCCGGACAAACGCCGAAAGTACGACATGCTCGGCAGCAATTGGCAGCAAGCCGCACGGCAAGCCGAGCAGCAGCGCCGCTACCGCAACGCTCAAAGCGAAACGTTCAACTTCAATTTCGGCGACATGGGCGGCTCGGGCGCGGGTGCGGGGCCGAGCGGTTTCTCCGATTTCTTCGACATGTTCTTTTCGGGAATCGGACGGCGCAATACGGCTCAATCCACCGGTTTCGCGCAGCGCGGACAGGATTTGGAGACGACGATCGAGCTCTCGCTGCGCGACGTCTACGACGGCGGCAAGAAAGCGGTTTCGCTGCAGCTCGAAGACGTCTGTTCGCGCTGCCGGGGGACCGGCACGGATCGCGGCTCGCTCTGCACGCACTGCCACGGCACCGGACGGATCATCTCGACCAAGAAGTTCGAAGTGACTATTCCCAAAGGCATAGCCGAAGGACAGCGCATCCGCCTTGCGGGGCAGGGCGGCAGCGGCGTTGCAGGCGGTCCCAACGGCGATCTCTTTTTAATCGTCAAGATCCTGGACGATCCCACCTACAAGCGGAAGGGCGACGATCTGTACGTCGATCTTCCCGTGAACGTCTACGACCTCGTGCTCGGCGGCGACGTTAAAGTCCCGACCATGGGCGGTCAAGTGACGATGACCGTCCCCGCCGGAACGCAGAACAACCGTCTGTTGCGTTTGGGCGGTAAGGGCATGCCCAAGGTTCGCGACGGCGGAGCGGGCGACCAGTACGTGCGGCTCATCGGCCAGCTGCCGACGGATCTGAGCGAAAAAGAGAAGAAGCTCTTCCGCGAACTGGCAGCCATCCGAAACGGAAAGAAGTAATATGGTCACCGACTTTGCCTTCGTCGCCTATCCCGCAAAGGATGTAGCGGCACTGCGCGCCTTTTACGCCGACGCGTTGGGTTTCGAGTTCGGGCGCCCGTTCGAAGAGAACGGCGTCGAGAAATATGCCGAGGCGAAGGTCGGTTCGGGCTGGTTCGCCGTCATGACCGAGGAATGGGCCGGCTCGGCGCGCGGCGGCGGCATGGTGGCGTTCGAAGTGCCGGACATCGAAAAGGCGTTCGCCGAACTGCGTTCCAAGAACGTGCGCACGGAGCGCATCCACGACACGGGCGTTTGCAAGCTCGGATCCTTTCACGATCCCGAAGGCAACCAAGTCACGCTGCACCAAATCACCGTCCCGCATTAGGCCCGCGGTCGATGCACCCGTACGGGCTGATGTGGTCGGCGATGAACCGGCCCGACAAACCGCAGATTCGCAAGCGCATCGACTGGAAGCGCATCGGTGCGCTTTTTGCGCCCTATTGGAAGCAGGAAGCCTTCGTGCTCGGGTGCATCCTGGCCGCATCCGCGCTCGGCCTGGTTCCCGGATTCGTTACCGCTAGAATCATCGATCGCGCGATTCCCGGCCGCAGCATGCGCGAGCTGGCGATCGACGTGGGCGTCATGCTCGCATCGGCGCTCATTGCCGCGCTGATCGGCGTGGCACAAGGCTACTTGAATTCGTTCGTCGGCGAAGGCATCATGCGCGACATCCGCACGCGCCTCGTCGCGCATCTGCACCGCATGCCCCTGTCCTTCTTCACCGGGACGAAGACGGGCGAGATCATGAACCGCGTGAGCAACGACGTCGACAACATCGACAACGTCGTAACGGGTACGCTGACGACGATCCTGACGAACGTCTTCGTGATCCTGACGACCCTCGTCGCGATGTTTGCCTGGAACTGGAAGCTCGCGCTCATCTCGCTGCCGGTCGTTCCGCTGATGATCGTACCGCTCGGGCCCGTCGGAAGACGCATGTACGACGTGCGCAAACGCACGCGCGAAAAGCGCGACGAGATCGAGTCCATCACGCAAGAAACGCTCTCGATCTCGGGCATCACCCTGATTAAATCGTTCGCGCGCGAGCCGTACGAGCGCGACCGGTTCTACAAGGCCGGCACCGACTTGATGCGTCTGGAGATCAATCTGGCCATGGTGGGCAGATGGTTCATGGCGCTCATCGCGGGGATGGTTACGATCGGTCCGGCACTGGTCTGGCTGGGAGGCGGCTGGCTCGCCCTGCACGACCTGGCGCGGATCGGCGTGATCGTCGCCTTCATCCAATTCATCGGAACGCGCCTGTACGGGTCGGCCGCAGCGCTGGCCGGCATTCAGGTGCAGATCGTCAGCGCGCTGGCCGTCTTCGAACGCATCTTCGATTATCTGGACATGCGCACCGAGGAGTACGAGCCCCCGGGCGCGGCCGCACCGGCGGCGCTGCGCGGCGACATCCGGTTCGAGGACGTGCGGTTCTCCTACGGCGGACCGCGCGAGGCATTGCGGGGCGTCTCTTTCGAAGTCCATCCCGGACAAATCGCCGCGTTCGTCGGCCCCTCCGGAGCCGGCAAGACCACGATCACGCAACTGGTTCCGCGCTTTTATGACGCCGCGAGCGGCCGCGTTCTCGTCGACGGGCAGGACGTGCGCGCCATCCCGCTCGAGGCCCTGCGCCGCGACATCGGCATCGTCACGCAGGAGACGTACCTGTTCCACGACACCGTCGAGCGGAATCTTCGCTATGCCAGGCCCGACGCCACCGCCGATCAGATCCATGCGGCAGCAGCCGCCGCGAACATCGACGAGTTCATCCGGTCGCTGCCCGACGGCTACCAGACCGTGGTGGGCGAACGCGGGCACAAGCTCTCCGGCGGCGAGCGCCAGCGCCTGGCGATCGCCCGCGTCCTGCTCAAGGACCCCAAGATCCTCATTCTGGACGAGGCGACCAGTTCGCTCGACTCGCACAGCGAAGCCGCGATCCAAGCGGCGCTCGTCCCGCTCATGCGCGGCCGCACGAGCCTGGTGATCGCGCACCGCCTCTCCACTGTGCTTTCGGCCGACGTGATCTTCGTGGTCGAGAACGGCCGCATCGCCGAGTCGGGCACGCACGCGCAGCTTCTGGCCGCCAACGGCCCCTACGCGCGGCTATACCGCAAGCAATTCCGGGAAGCCGTTTAGCCGGGTTCGGCCGCGGCCCTGTCCTTGGCATAGTCGGGTACTACGGCAGGCCAGTGCCAAAGACCCAAAACCCCCCAAAATCGAGGGTAGTCAATCGGTACTAGGCTTGGTTAACTGTGAGTGAGGGACGCAAGCTTATACAGCGGCCCTTCCAAACATCTGAGGGGGCATATGTTTCAAGTCAAGGAACCGGCGCAGGTAACGGCGCCGTCCTACCGCGTTTACGTAATCGAATCGCAACAGCTCTTATGCAAGGCGTTGTGCAGCATTCTCGACCGGGACGAGGGCCTGACCATCGTCGGGGACTCCCGTTCGTACGACGCCGAAGCGCTCCAGCGCTCCGCTCCAGACATCGTCGTCATCGGGTGCGACGCCGAAGTCGCAGGCATTGAAGAAGCGGTGGCGCGTACCCGCGCCGCCATCCCGGGCGTGCGCATCTGCGTCCTGGGGTCGCAGTTGAGCACCACCGTCATGATGAAGGCCATCTCCGCAGGCGCCGACGGGTACATCGTCAAGGACGTCACGCCCGCCGAACTGATCGCCTCGCTCAAACGCCTGGGCGTCGACGGGTTCTACGCCGATCCCCGCCTGTCGGGCTTGCTGCTCCGCAAGCACGCCTCGCCGGAAATGGGCGAACTCTCGCCGCGCGAACTGGAAGTCGTGCGTCTGGTCTCCGAAGGCCTAACCAACAAAGAGATCGCCGGACGCCTTCTTGTTTCCGATAAGACGATCAAGAATCACATCGCCAACATTTTCTCCAAACTCAACGTCACCGCCAGAACGCAAATCGCCATCTACGCATTCCGCAACGGAATAGTTTAGTTGCGTCAACTTTTGCAGCGCGCGTTCTCGCGGGGTCGCTGAAGGAAGGAGTATGTACGGCCCCTTCCAGCTAGTCATCAAGACCCGGACGGCGGCCCGCCATCGCAGTAGTCCTTTAGTAGCACTGACACCGTGTCACAGGCCCCAAACCACTATTGCAGTCTACTTTGTGGAGAAGTATTTTCAATAAAGTGGAGGACGCAGTGGCCCGCAGACGCGCGCGGCGATTTGTAGTAATAGTCGACGAAGAATGTAACGTCGTAGCTCGAGAAGAGAGCGACGATCCATTCTTCGCCGAGTTTTTCGGGGAAGACGGGTTACCCAAAGACGTGGAAGCGCTGGCGCGGGCGAACGAGCGTACGAACTCGACCCGCTTCGTGAGCGACCGCTGCCTGATGCACACAGTCCCCATCGTCGGCCCCTCGCTCTCACTGACGGCCCTGATCTTCGAAGAACTCCGCCTCCGCGAGAGCGCGTAGCCTGCCCGGCCAGGAGGCCCCGGACACCGTACCAAACAGGGCACTCTACCTATCGGATCTCTCGCCGGGGTGCCGTGGACAACGACGCATTGGAAACGATTGTTAAACGACGCGCCAAGCCGCGTGTATTGTTCCTCGACGAAAGCCTGCACATCGCTTTCGCCGAGCCGGAAGCGGCAGACATGCTGCTCTGCGTCCCCAACCCCGCACCGGGAGAACAGCATCGGCTGCCCCACATCCTGGAAGAGGCCGTAGCCAAGGTCGTTCGCGCCTGGCGCGACTCGGGCGACGAGCGGGAAGCGGTCATCAGGCCGGTGCCGAGCCTCGTCTTGCGCGTCTCCCGCCTGGCCGGCAGTGCCGGTTCGTACGTGGCGGTCTTCATCGAGCACGGAACTCGTCGCGAGGACCTGACCGGCACCGCGGAACGCTACGCATTGACCAAGCGCGAAGTCGAAGTGCTGACACTCATCTTGAACGGTTTGAGCGGCAGCGAAATCGCGCAGTCGCTCTCGATCGCCGAAACCACGGTCGCGGATTACGTCAAGCAGCTGCTTCGAAAGACCGGCGCCAAGAACCGCGCCGACATGCTCGCGCGAGTGCTGGGCTGGAACGGTAAGCGCGAGACGCTGCTCTCGTAGCCGAGTCTGAACACAGCACCGCAGGGAACCGCGCGAAGCCGCCGGCAATAGAGGCGGATGCCCGCCTTCGAGGTTCGAGCGCTCACCAAACGTTTCGGGAAGAAACTGGCGGTCGACGGGCTCTCCTTTGACGTAGCCGGCGGCGAGATCGTCGGACTGCTCGGACCCAACGGCGCCGGAAAAAGCACGACCTTCTTATGCGCCGCAGGATTGCTGCGCCCCGACGAGGGCCGCTTTCTGTGGGACGGCGCGGAGCTCGGTAACCGGCGCGGCCAGACGGTCGCGCTGATCCCAGAGACGCCCGACGTCTATCCGATGCTCACGGTTTGGGAACACATGGTGTTCGTCGCCAAGAGCTGCCGCCTGAAAGACGGCTGGCAAAGGCGCGCCTCCGAACTGCTCGAGCGGTTCGACATGATTTCCCAGCGCGACGTGCTCGGTTCGGAGCTTTCCAAGGGCATGCGTCAGAAGACGCTGGTTGCGGCGACGGTGCTCGCTGCCACGCCGGTGATCCTATTCGACGAGCCAATGATCGGCCTCGACCCGCTCGGACAGCGCGAGCTGCGCGGCATCATCGCGGAGCTGCAGGCGCAGGGCGCCGCAACCATGATCAGCACGCACATGCTCGCCCAAGCGCAGGCGATTTGCGACCGGGTCGTCATTCTCAAGAACGGACGCCTCGTCGGCTGCGGAACGTTCGCCGAGCTGCAAGCGCGGACCGGAACGCATGCCGATGCGGAAGACGTCTTCCTCGAGCTGACGCGCTGAACGCAATGAACGGCGGCCTTTCGGCGCTGGCATACCTGGAGTGGCGCCAGATCGTCAACCGCTGCATGAGCGTCGTGCGGAGGCCCGGGCGCGCGCTGCTCTATCTCTTCGTCTTCGCCTATTTCACTTTCATCGCGGTCTTTCGCGCGCGCAACCACGGCGCGCTGCCCGGCGCTTCGGTGGCCGAGCCCTATGCGAGCGCGATCTTCTTCGCCTACGTCACGCTGCTGGGCGTGATGGCGTACGGTGCTGCGTCGGGAGTGGCCGGAACGTTCTCGTCGAGCGCCGAGGCACTCTTTCTCACGCGGTCGCACATTCCCGAGCGGCTTGTCGTCATGTGGCTGCAGCTGCGCCGCTGTGCCTCCGCGATCTTACGCATGACGTTTACGCTCGTGATCTACACCGTCATGTTCGCTGCGAGCGGCCTCGTGCTGGGTGTGAGTCTGGCGGTCGTTGCCGGATCGGCGCTTGCCGCGGCGATCGCCATTCCGATGCTCAAACTGCGCGCCGTCGCCGGCATGCGCAGCGCGCAGAGCTTCGCGGGCGCACTTGCGGCAGCGGGATTGCTTCCGCTGCTCGTGCTGCTCTCCACGCTGATCGGTCCGGAGATGCGCCACGCCGCGCACGGCATCGAGCAACTCGGCGCGGGCCGCGCCGTCAACGCAGTCTTCGGCGGTAACCCGGCGGCGGTGTGGTCGTTCTTCGGAGCCGCCGCGCTCTTGATCGGCGGTTCGTTCGCAGTAGGCACCGGCTTGGGACCCGAGCTGTACGCGGCATCGATTCGCGCATCGCAGTTTCGCGAGCGCGCCAAACGCGGCGGCGGAGCGGTTTTTGCGATGGAGCATGCGTATCGCCGCAGCGGAGGCTCTTCGCAAGGGCGCGAACCGCTGCGCGGTTCGTGGACGATCGTCTGGAAGGAGTGGCTCGCGCTGCGCAGATCGGGATCGATCCAGCGGCTTTTCGTCCTGGGCGCCGGCGCGTGCGTGGTATGCGGCACGATCTTCGGTCGAATGGCAGCCGCTTCGAAGGATCCGCTGCTCGAAACCGCGCTTTTCGCTTATATGGCGACGAACCTGATCGTCATGTTCGTCGCAATGGGATCGGCGATCGGCCTGGCGGCGGATCTGCGCAAACCGCTGTGGTGGATCGGCCCCGATCCGCTTTGGATGCGCTTGCTGGCATGGATGTGCGGCACGTCCTGGCGCGTTGCGCTCGCGCTTTGTGCGGGCGTTGCCGCTTGGGCAATCGCAATGCGCGCGCCTGGTCTCATCTTAGCCGGGTTTCCAGTCGCCGCGGCCGCGGTTCTTCAGTTGCGAGCGGTGGGTTTGGTGCTGTACGCGCTCTTTCCGTCGTCGGTCGACCAGCGCGGACCGCTCGCGCTGGTCCGTGCGCTGCTGACGTACTTGCTTGCGCTGCCCCCCGCGTTGCTCGCCGTGGCGGGAGCGTTGCTCCTGCATTCGGCCGCGGCAGGTGCGGCGCTGGCAATTGCGGCCAGTATCGCGGAGACTGCCCTGCTGCTCGCGGTTGCTTCGGCACGGATTTCGGGAAGCGGCGTCGCATTTGCCCAGGCCGAAGCGTTATAAACCGGAGGCTTTTTATGAAACGGCTCTTGGCTATTCTCACCCTGGCGATGCTCGCTACGGCTCAGGGCCGCGCGGACCTTACGACCGCCATCGTGGAAGGCACCGTCAACGATGCCCGCACGGGCAAGCCCATCCCCGACGTTCAGGTGATGGCCGTTACGGCCAGCGGAAACGTGACCTCGCGCACGGACGCAAAGGGCTTCTACATGTTGTGGGACGTGCCGCCGGGACCCGCGATCATCGCCTTTCAGCGCGAAGGCTTCATGCTCGAAGAGCACCTGATCTGCATCTATCCGGGCCTGACGCGGACGGTGTCGACGCACCTGCACGAACACACCGGCCAGGGTTACGTGCTCCTGAGCTCGCTGATGAAGAATCCGGTCTTCGAACAGACGACGTCGACCCGCTACATGGGCCCGTGCTAAAGAGCCGCCCGGCTGGGTAAACGGCAGCCGGGAGGGCAACCATGAAACCTTTGGCTTGGGCGCTCGCTTGCGCCATGCTCGTGCCCGCGTCGGCATGGGCGCAGACCAACACCGCAATCGTGCAGGGCACGATCTCCGACTTCTCCACGAAAGCGCACTTGGGCGCCGTGCACGTGCGTGCGGTTTCGCGCTCGGGCTCGGTCTCGACGACGTCGGACGCAAAGGGCTTCTTCAACCTGTTCAACGTGCCGCTCGGACCGGTCACGATCTCGTTCACCCGCCGCGGTTACGTTCCGCTGAGCGGCCGCATGTGCATTCATCCCGGGATGAAACGGGTCGTCGACGTGCGCCTGTCGACGGATCCGGGCAGCGGCGCGTACGCGCACTGGCTGCGTTCGCGCAACTCGTCCGGTTTGATGCAAACGACGAACGCGACGACGCTGGCGAACTGCTAAACGCGCGTTAGCGCAATCGTTGTCGCAAATCGGCGTGCTCGCGCGTTGAAGAAGTGAACGGAGGTCATCATGAGACGTTTTCTCCTCACTCTTCTTCTCGCGGCATTCTGCCCCGCGCTGGCGCTGGCCACGGGTCCGGCATACATCGAAGGCAGCGTCGTCAACGCGCAGACGGGCCAGCCGCTCGCGGGCGTTCACGTAACGCTGCAGGGCCCGGCGGGCTCGGCGGCAGCCGTGACGGACAGCCGCGGCTTCTACATCGTTTGGGACGCGCCGGTCGGCCAGTCCAGGCTCACGTTTTCACGCGACGGATTCGAACAGAGCGCGGGCTTTATCTGTTTGCATCCGGGATCGACGAACGCTTCTCCAATCGGGCTGCACGAACGCCTCGACCGGCAATCCGGCATGGACGACTACGCGCAGTGGCGCGCATTCCAGAAGTACGCGACTCTTCGCGAAACCACGAACGAAACGTGGCTCGGTCCCTGCTAAAGCGCTCGAACTAGACGCCTTGCGGTATAACCATCGTCTTCGGGTGCTCCGGCATGGCCAGCGGAGCACCCGTCGCGGCGAAAACGTCGTCGACTGCGACTCCCGGAGCGACCTCGCGTAACACCAATCCTTCGGGCGTCACGTCGATCGTCGCCATGTCGGTGATGATGCGGTTGACGACGGCGCGGCCGGTATAAGGCAGCGTACATTCCTTGAGGATCTTATGCGCGCCGCCTTTGGCCACGTGCTCCATCATCACGATGACGTACTTGGCGCCGTGCACGAGGTCCATCGCGCCGCCCATTCCCTTGACCATCTTTCCGGGAATGATCCAATTGGCGAGATCGCCTTTCTCGGAAACCTGCATCGCGCCTAGCACGGCGACGTCGATATGGCCGCCGCGAATCATCCCGAACGAGAGCGCCGAATCGAAGAACACCGCGCCTGGAAGCACGGTCACCGTCTCCTTGCCGGCGTTGATGAGATCGGGATCTTCATCGCCCTCGTACGGATACGGACCGGTTCCCAGAATGCCGTTTTCGCTCTGCAGCACGACCGTAACGCCTTGCGGCACATAATTCGGAATCAGCGTCGGCAGACCGATGCCTAGATTGATGTACTGCCCGTCGCGCAGTTCCTGAGCGACGCGCGCGGCGAGCTGCGTTCGCGATAAAGCCATCTACCGGGTCTCCCGCTTGCGGTTGGTCACGCGCTCGATGCGCTTGCCGGCGCTGCCCACGTGCACGACGCGCTGAACGAAGATGCCGGGAAGGTGAACGTCTTCCGGGTCGATCGCGCCGGGCTCGACGAGCTCTTCGACTTCGGCGATCGTGATGCGGCCGGCCATCGCGCAGAGCGGATTGAAATTACGCGTCGCCTTGTGAAAGATCAAATTCCCATGACGGTCGCCGATGCTCGCGCGGACGAGCGCGAAGTCGCAGACGATGCCCTCTTCGAGCACGTACTCGCGTCCGTTGAACGTTCGCGTCTCCTTTTTCGGCGACGCGGCGACGACGTTGCCTTGCGCGTCGTACTTCCACGGTATGCCGCCTTCTGCAACCTCCGTGCCGCCGCCGGCCGGCGTGTAGAAGGCCGGAATGCCGCAACCTCCCGCGCGCAGGCGTTCGGCAAGCGTACCTTGCGGTACGAGCTCGACCTCGAGTTCGCCGTGCAGGTACTGCCGTTCGAACTCCTTGTTCTCGCCGACGTACGAGCCCGTCGTGCGGCGAATGCGCCGGCCTTCGAGCAGCACGCCCAGGCCCCACCCGTCGACGCCGCAATTATTCGAAACCGTGACCAAATCGGTTGCGCCTTGCTCGAGCAGCGCCTGGATCAAGTTGTGAGGAATGCCGCTCAGGCCGAATCCGCCGACCGCGAGCGACGAGCCGCTGCGAATGTCTTGGACGGCGAGGGCGCAAGATGCAACGACCTTGTCCATACCAGCGCAGTAATGCGATAGCGGGGACGCGGGCGCCTCTCCCGAAGTCTGGGCACCGCAATCCGCCGCCAAGGAGAATTCGGGAATGGCCGTAGCCGCGCCGCATCACGCATCGTCGGAAGAGGAGGCGATGATTCTCGCCACCGTCCGCGACCTCGTTGCCGAAAAAGTCGCACCTCGCGCTGCAGAGATCGACGAACGCGGCGAGTACCCTCAAGACATTCGCGAACTGTTCGCGCAGAACGATTTGCTCGGCATACCGATTCCGGCGGAATACGGCGGGCTGGGGGGCACCTTCGAAACGTACGTCAAGGTCGTCGAAGAGATCGCCAAAGCCTGCGCATCCTCTTCGCTCATCGTCGCGGTGCAGGAACTGGGCATGCTGCCGATCCTCATCGGCGGCAGCGAGGAGCAGAAAAAGAAGTATCTGCCCAAACTGGCGTCGGGCGAATGGATTGCCGCCTACGCGCTTACTGAAGCCGGAAGCGGTTCGGATGCGGCCGGATCGATGCGCACGCGCGCCGAGCAGCGCGGCGAGAATTGGGTCCTCAACGGACAAAAGATTTGGATTACCAACGGCAGCGTCGCCGACGTCGTTTGCGTCTTCGCCGTGACGGATCCGGAGAAGGGGCCCGCGGGGATCAGCGCGTTTATCGTCGAGAAAGGCTTCCCGGGCTTCTCCGTCGGCAAGCTCGAGAAGAAAATGGGCATTCGAGGATCGCCGACCGTCGAACTGGTCTTCGACAACTGTCAGGTGCCCGCGCAGAATATGATCGGCCCCGAAGGCGAAGGCTTCAAGATCGCGATGAAGGTGCTCGACAAGTCGCGTCCGGGCATCGCCGCGCAGGCGCTCGGCATTGCGGCCGGCGCACTCGACTACGCGGCCAAATACGCACAAGAGCGCATCGCGTTCGGCAAACCCATCGGCCAGCAGCAGGGCATCGGCTTTATGCTCGCCGACATGAAGACGGAAGTCGAAGCGGCGCGTTTGCTGCTCTATGAAGCGGCCCGCAAATGCGACCAAGGCGCGCCCGACGTCACGCTCTGGGCGGCGATGTGCAAACTCAAGTGCGGCGACGTCGCGATGAGCGTGACGACCGACGCCGTGCAGGTGCTCGGCGGTTTCGGCTATTCGGTCGAGTACCCGGTCGAGCGGATGATGCGCGACGCTAAAATTACGCAGATTTACGAGGGCACGCAGCAGATTCAGCGGCTCGTCATCTCGCGATCTCTGGTCGGGAAGTGGAAGCCCAAGTCCTCGGGAGCGTGAAGGCGGGCACTACCGTCTGAGCCGTACGCTTTACACAATTCAAAAAGGGGGAGCAAGCGAGGCCGCGGAACAGACCGGCGGCTCCGTACGTTCCCTTTTCGACTCCGCTTCTTCAAACGGGGCGAAGTACGGCATATCCACGGAGAGGAGGTGTACAAATTGAAGAAGATTCTCGCATCGCTCGTTGCATCGGCGTTTCTGCTGACGGGCACGGCCATGGCCGCGAACCCGGCTGCGAAGACGACCGCCAAAACGGTTAAGTCCATGAAGGCAGCTAAGCCCGCGCACGCGGTCAAGACTGCCAAGCACGCCAAGAAAGCCATCAAGAAGACGGCCGACAAAGTCAAGCCTGCCAAGAAGGCCAAGAACGGCAAGCAGCACAAGAAAGCCATCAAGAAGACGGCCGACAAAGTGAAGCCTGCCAAGAAGACCAAGAACGCGAAAAAAAGCGCCAAGGCAAAGAAAGGCGCCAAGCCTCACACGAAGTAACCTGTCTTTATAATCGGATTCCAAGCGCGGCTTTTATGCCGCGCTTTTTTTTATCCGCCGAGCGTCGTCACGCCGGGATGGCCGAAAAGCGCGGGCAAGAACAATCCCGCCAGCCACGAGATCCCGAAGACCGCCATGCCGAACAGCACGATCTCCACGCCTTTGCGCCACGGCGAACGGTTGCTCAGCGTCGCCGCATAGTAACCGACGGCGAATAGGCCGAGAACGGCAAATCCGAGGCTCACGGCCAGAGTGATGCGTCCGGGCCAGCTGAAGAAATAGGGCACAAGCGGCAATACCGCGCCTACCGCGAAGGAGATCGCCATCGAGAGAGCTTCGCGAATGCCGCCTTCTTCCGCTATTCGCGGATCGATGCCGAACTCGTCGCGCATCATTTCGTACAAGTAGATCTCTGGATTCTGCGCGAGGCGCGTGACGATCGTGTGCGCTTCGTCGGCGCTAAAGCCCTTGAGCTTGTAATACGCAACCTGCTCGGCGAACTCGTCGTGCGGGTTGGCGTCCATCTCGGCCTTTTCCATTTCGATCGTGGCGCGAACGACTTCGCGTTCCGCCTTGCCGCCCAAATACGAGCCGACGCCCATGGACAGCGCGCCCGACAGCAGCGCGAGCAAGCCGCTGATGACGACGAACCAGTTTTTGCCTTCGGCGATGCCGACGCCGGTCGCAATTCCCAGCGTGGTCAAGATTCCGTCCTGTATGCCAAAGACCAGTTCGCGCACGCTGCGCTGCCGCTCGAGTTCGCGCCTTTGCGGCGTGTCCGGTATCCTGGGGCGCACTTGACGCCAGTCCGGCGTATCCACGATGACCGCGTGCGACGGGACGTTGGTCTGTTCGCTCATAGATGCCGCGTCCACCACTCCAGCATGTGTTCGTACAGCTGGCGGCGCTGCGCCAGCCCCGAGATCGAATGCGTGCGCCGCGGGTACAGGAAGAGATCGACGTTGGTCTTGCCGCTTTCGATGAACGCCTGCAGCAGCGCGATCGTGTTTGCCATGTGCACGTTGTCGTCGGAGGTCCCGTGGCTGACGAGCACGTCGCCATGAAGGCTCCCGGCGGACTTGACGTTCGAGCTGGCGTCGTACGCCGAAGGCTGCGCTTGCGGCGTGCCCATGTAGCGCTCCGTATAGATCGTGTCGTAATAGTGCCAATCCGTAACCGGCGCAACCGCAGCGCCGGCTTTGAACAGGTCGCTGTGCGTAAGCGCGTAGGCCGTTTCGTATCCTCCGAAGCTCCAGCCCCAAATGCCGATCCGCGACGGATCGACGTACGGAAGCGATCTCAGATACTCGGCGCCGATCCGCTGGCCCGCCAGCGACCCCGGACCGAAGTTGTGATAGAGGAGCTGCACGTGCGCGTCGCTGTCGATTTGCGAGGCCGGCCCGTCGATGCTGAAGACGATGAATCCCCGCTGTGCGAGCAGTTGATGATAGAGGCCGCGCTGTTCTCCGAAGGCGTTCGCGGTCGTCGGCGCGGCGGGGCCGCCGTAGACGTACACGATCGCCGGATACTTCGCGTGCGCGTCAAAATTGCGCGGCAGGAGCATGGTCGCATCGAGCGGACCGTACGGCGAGGGTACGCTGAGCATCTGCGTGGGCAGAAGCTGCGAGCGCAGTTGCGCGTTCTGCGGCGCGAGCGTCGCCTTCGTCTGCCCGGTGCGCGCATCGACGAGCTCGGTAGCCGGCGGTTCGTTCAATGCCGAACGCTGATCGACGAAAAACGTGGCGGACTGGGCCAGCCAGACTCGATGCGCCCCCGGCGCGGGCGTCAGGTTCACCGCAGCGCCTCCGCTCGCCGGTACGCGAAGCAGCGCACGATCGCGTCTGGTAGGATATGCGGCCGTCACGTATGCCCACTCGCCCGCGGCGTCGACCGCGAGCAGGTCGAAAACGCGATACGCTCCGGTCAGGCGCGAAAGGGATCCCGCCGGCGATCTGCGGTAGAGCCCGCTCCTTCCTTCGCGGTCCAACACCCACAGCGTCGATCCATCGGGCAGCCATTGCGGGAGCCGAACGTCGCCGTTCCCTTCGACCGCGCCGACCCACTTGGCGTCGTTTTGAACGTAGAGCGTCTGCTGCGCGCCGGCCGGCGCGATCGTAAATACTCGAAGGTGCTGCTGCGCGCGGTCGAGCGTTTCGGCGACGAGCCAGTCGCTCTTTGGTTTCCAGTCGAAAAACGGCAGATATTCGTCCCGCGAACCCGCGTCGTAGACCGTCCGGTCGCGCCCGCTCGCCAGATCGATCACGTGCAGCACCGCCTTGGGGTTCCGCTCGCCGGCCAGCGGATAGCGCTGCCACTCGACGGTGTTGTCGGTCTTGAGAAAGTCCGCGATCGGAAATTGCGTTACCGGCCGCTCGTCCATCTGCAGATATGCGATCGCGCGCGCATCGGGCGCCCAGACAAAGCCGTGCTCCGTGCCGAGTTCTTCGGGATAAACCCAGTCGAGCGCTCCGTTGAGGATGCTCTGATCGGAACCTCCCGCGGTCAGACGCCGTATCGCCAGCTTTTGGTCCAAACGCGCGACGTACAGATCGGCGTTCTTCACGTACGCCAGAGCATCCGAGTGCGGCGACCACTGCGCGTCCTTGACGTCTTTGTCGATCGCGCGGTCGATATTGGTTTGCAGGTCGCGCACGTACAGCGTTCCGTCCTGTTCGAACGCGACGGATTTGCCGTCGGGCGACCAAACGAGCTGATCCGGAGTCTTAGCCTGCTTTCCGTACCGCTGCGGGTCGATCAGGATGCGATCGTTTCCGGTGACCGTGTCGTACTGGCGCACGGGCAATACTGAGGCGGCGTCTTGCGTGGGCAGCACGTAGAGAAAGGAGCGGCCGTCGGGCGACCACGTGACCCGATCCGGCTGCGAACCCCACGGCGGAGCGAGCGTGAAGACCGCGTCCGGGGTGAGATCCGAAGCGCCTCGAGCGGCAAGCGCCTGCAGCGCGAGCACTGCCGCCGCTACCGCAGCGAGCACGGATTTGCCCATGCGGGCGGAGTTCACCGAACGCGCTCGCGAATACTTGCTGCATGCCCGATCCCTTCGACGAAAAATTTAGCGCACAAAACCCGATCGTCGCCGCGGCCGAGCGTATTCGCGCGCGGCGGGAGATCGATCGCGCGGCAGACGCCGGGGCTGCGCCGCAGTGGCAGTACGACGACGCATCGGGAGCATTCACCGCGTTCGGCGACCTGCTGGCGTCCGGAACGAAACGTTTGAACGCGATCCTCGGCGCGCGCCGGGGCGTGAAATTCGTGCGCGTCGAAAAGCCGCCGCGGTTGGCCCTTCGCATGGACGACCGGCGCGTGGCGTTAGACCTCGACGAGGTCCATCAGCTCGTTCGCGTTGCAGGCATCGGCTTGGACGGCGAGTGGCAGTTCGAACCGTCCGCTGCGGTGCCGTCACTCGTCAATCTGTCGAAAATTTCGACCGAAGCCGGGTACGGCCAGGCACTTACGCCTTCTTCTTTGCTGAAGCTGATCGCGCAGGACGCCGAGCTGCCGCGTCCGGCGCACCTGGAAGGCCCCGGACCCCTAACGTTTTAGCGACGATCTTCACACTCGGACAGAGTGCGTTCACCGGGCACCGTCCGCAAAGCGGTATCGGCGCTTTGCAGATTGCGCGGCCGTGCTCGATGAGCCAGTGGTGCGCGTGCCGCCAATTTTCGCGCGGAACGAGCTGTTCGAGATCGTCCTCGACGTCGCGCGGCGTCTTTCCAAGCGTAAGCCCGAGCCGGTGGGAAACCCGAAAGACGTGCGTGTCGACCGCAATCGCGGCTTCCTCGAATGCTACGGCCATCACGACGCTGGCCGTTTTCCGTCCCACGCCCGCGAGCGCTTCCAACTGATCGCGCTCGCGCGGAACCTTTCCGCCGTGCTGCTCGACGAGCGCGCGCGCGCAGGCGATGAGGTTTCGCGCCTTCATGCGGTAGAAGCCGCAAGACTTAACGATTCGCTCGACGTCCTCCTGACGCGCGCCGGCCAGATCGCGCGCGGTGGGATAGCGCTCGAAGAGCGCGGGCGTCGTCATATTCACGCGCGCGTCGGTACATTGCGCGGACAAAATGACGGCTACGATGAGCTCGAACGGGTTCGAATAGTGAAGCGCGGTCTGCGCGTGCGGATACGCCCGCTCGAGAATCGCCAGTTCCGCTTGGGCGGTCTTGCGCGGTACGCGGCGGGCCGGAAATGGAATCTTCATTCCCCGAGCGCCACCATGTCGCCGTGAATTTCAACGACGCCGTCTCGTTGCAGCTCGCCCGCGATCCGTCTTATCTCGTCGGCGCCGCGGCCCGTCGACGGCCCGAGGTCGCGGTGCAGGTCGAGCAGCGAGATGCGCGCCCCCGGCGCAAGTTCGCGCAAACGATCGACGATGCGCCCGCGCGCGAATCTGGTCGTCTGCTCGAAGGGCGGCTGACGCGGACGCCCCCGGCCGTTTGAGGATCGCGCGCGCTCGAGCGCCGCGCCGTCGATCGGGTACGCCGCGCAGACTTGGGAGAGCGGACAGATGAGGCACTTCGGCGCGCGCGCCGTGCAGATCGCAGCACCGAGATCCATAAGCGCGGAGTTCCAGTCGTGCGATTGCGCGGACGGTACGAAATCGGATGCGAGCGCCTCCAATTCGGCGTCGGAAGCGCGCGGCGGATGCTCTACGCCGTAGAGCACGCGATGAAGGACGCGCCGCAAATTCGTGTCGACGGCGGCCGCGCGGAGCTCGAAGGCAAAAGCCATAATGGCGCGCGCGGTATACGTGCCGATTCCGGGAAGCTCTTGCAGCGCCGGCTCGTCGCGCGGAATGCGGCCGCCGAAGCGCTCGACCACCGCGCCCGCGATCTGCTTAAGTCGAACCGCGCGCGAGTTGTATCCCAAGCCCTTCCAAGCGCGCACGACGTCGGCGGTACTCGCTGACGCGAGCGAGCCCAGATCCGGAAAGCGGGCGACGAAGGCCTCGTACTTGGGCAGCACGCGCTCGACTTGCGTCTGCTGGAGCATGAACTCGCTTACCAAGACGAGGTACGGGTCGCGCGTCCGTCTCCAGGGCAGATGGGTTCGCCCGTGCCCGGCGTACCATTCGAGCAGCAGCCGGTTGATGCGCGCGCGCTTCACTCGTCGCCGTCGCCGTTCTGAGCGGCGCGCTCGAATGCCGGACGGCACTGCCCGCGCACGTATTCTCGAAACGCGATCACCTCGCGCGGCGTGAAGACGACGTCGTCCGCGTCTTTGTTGCCCAGATACAGCGCCAGCGCGTCGTTGATCGTCGATCGGTAGATGCGCGGAACGTTTTCCATCGCCCAAGCTGCAGCCTCGTCTTTACCCGGCGCGTTCATGCGCGGACTGGTTGCACCCATCAGTACGCGGCAGGCTTGCAGCACTGCCTCCGCCGGCGACTTTTCCACGATAGCCCTTCCGGAACGCAGCTCCGATTCCAAACCGGCAATGTACGCATACCACGGCACGGGAGCAAAGACCGAGGTCACCGGCGGCCCCACCAACGTCACGCCGCGTTCGCGCGCCGCCGCAATCCGTGCTGCCAACTCGAGGCTCGAGCGATCGGCAGCGTATGCGACGCGCCTTCGCCTGATGGGTTCGTGCATGCGTTCGTCGTAGTGGACTTCGAACGGAAACGGATGGCGAAACGCCGCGGCGTGCGCTTGCGCGACGACGTCGACGTCGATGCCGCCGCGCATCGGCCGCTCGTCCGAAAGGCGCAGCAACAGCCTGGCGACGCTTTCGCGTTCGACCGCGTCGAGCGGGCGGCTTACGACCGCAAGCAGGTTGACGTCACTGCGCTCGCGCCGGAACGAACCCGCCGCAAGCGATCCGTAGACGTATAACGCGGTCAACCGTTCGCCGAGGAGATCGCCCAGCATGCCGGCGATGCGAATCAAATACTGCCGGACGTCGCGATCCGCATCCGCGACGCTCTGGCCGCGCGGCCGCTTCACGGCTTGAGCGCGGAGATCGCGCTGCCGATCCGGCGAATGCCTTCGGGGATCTGTGCGCGGGTGACGGGCGTGAGCGCGAGACGGAAGTTGTGATCGCCGCCCGAACTTGCAAAGAACGGCTCGCCGAACAAGAACGAGGCGCCCAGCCGTTCGGACTGATCGAGCAGCGGGCGCGCGCGTATCTCTCTGGGCGTCGTCACCCACAGGTAAAATCCTCCGGCCGCTTTGCTCGTGCGCATCGTCGCGGGCCAGTATTCGGCAATTGCCGCGTCGGCCATTTCGCGCCGCAACTGCAGCTCTTCGCGCAGTTGCGCGACGTGCGCGTCGTATGCCGTCGCCAGGTATTCGGCGATCGCCGCCTGGACGTACAAGCTGGTCGCCATGTCGAGTGCTTGTTTGCGCAGCAGCAGGCGCTCGAGAATCGTTCGCGGTGCCGCAAGCCATCCCACGCGAAGCGACGGCGCGATCGTCTTGCTGAACGTGCTCAGGTAGACCACGTAGTCGGGAGCCAAACCGACGAGCGGCGAGAGTCCGCTCTGCGAAAGTTCGCCGTACGGATCGTCTTCGATGATCGGAATGCCGGCGCGGCGCGCGAGCGTGACCAGCCGTTCGCGGCGATCCGCGTTCATCGTTACGTTGGTCGGGTTGTGCAGCGAGGGCATCGTGTAGATGAAGCGCGGCCTGCGCGTGCGCAGAATCGCCTCGACGTGATCGACGCGCATTCCGTCCTCGTCGACCGGAACGGGAATCGCACGCAAACCGCAGATTTGAAAGATCTGCAGCGCGCCGGGATAGCTCGGGGTTTCGACGATGATCTCGTCGCCCGGCTCGGCCAGCGACTGCGCCACGACCATGATCCCCTGGGTCGAACCGGTGATCACGATCACGTCCTTGGATCGCGTTTGGGCGCCGCGCACGTCCATGCGCTGCGCAATCGCTTGGCGCAGCGGTTCGTATCCCTCCGAATCCCCGTACGACAGAATGAAGCGCGGATCGCCCGCGACGCGCGAAAAGCACTTGGCCAGTTCGTCGAGCGGGGACGGCTCGTCGGGCGCGACGCCTTGAACGAAGCTGATACGTCCCGGCTCTTGCTTGGCCGCCAGCTCTCCCAGAATCGTCGGAAACTCGCCGACGCGCCACGGCGGCAGGGTCACCCACCACGGAACGGCCGCGGACCGCGCGGGCTGCCCCGAACGCAGCTGCGGAACGACGCGCGAACCCGAGCCGACCTTCTGCTCGATCAGCCCGTCGGCCACCAGTTCCCGGTAGGCGTGCACGACAGTGCTCCGGTTTACGTTCAGCTGCTGGGCGAGCGAGCGCTCGGGGGGTAACCTCGTCGACTCCGGCAGGGTGCCGGCGAGAATCGATTCGCGGAGCGATTCGTATATCTGCCGGTAGAGCGGGACGATGCTGTTGCGATCGAGCGGCGGCAGCCATCCAATCTTAGCCATTTCCCATCCATTTGCCGCATTGGATGGCCGCTCCCCTACTTTGGTGCTTGTGGCGGCGCCCGCGCCTTGCCAGAGTTACCTTGAGCGCAGCCGTCGAACGAACTCCGCTCCCCTACGCGCCCGAACTCAGAGGAGTAGAACCTTGGCTGAACACGTCGTCGACGCCGTCGTCATCGGAGCCGGCCCCGGGGGCTATCACGCCGCAATCCGGCTGGGCCAGCTCGGCAAGAAAGTGATCTGCGTCGACCGGGACGAGGTCGGAGGGGTCTGCTTGAACTGGGGCTGCATCCCGACCAAAGCGCTGCTTCACGTCGGTGAAGTGATCCGCCACATCGATCACGCCGGCGCGATCGGGCTCAAAGTCGAAAAGGCCGGCGTCGACCGCGAGGGCGTTGCCAAGTTCAAGACCGACGTGGTCAACGCGAACGTGGGCGGCGTCAAGACGCTCTTTAAAGCCAACAACGTGCAGTTTCTGTACGGCGAGGCATCGTTCAAGAGCGCCAACGAGATCGCGGTCAAAACCAAGGAAGGCGGCGAGGATACGATTCGCGCCCAAGACGTCGTCATCGCCACCGGCTCGGCACCCATCGACGTCAAAGCCTGGCCGCACGACGGCGAATACGTCATTAATTCCGACGATGCGGTGCAGCTCAAGCGCGTACCGAAAACGCTGCTGGTCATCGGCGGCGGCGTCATCGGCCTGGAGTTTGCGACGGTGTACACGCGCATGGGCGCCAAGGTGCTCGTGATCGAAGCGCTCCCGCAAATCCTGACCGGCACGGATCTCGAGATCTCCAAGACCCTGGGCCGCATATTGAAAAAGCAAGGCGTCGAGATCATGCTGTCGACGAAAGTCAACGGGATCAAGCGCGAGGGCAAGACCGTTAAAGCCACGTTCAACGGCGACGGCACCGGCGGCAAGGACGAAACACGCGAGTTCGACTGCGTGCTCGTGGCCGTCGGCCGCCGCCCCGTCACCGATGCGCTCAACCTTCAGGCAGCCGGACTGGCAACCAACGAAAAAGGCTTCATCGACGTCGACGCGCAGCGCCGCACGAAAGTCCGCAACGTCTACGCGATCGGCGACGTCACCGGCGCGCCGATGCTCGCGCATAAGGGCATGAAAGAAGGCGTCGTCGCTGCCGAGGCGATCGCCGGTGATAAATCCGCCGCCTTCGATCCCGTCGCGGTTCCGAACTGCGTTTACACGGATCCGGAAGTCGCGACGGTCGGCCTTTCCGAAGAAGAGGCCAAAGCCGCGGGCTACGAGGTTCGCGTCGGCAAGTTCCCGCTGGCAGCCAGCGGACGCGCGCGCACGATGAACGAAAGCGACGGCCTCATCAAGCTCGTCGGCGACGCCAAGAGCGACTTGCTGCTGGGTATGCACATCGTCGCTCCGCAAGCCGAATCGCTCATCGGCGAGGGCGTCATCGCGCTGGAGATGGGTGCAACGCTCGAAGACATCGGCCTGTCCATTCATCCGCATCCGACGCTGACCGAAGGCATCATGGACGCCGCCGAAGCGGCGCACGGCAAAGCCATCCACATCGTCAATCAAAAACCCAAGCCTGCGCCGGCGCCCGTCGGAGCGAAGTGACGCAGCTCGAGCGCTTTGCCGAGGGTTGAAGAAGAGTAAAATGTCACAGGCCGCGATGCTCGATCTGGGATTGAGCCCGTACCGAACCGTTTGGGATCTGCAGCACCGGCTGCACGATGCCGTGCAGCTCGGGCACGAGGGCGAAACGTGGATTTTCGTCGAGCATCCGCCCGTCGTTACGCTGGGCCGAAAAGCCGACCGCCGGAACGTCCTGCTTTCGCGCGAAGCGCTCGCGGCCCGCGGCATCGACCTGGTCGAAATCGAGCGGGGCGGCGACGTGACGTATCACGGGCCGGGGCAGCTCGTGGTCTACCCGATTCGCCGTTTGGAGCGCTTTCGCGAAGTCGTGCCGCTCGTGCGCGCGCTCGAACAGGCGGTGATCGACACCTGTGCGCACTTTGGGGTGCAGGCGGAGCGCTGGAGCGAGCACGCCGGCGTTTGGACGGGCCGAAATCAGATCTGCGCAGTAGGCCTTGCCGTGCGCAAAATGACCTCGCTGCACGGCATCGCGCTCAACGTGAGCACCGAATTGGATTACGATCGCGTGATCAATCCATGCGGCCTCACCGATCGCGGCATCACCAGCTTGAGCCGCGAGACGGGCCGCCCCGTTTCGATCGCCGAGGTCAAACCGGTCTTGGCGCAGTGCATCGAAACGGCGTTCGGACTGAGTTTCTCTCCATCGATCCCGCAAGACGGGGCAGCGGCGTGGCAATCGAAATCAGCTTGATCGACGGCGCGCGCGCGCCGCGCACGCCGAAGCCCGAATGGCTCAAGGTCAAGCTCCCGCACGGCGACGAGTACGAGCGCGTCAAAGCGAAGGTCGGCAGCTTGGCGCTGAACACCGTTTGCAAAGAAGCGATGTGCCCGAACCTTGCCGAGTGCTGGGGTGCCGGCACCGCGACGATCATGATTCTGGGCGAGGTCTGCACGCGCGGCTGCCGTTTCTGCAACGTGAAGACCGGAAATCCGAAAGGCGCGGTCGATTGGCTCGAACCGGTGCGCGTCGCCGAAGCGGTGCGCGATCTGGGGTGGCGGTACTTGGTCGTTACCGCCGTCGATCGCGACGATCTCGCCGACGGGGGCGCGCTGATCTTCGCAAACACGGTGCGCGCCATCCACGAACGCGTCCCGGGCTCGCGCGTGGAGATTCTCAGCGGCGATTATCGCGGCGACTTGAACGCGCTCGACATCGTGCTGGACGCGGCGCCGGACGTGTTCGCTCACAACTTGGAGACGGTGCGCCGCCTCACGCCGCGCGTGCGCGACAAGCGGGCCAAGTACGACCAATCGCTCGCGGTGCTCGCGCATGCCAAGAATCGCGCACCGCAGCGCTACACCAAGACGTCGATCATGCTCGGCTTGGGCGAGACCGACGAGGAGCTCTCCCAGACTATGGACGACGCGCGCGCCGTGGGGGTGGACATCTTCACGATGGGGCAGTACCTGCAGCCGACGAAGAAGCATCTTCCGGTCCACGAGTTCGTGACGCCCGAGCGCTTTGCCGAGCTGGGGGCGCTGGCGCGTTCGAAGGGCTTTCATCAAGTCGTCTCGAGCCCGCTTTCGCGCAGTTCCTATCACGCCGAGCAGGCTTTCACTTAAGCGCGACCGCAACCGGCCCGAACGGCGCCGTGTCAACTGGTGCAAAGGAAGCCGCGCCGTCACTCCGGAGGGTCCTTGATCGAGTTCTTCCTTCGCCGTCCCGTTTTTTCGGCGGTCTGCTCGCTGATCGTGCTCATCGCGGGGCTGATCGCGATCCCGACCCTGCCCATCGCGCAGTACCCGCAGATCGCGCCGCCCGTCGTCACGGTCACGGCGGTATATACGGGCGCGAACGCGCAGGCGGTCGAGTCGGCCGTGACGACGCCGCTCGAGCAAGCGATCAATGGCGTCGAAGGTCTACGCTATATCAGCTCGACCAGCTCGAACAACGGCACGAGCCAAATCACGTGCACGTTCAATTTGGGGACCAATCTCGACATCGCCGCAACCGACGTTCAAAACGCGGTACAGTCCGCCAGCGGACGCCTCCCGGGCGAAGTCATCCAAACCGGGATTACCGTCACGAAGAACTCAGGCAGCTTCGTCATGGCCATCTCGCTGGAGTCGCATAACCCGCAGATCAGCCAGCTCGTCTTGAGCAACTACGCCGAACTCAACGTCGTCAACTCGCTCAAACGCGTGCGCGGCGTCAGCAACGTCATCATCTTCGGGCAGCGGCGCTACGCGATGCGCGTTTGGCTCAATCCCAGCGCCCTCTTCGCGCGCGGTTTGACGGTCTCCGACGTGATCAGTTCGCTCTCCGAACAGAACGTAGAAGTTGCCGCGGGCAGCATCGGGTCGGCGCCAGAGCCGCCCAACCAGCCGTTCACCGTGAGCGTGCGCGCCGAAGGACGCCTGAGCGATCCCGCGCAGTTTCGCAACGTGATCGTCCGCGCGGCAAGCGGCGGGGCGTTCGTGCGTTTGGGCGACGTTTCGCGTGTGGAACTGGGCGCGGAAGATTACTCCAACATCGTCAAGTTCGACGGCGACAGCAAGGTCGTCGGGTTGGGCGTTCTGCAGCTGCCGACTGCAAATTCACTGCAGGTCACCAAAGACATCGCCGCCGAGCTTACGCAGCTCTCGAAATCCTTCCCGCCGGGCGTCACGTGGAAGACCGCGTTCGACTCCTCGATGTTCGTAAACGAGTCGATACGCGAAGTCGTCTTTACGCTGCTTCTCTCCATCCTGCTGGTCGTCGCCGTCATTTATCTCTTCCTGCAGGATCCGCGCTCGACGTTCATTCCCGCCGTGACGATTCCCGTGTCGCTGATCGGCGCTTTCGCGGCCATGAAAATCTTTGGGTTCACGATAAACACGATTACGCTCTTCGGTTTGACCCTCGCGACCGGACTGGTGGTCGACGACGCCATCGTCGTCATCGAAAATATCGCGCGCTACATTCAAGAGAAGGGCATGCGCGGCATCGAGGGCGCCGCTGCGGCAATGCGGGAAGTTCAAAGCGCAGTGGTCGCTTCGTCGCTGGTGCTGCTGGCGGTGTTCGTCCCGGTCGCGTTCTTTCCGGGGACGACGGGGCAGCTCTATAAGCAATTCGCGATGACGATCGCGGCCTCGATCACGATCTCGCTCTTCGCCTCGCTCACCCTCACGCCGGTCATGTCCGCGCGCCTTCTGCACGACGAAGGGCGAACGAACTTTGCGCTCTTCGAATGGTTCAACCGGGGCCTGACGGCGTTTCGCGGCTGGTACCGCGACGCATTGCCCGCGCTCATACGCGCGCGGTACCTCATCGCCGGCCTCTTTGCAATCGCGCTGCTCGCGACGTTCTATCTCTTCCGCACCACGCCGACGGCCTTCATCCCCAACGAGGATCAGGGCTACTTCATCGTGACCGTCCAGGCGCCAGAAGGAACGTCCCTCGCCAGCGAAGCCGCGACGGCGGCGCAGGCCGAACGGATCATCCGCGCCCAGCCGGAAGTGCTGCACGTCTTCGACGTCTCCGGGTTCAGCTTCACGGGTGCGACGCCGAACCGCGGCATCATGTTCGTGCTGCTCAAGCCGTGGGGCGATCGGAAAGGTTCGGCGCATTCGCTCGACTCGGTCATCCAGCGCGTGCAGATGGGCTTCTTCCGCATTCCGCAGGCGCAGATCTTCGCGTTCAATCCGCCGGCCATTCAAGGCGTCGGCAACTTCGGCGGCTTCCAGTTCGAGCTCGAGGATCACGCGGACGTCGGCTTGGATACGCTGATGCGCACCGCCTACGGTTACATGGGCATGGGCAACCGGAATCCCGATCTGACGCAGGTCTTCACGACGTTCCGAGTCGACTCGCCGCAGCTGGAGGTCCACGTCGATCGCAATAAAGCCAAATCGATCGGCGTGTCGCTGAACGATATCTTTTCCACGATGCAGACGGACATTGGATCGTTCTACGTCAACGATTTCAGCTATTTGAACCGCTCGTACCGCGTCTACGTGCAGGCGGAGATGCCGTACCGGTCCACGTTGAGCGCCCTGCAGTACCTCTACGTGCGCTCGTCGGGCGGCGGCATCATTCCGATAAGCGGCCTGGCGTCGACGCAGTTGACGAAGAGCGCGCCGATCATCAACCACTACAACCTCTTCAGATCGATCGAGATCAACGGATCGGCGGCGCCCGGGAAAGGTTCCGGACAGGCCATCTCCGCCATGCAGAACCTCGCGCAGCAGATCGATCCGCCCGGCGTGAGCTATGAATGGTCCGGCCTGACGCTCGACGAGATTCAGGGCGGCTCGCTCTCGATCATCATCTTCGGCATCGGCATCGTCTTCGTGTTCCTGGTGCTCTCCGCGCAGTATGAGAGTTTCATCGATCCCCTGATCGTGCTGCTCGCGGTGCCGGCTTCGATTTTGGGCGCGCTGCTGTTCATGATGGCGCGCGGTCTGCCGAGCGATGCGTACGCTCAAGTCGGCTACGTCATGCTGATCGGGCTCGCGAGCAAGAGCGCCATTCTGATCGTCGAGTTCGCCAATCAGCAGCTCGCGCAAGGCGCGGACATCGTTACCGCGGCTGCGCGGGCGGCGCAAACGCGGCTGCGGCCGATCCTCATGACGTCGATAGCCTTCGTGATTGCGGTAACGCCGCTCGTGTTCGCCTCGGGCGCGGGCAGCGCGGCGCGCCACTCGTTGGGAACGGTGGTCTTCGGCGGCATGATCGTCTCGACGATCCTCAATTTGGCCATTACGCCGGTTTTGTACGTGATCATCAAGTCGCTCGAGCTGCGCGGGAGGCGCGGCGGCAACGGGACGCCGCACGGCCCCGTGGAGCCGGCGGAGCGCGAGGGTTTTGCGGCACCCGTAAGGTAACCAACCTCCAACCCTAGGCTATTAATTTTAATAAGCCTATCCCCGTTGGAGAACGAAATGGTCCGTACGCTTCTTCGTGCCTCCGCGGCCTTGACGTTGGTGGGGGTGCTGGCCACGGCACCGGCGGCCGCCGATCCGTTCGGAGTCTTCGGCTCTGCCGTTTCGGGCGCGAACACCGCGATCAAGAACGCGGAAAATGCCAAGCCCGCGCCGTCGAAATCGACCGTAGCGCAGGTCCCCCCCGTCACGCAGCAGCCCGTCGGCGGCGCGGCCGCTACCGGTCTTCCCGTCGGATGGACCTACATGGTCGACGCCTCGTCGGCGTATCCGTTCGGCAACATCGGCACACTCGGCAAGCGTTGGCTGCCGGGCGGCGGCGACGCGGTCGTCGGCTTCGGCGTCTCACCGCAGCTGCGGCTCGTGCTGAACTACTACGAAATTCAGCATTACCCGGTCGGCTTCAACAGCGGCCAGGTTCCGCTGTTCCTGCCGCCGGGCTTTCCTCCGGCTCCCGGCGTGAATCCGTCGTGCGTCGATCTGAGCGGCACCTCGTCGCCGACGTGCGCCGGCGTCAATCCGCAGTTCAACGTCACGACTAAGGACCGCTTCGGCCTCGCGCTCTTCGAGAAGCTGATCGACCTTGGGACGTTCAAAGGGCGCGTCATTCCGATCGTCGTCACGCCGACGTACGTCTCGCGGTGGTCGACGGTTGCGGCCTCGAACGGCCGCGGCGACATCGTGCCGTTCGTCGGGCTCGACGGAGTCCCGTATACGAACGTGAATACGCGTACCGCGCAGATGTACGCGGTGGCCTTCACGCTGCCGTTCCTGCGCACGCCCAAGATGTTCGGAACGTTCACGGCGGCGCCGACCTGGCTGGCGCACACCGCAGGCGCGAACCAAACGAATCACGCGCAGATCTACCAGATTCTCTATTTGGAATACACGCCGTTCCCCAGGACCAAGGTCTTCCTGGAGCCGCAAGCGTCGCGCGACTATCTGCCCGAAGACGTGTATCCCGAACACAACATGGCGTATTTCGCGGGCGTCTCGCAGACGTTCGGAAAGATGGTCTTCGCGCAGATCGTGCTCAACAGCGGCGGTCCGTCGAACATCAGCCCCTACGGCGTCAAGCAGTTGAATTGCTTCGCGTTACCGTGTTCTTCCAATACGCTGCCCGTCGTCGGCGGCCTGAAGGCTACCCAGATTCAGTTTGAAGTCGGCATCGGTTCGCCGAGCGTCATTCAGTTCTAAGGAACGGATTTAACGATGAAAAGAGTATTTCAACGGCCCTTCGCACTGCTGACGCTCGCTGCATTAACGGCATGCAGCGGAAACGGAACCGGCGCCGCGACGCCGGGCGCGCCGCCCGTTCCCGGAGTGCCGGCGAACGGCGGCCTCGTGCAGCAAAACTTCGTCGGAATCGGCGACAGTTTGACTGCAGGATACCAGTCGAGCGGTTTGCTCGGCGATCCCACGGTGACAAGCCCGGTATCGGGGCTTCCCGGCCACATCGTGCCGGTCACTCAGGAGAACGGCTTTTGGGCGTTGATGTACGCGCAGATCAACGGCATCGCGCTGGATCCGTTGCGCTACAACGCCGACACCGTGCTCGGAAACCCGCTGACCGGTCCGCTTCCGCTCGTTAAAGGACCGGGGCTGGGCAGCGAGATCGTCGTAAACGCCGCACCGCCCCCGCCGTTTACCGCAACGCACTCGCCGTGCGACGGCTTCAACGACCAGGCGTATTCATCGACTGCGTGGGCTGCGGTGCGTTTGAACCCCGGAGCGCCGATTGCCGACCTCGGCGTCCCCGGAATCACCATGCACGAAGCACTCGCCATGACGGCGCCGCTGACCGGACCGCCGAACGGCCCGAACTGCGGATACAATTCCAACCCGCTGGATCCGACGGCCGGAAACTTGCAGTCGCTGGTGCAGGGCGAAAGCCAAATGTACTACCCGATTCTCGGCCAGTTCCAGCAATCGCTCGGGTCGGGACGCGCGACCGAACTGAGTGCGGCGCTTTCGCTGCATCCCAAGCTCGTCACCGTGTGGCTGGGCGCGAACGATTTGCTCAAGTTCGTCTTCTCCGGCGAGCTCTCGCCGGCGACCGATTCGCCCGCGCAGTTCCAGGCCGATCTGACGTCGATCGTCGGCCAACTTAATGCGTCGGGCGCCAAGGTCGTTCTCGCCGATCTCCCGACGGTGCTGCAGACGCCGCAATTCTTCCAGGGCAGCATCCCGGCGAATCCGGCCGCGCAATGCCCGCTGCAGAACTACTTCTTCTGCGCGCTGCTCAACTTCATTCCGCAAATTGCGCCTGCACTTCCGCCCGCGCAAGTGCAGGCCGACGCAGCCGGCGTCACGGCGGAAGTTCAAGCGGCCTACGGCATCGACAGCGGTGCATATCTGACCGAAACGGGCTTTATCAGCGCCTTCACGCAGATCGGCGCCGCAATCGCCGCAAATCCGTTGGCGGTGCCGCCGGCGCCGGGCCTGAACAACGCAACGTGCGCGCCCAACGGCACGACGCCGGTCCTGCCCGGAACCGGCTTCGCAGCAGAGTGCGACTTCCTGAACGACAAGCTGGCCGCCGACACAACTGCCTTGAACGCCGCTTACAACCAGATCATCGACGCAGTCGGCTCCTCGTCGGGCCACGGCGTCGGACTGGTCCCGATTAACGCGACATTCACCGCGTTGTATAACGGTACGGCTCCGGGACAATTCACGATCAGCCCCAAGTGCTGCACGCTCGCCTTCGGAGGGGGTTTGCTGAGTTGGGATGGTCTGCATCCGTCGAATACGGGTTATGCGTTCGTTGCGAACGCATTTATCGCAACCGCCGATGCGCTGACCGGATCCACCACGCCGCTGTTGACGACGCCGCAGATTCAGGCCATCTTCGCAACGGACCCGTACCACCACTAACGCAGACCGGGCAGCGAGCGCCGCGCATCCGCGAAAAACGGGTGAGCGGCGCTCGCCTGTTGTATCCATGCTCGCATGGCAACGGTTGACGACCTGAAGAACGCCGCCGCGGGATCCGTCAAGATCATCGACATCCGCAAGCGTCCCGACGACGCCCGCATTCCGGGTTCGGCGCGCCACGAGGGATCGGCACTGGAGAACGACCCGCCGTTTTCCAAGGACGAGCGGGTCGTGCTGTATTGCGGAAGCGGCAACTCGTGCTCGCGAATTGCCTCGAACCTGCGCGAGCGCGGTTATATGGGCGTTGAAGCCCTCGACGGCGGCTATGCGGCGTGGGTGCAAGCCGGATTGCCCGTCGAGCCGAACCCGCACGCAGTCGAGGACCGGCCATGACCGCAGCGCTCGCACTCGCGATGCTCCTGCAGTCGACGCCTTTCCCGTCACCGTCACCTTCCCCGACCCCGCTGCCGACGACAGCTGCATCGCCATCGCCGTCCGCTTCGCCCACGCGCGCACCGCGCACGCCCAAACCCTCGCCGACGCCCAAACCCTCGCCGACCCCCAAACCGATTCCGTCGCCCGCGCCGGAGCCGTCGCCGATCGTCGTGCCGACGCCGACGGCATCTCCGAAACCGACGCCGTCACCCACCCCGAAACCCAAGCCAACGCCCAAAGCGCTGCCTGCGCCTACCGCGACGCCAAAACCGACGCCGTCGCCTTCTCCAACGCCGAAACCGACGCCAAAACCGACGCCGAAGCCGACACCGTCGCCTTCTCCGACTCCGAAGCCGACTCCAAAGCCAACGCCGACTCGGAAGCCGACTCCGAAGCCCACGCCGTCTCCGGCGCCCAAGCCCAAACCGGCAGCCAAGACGGTAGCTCCGCCGGCTCCGAAACCCACCCCGAAACCGACACCGGCGCCCACTCCGAAACCGACACCGGCACCCACACCAAAACCAACACCGGTGCCAACTCCCAAACCGACACCCGCGCCGTCGCACGCGCCTTCCGCCGCCGTACCGTCAGCTCGAGTGCAAGAGATAGCGCGCGCGCAGTTCGAAGCGTGGGCCTCGGGTAAAATCGATAAGTCCGCGTATTCGATCGACCTTCCGGCCGACGCCGTCGCGCAGTTACACGAGATTCTCCCGGCGCTGGGACCGATCCAAACCGTGGCGCTGGTCACGCACGCATCGCTGCCCGGGGGCAGCGTGTACATCTATCGCTTCACGTGCAAGAACGGCAGCGCGCTCGAGCAGATCTCGTTCAAAGACGGGAAGATCAACGGAATCTACTTCAAACCCGCGCCTTAAATCGCTT
>DASRDE010000242.1:0-6098 GCA_035652755.1 Vulcanimicrobiaceae bacterium | reverse complement strand
CGATTTCACCTGCTGAGAGCCGAATGTCGACGTGCAGCATCGCGATCGCATCGACTTTGGGATCGTTCAGCACGCCTTGTGCGATCATCGGCTGCGCGCCGCCCGGCCCTTCTTCAGCCGGTTGAAAGATCAGCACGACGTTGCCGCTCAGCTCGGTTCGCATGCCCTGCAGCACGTGCGCGGCGCCGAGCAGCATCGCCGTGTGCGCGTCATGCCCGCAGGCATGCATCCTGCCGGGAACTTCGGAAGCGAAGGCTTCGCCCGATTTTTCGGTGACCGGCAGCGCATCCATATCGGCGCGCAGCGCGGCCGTTTTGCCGGGCTTGCCGCCGCGGATGATGCCGACGACGCCGGTTTGCGCGGCCCGGCGATGCTCGACGCCCAGCCGATCCAATTCGGCTTCTACGAGCGCTTGCGTCCGCGTTTCCTCAAAGCCCAGCTCCGGATGCCGGTGAATCGTCCGCCGCAATTCGACCACACGCGCGAGGACGCCGGCAGCCGGAAGAATAGCCGTCATTCTTCACGCATTGGCAAAGGCGCGCGGCAGGCCCTTCCGCGAAAGCAAACCGCGATGCTTCCACCCGACGTCGCGCTGGTGCAGCTGATCAACCGGACAGCCGCCGCGTTTGCGCAAAACGCGCCCGCGTACATTACCTACGTCGAACACACGCATATCAGCTCGCCGGGCATGAACCGCACGCAGGACATCAATCGTTCGGTGCAGGTGCGCCAAGCCGACGACTTCGCGGTGATGCAGGACCTGCCGCACGGCGCGGAGCGCACGGGTCAGGCATTTCCGATCATTCCGTATTTCGACCCCCTCGGCCAGGGGTTCGACTTCAAATGGTACGCCAACCTCAAAAACGTGCAGATCTCGCTTACGCGCTACACGCCGGGGCAGTGGCCGTTCCCGACGCCGGCCCCCGGCGTCAACGTCTTCGTGCCGTATGCCAGTTTTTGGCAGCCGTCGTACCTGCCCGATTCAACCGATCGGCAGCCGCACTTCCGCATCGTTCCGACGTCAGCGTACGACGGCGGCATCTGCATCTACGACGTGGCGGTCGACGCGCAGACGCAGCTGCCCTCACGCATCGAGCTGCGCGGCGTCCACACCGCCGAATCCATTGTCTTCGACTACGCGGTGATCGAAGGCCACTGGGTCATCAGGCATGCGACCTACACCGCGCCGCAGCATTTCGGCCCGATGAACTTTACGATCGTGAGCGAGACGACGTACGACGACATCGCGTTCCCCGCCGTCGCGCCCGATCCGCGTTTGGCAACGCCGCCGTCGCCCGCGCCGACGTTTCCGCCGCGAACGTAGCCCTTAGCGGAAGTGATCGGCGATAAAGCCGATCCAGTAGTGATACACGTCGGCACTGCGGACCGGATCGCGCGGGAAATGCCCGTTTACGGGCCAGACGCGCAGCGTCGCATCCTTGTGGTTGTCGCGCAGCGCGCGCCAATACATCGAGGACGTGGCAAAAGGATCGCGGTTGTCGCCGATGTCGGAAAGGATTAGGACGGGCGTCGTCACGTCGCGCGCGTAGCTGATCGCCGATGCGCGCCGCCACTCTTGCGCGTTGCCCGGCGCGTAGGGCGAACCGTGGAAGAGATCGCGATCGGAAAGGCTATCGTCGGCGACGCCGTAATCGGTCGCCCAATCGTTCACCGACGCACCGGAAACTGCCGCGGCCCAGATGTGATACTTCGAAATCATCCACGCCGTCATAATGCCGCCGTACGACCAGCCGGAGACGGCGATGCGGCGATCGTCGACGATGCCGCGCGCGCGAACTGCGTCGACCGCCGCCATAATATCCTTGCCCGGCCCTTCATCGGGATCGTATAACACCGCGTGCTGATAGCGGTAGCCGAGATTATCGCTGCCGCGATAGTTCGGACGCAAGACGAGCCAGCCGCGCGCGGCCATAACCTGCGCGTAAAAATCGAATCCCAGGCGCGACGACGACGTCGGTCCGCCGTGAATGTAGACGACCATCGGGTACTTGCGCGCGGGCGAGAACCCGGGCGGCGTGTAGAGGACGGCATCGCCTTCGACCTGCACCGACGTCGGATACGTTACTATTTGCGCGCGCGCGGCCGCTTTTGCACTGATCGCGGCGTTAAAATTCGTCAGCCTGGTCACCGTGCCGTCGTGCGAACGATAGCAGAGCTCCTGGGCTTGATCGGTCTTGCTGCAATCGAAGACCGTCGAACCGTCGCGCGCGAGGTCGCCCAGACCGCCGATTTCGAAGCCGTTCGTATCCTCTTTCGAAAGCGCGCCGGCAAGCGGGGCGCGCACGAGCGCGAGATTGCCGCGATCGGGCGCAGTAAAGAGCAGGCCACTCGAGTCGGGAAGCCACGCGGCTCCGCTGACCGCACGATCGAAGGGCGCGGATACCGGCGTTCCATTTCCCGCGCCCGGAGCCGTGACGTACACCTGATTGAGCGCGATTTGGTTGTCGCCGTCGGAGTAGAAGTAAGCGATGTGCTTGCCGTCCGGCGAGAACAGCGCGTTGCCTTCCCATGCCGTGTGGCTGGTGAGCGGCGTGAGCTTGCGCGAAGCGACGTCGAGCAGCATGACGCGCGAATAACTCTCGTCGTTGAGGATTGCGTTCGGCGCCTGCGTAAAGGCGATCGTTTTACCGTCGGGCGACCACGACAGCGTGGATTCAGCTTCGCCGGTGGCGACGGTTTGCGGACCGAACGTCAGTTGCTCGGCTTTTCCGCCTTCGTCGCCGACGACGAACAGGTGCACCGGCTGCGGCCGCTCGCGCTGCGTAATCGGTTCGGTGGTAAAAATGAAGCTGTCGCGAAAGCGATCCGCGCCCTTGCGATCGGGCTGGGGATCGGCGGCCGTATACGCGATGGCTTTGCCGTCGGGACGCCATTGGAATTGTTCGACGCCGTCTTTGGCGGAGGTGATCGGGCGCGCGTCGCCGCCGTCGAGCGGCATGACGAAGACTTGCGATTGCGCATCGTCGCCTTCGCCGCTGTCGGCGATGAACGCAATCCGCGTTCCGTCGGGCGAGAATACGGGCGACGACACGCCTTTGCGATCGTACGTGAGGACGCGCTGCTTGCCCGACGGCAAATCGACCAGCACGATCTCGCTGCGCCGGCGATCTTCGTCCCACACGATGCGCGACACAAGCACGACGGCGTGCCGCCCATCGGGCGCTATCGCCGCGGAGCTTATTCCGACAACTCGCTGCGCATCGCTTTCCTGCAGCCCCTGCGGCGTTTGCGCGCGCGCTGCCGTTTGGCAAAGCAGACATGCGAAAAAGACGGCGGCAAGAAGTTTCGACGGCATACTCCACCTCGCAGACCGGATGTGCCCGGGCGCGTTCAACGCCGACGAGGGAGGCCCTCGCAAGCACGGAAACCGACGGTATGATCGCCGACGGCTACACGGATCTTCCGCCCGGAAAGCTGGCGAACGTCGTTACGTGCCTGGAGATGCGGGCGAGGCCGGCGCCGCGCCCCGACCCGCATACGCCGCCATGCAGCCTGCGGCGCGCCGCGCGCCCGAGCGCCGACTGGTACCGCGGCCTCTTTCGCGAGATCGGGCAGCCGTATCTGTGGGCATCGAGGCTGGCGATGAGCGAGCAGCAGCTGCGCGAGATTATCGAGGACTCGCGCGTGGAGATCTACGCGCCGGTATTGGACGGCCGCGATTGCGGATTGCTGGAACTGGACTTTCGCACGCCGGGCGAGTGCGAGCTCGTGTTCTTCGGTTTGGTTGCGTCTGCGACCGGGCACGGCATCGGGCGCTGGCTGATGAACCGCGCGATCGAATTTGCTTGGGCCAAGCCCATCGAACGCTTTTGGGTGCACACGTGCACGATGGACGATCCGCGCGCCCTTCCGTTCTACATTCGCTCGGGATTTACGCCGTTCAAGCGGCAGATCGAGATCTTCGACGACCCGCGGCTCTCGGGTCTGCTGCCCGAGAGCGCGGCACCGGATATTCCGCTACTGTAGCGCTATTCGAAGGTTTGTTCGCACTCGCTGCCGTGGTTGGACCAAATCTCCTGCGTGACGTAGTCGTGGCCGTGCAGCGTCACGTCGGAGCCGTCTTTGCGCAGCGGACCGTACGACGTGTTGCAGAGATCGCCGATCTCCTGACCGTCGGAGTTGCGGTACCAGCCCTTAATCGTCGGATCGCTCACCGATTCGGCGAATTCATGCCACATCGTGTCGATCGTCAAATCGGCATCCTGGTCGTTCGGAAACACGTTTGACGGCGTGCCGCAGCCGTGCGGACCGAGATCGCGCTGATACGGGACGATGGAATAAACGACCGGATTGCCCGAACTCATGAAATCGCCGTGGTACGCGCAGTACGCGAATGAGTCTTTCGCTTTTGAGGCCGTGAACACGAAGAAGACCGCGCCGACGCCGCCGTTGGGCCAGTGGTTTTGCTGGATCGCGCCCGCGACTTCTTGCCGAATCGCGGCATCGTCGAACCTCGCCGGGAAGGCCTGCGTATCGGTCCATGCGCCGCCGAACGTGCTCTTGTTCAGCGGATGGCCCGTCGTGTCGTAATACTGAGGAAGAATTCCATACATGGGCGTGCTGCCGATGTCGTGATAGAACTGCTCGATCACCGTCTCGTATTTGGGGCTCATATAGTAGCCGGACGGCCGCCAAAAGATCGCGTACGACGTGGAGGCGTGAATAACCGGACCGTTGTGATAATCGACGTTCGGTGATGCCTGCGGCGGCGCTGCATAGGCGGCGCGCACTTGAGGCAGCGGATCGACGTGCAGAATCGAGCCGTCCGGATTCACGCGGATGTACGGCGAGTTCGGCGGCACGAGGGATTTCACCGAGCCGACCGATGACGACGGCGGCGCGGGCGTGGGCAGCACGTCTCCGCCGGGAGACGGCGCCTTGGGCAGCGACTGCACGGCGGACGAGCCGCCCGAGCTGCAAGCGTTCAGGAGTACGGCCAATACCGCGGGCACGGCGGCTAAGAGCGGTCGCTTCAACATTCGCGTTCCTTACGGGCGGGCAGTGGCAGGGCTACCAAACTTCGCCCAAGGCCGGTCTGCGTCCGTCCGTCCTGGGTGCTAGCTTCCGCTAGGAAAAAGGTACTAGTGCGGCGAGGGGGCGGGGTTATCCGCCCACGGTGATCTTGCTCATGCGCAGGCAGAGCAGCGTATCTTCGGGCTGGCCGGCGAGCGCGTCGATTAAATCCGACGTTACGTTCACCTGCCCAAGCGCGGGCCAGCGCGTGAGGTAGCCGACGTCGTCGCCGATCGGGACGCGCAGATACTGATAGCCGCCGTGCGAATCGTTCAAGCGGACCACCAGCGTCACCGGCGCATTCCGCTGGAGCAGCGGCGTCGGATAAATCGTGGCGTAGTACGAATTGGGCTCGTTGTCCATGTCGATCTGCGCCTGCAGCGGATCGGGAATCGGATCCTTGCATTTGAGCGAGCGCGGAAACACCATGACGACCGGCTGCGCGTACGAAAATTCAAACGGCGCCGTTCCCTGCACGATCGCCGGTACCGGCACGTTTCCGACTTGGCCGTCCTGCAGCGATATTTGCACGCCGCGATTCACTTCCGGCAGAACCGAAAAATACTGCTCGGCGGTGCACGAAGGCGTCGACAACTCCGCTCGATATACGCCGAACGGCAGATCGAATTCGGCGCGCGCCTCCCGCTTCTCGCCGTGCTCGACGAGGAAGCTCTGATCGAACGCGACGCGATCGAGCCTATCCTTGAGCACGACGCGAAACGGCACATTGCGGTTTGCCGCCTGCCGGACCACCGAACTGCAAAGTGCGACGTGCATCACGATGTGAGAGAGCGCCATAGCCCCGTAACGTTCGCCGCACGCGTTTCGTATCACCGCCTAGGCGCGCGCTAGGCGCGCTGGGACTGCCGACCTTGAAGCACCGCTTCGGCCCTGCGGGCCTGCGCTGATGAGCGCCTCGAGAGTTCGCATCTGTCCGGGAAGTAAAAAGAGCCCCGCCAAGGGGCTCTTTCTACTTCGGAGAGGGAGAGATTCGAACTCTCGAGACGCAGCCGTGCGCGCTGCGCGCGCCGCGACTGCGGACCTTGAAGAACCGCTTCGGCCCT
>DASRDE010000241.1:0-3627 GCA_035652755.1 Vulcanimicrobiaceae bacterium | reverse complement strand
TGCGCGCCGCGTCCTGCTTCGCGTCGTTTATAATTTCATCCAGCTCCCGAACGACGGCTACCGTCCGCGTTTAATGGACGATCGCGTCGGTTTGTACGACGATATCTACGTCGATTTCTCGACCGATACGCAAAGTGTGCGCCAGTTGCCGTACATTTCGCGCTGGTTCTTCGATCCGGCCGATCCCGGCCGCCCCTCTCCGGCGCGCCACCCGATGGTCATTTATTTGAGCAAGTCGATCCCGCCCGAATACCGCGGCGCGGTGCGCGACGGATGTTTGGAATGGAACAAGGCGTTCGCGAAAATTGGAATTCTCGATGCGATTCAAGTGCGCGATCAACCCGACGATCCGAACTGGGACCCCGACGATTTCCGCTACAGCGTCATCCGCTGGCTCAACGAAGTGCAGCCCAGTTTCGGCGCTACGTCGCAAACGCTGTTCGATCCGCGCACCGGTGAAGAGATTCGCACCGGCGTGCTCGTTTCCGCCGGCGTCGGAATGAACCCGCGCCTCACGTGGAAGTACCTGGTCGATCCGGTGCGGTACGGCCGCACCACCGATCCCGTTCCGCCCAAGTTCATCCACGATGCGATCTTCTCGACGGTCGTGCATGAAATGGGCCACAACTTGGGCATGCAGCATAACTTCATCGGGCACGAAGCGTACACCGCCGCTCAAATACAAAGCTCCGCGTTCACGCACGAGCACGGCATCACGTCCAGCGTCATGGAATATGCGCCGCTGAACCTGTGGCCGCAGCCGTACAAACAAGGCGACTACTTCCAAACGACGATCGGCCCTTACGATTACTACGCGATTAAATTCGGATACGCGAACGTGCCCGGCGCGCAAACGCCGCAGCAGGAAGTGCCGGTGCTGCGCCGTTGGGCCTCGGCGTGGTCGAATCCGTGGACGCGCTACGCTTCCGATGAAGATGTGGATTACGCTTCGGGCCACGCCGCCGATCCGCGCGTCGAACAGGGCATGCTTACGAACGATCCGCTCTCGTGGTGCGGCGTGCAGATTCGCATGTACCGCGATCAGATCGCGAAATTGAACCGCTACTGGCCCGCAGAGGGCGGCGCGTACGAACAGGAGCGCGCTGTTTTCGCGCGCATACTGCGCGGCTACACGCGCTGCGCGGGAACGGCCGCGCATTATTTGGGCGGGCAATATCTGTCGTGGGCGCACGCCGGGGATCCCGGCGCGCAAGCTCCGATCGTCCCCGTCGATCTCGCCACGCAGCGCCGCGCCATGCAAACGCTCGATGCCGCGCTCTTCAATCCGAGCGCGTTGCCGGTGTCCGCGTCGATTCTCGATCGTCTGCGCTACTCGGAATGGTCGGGGTACAGCTACACCAGTTGGGAAGGTTATGGAAACCTGCCCGCGTGGGCGTACAACCCGCCCGCGCGCCACGATTATCCGTTCGCAGACCAAATGAACGATGCGCAAATGGCCGCGGTCGAATACGTGTTCAAGCCGCTGGTGCTGCAGCGCATCGATGAAAACCCCTCGCTCTCGCGCGCGCCGACCATGACGATCGCGGATCTCTTCGATTGGCTGCACGCCGGCATTTTCGCGAACCTGCGCCAACGCGCGGTTCCGCTGATTTCACGCAATCTGCAGAGCCGCTACGTCGCGCGGCTGTCTGTGCTCGCAACGGCTCCGGCCGAAGGCACGCCGCCCGATGCCAAAGCGCTCGCGCAAGCGGAGCTGCTGCGAATCGCGCGCGATGCGTCGGCAGCGCTGTCCGCGCCGCACGATGCGGTGACGAAAGCGCACTTGGCAGCGCTGGTGCGCGCTGCGAAAAACCCGGCTCCGCCGAGTAAGTAAAAGGAGCGGGCGCGATTACAGCGGGTTTACGTCGCGGGCGGCCGCGCAGCGAGCGCAGCCTCGGCCGTATACAGCGCGATCAGTTCGAGCGCTTCGCCCGAATAGAAGCGCACGGCCTCAGTGCGCATCGCGTTTTCGTGCCCGGTAATTAGGCGCACCGTATCGCGCACGTACGCGGTGCATTCGTCCGCCGAAGGGGAGGTCGCGGCACGCGCGTGCCCCTTGGCCCAGGCCTTGAGCCTCCCCCATACCTCCTCGGGCAAACTGTTTTCCGGAATGCTGGTATCCCCGTGCGCCATCAGGCCATGTGTCGCGTGCACTCTAGCACAATTCGGGCAAGAATATAATCTGGGCCGGCATTCCCGAATAGCAAAGTAGGAATTGCAATTCTAGTTTTGCGTTGCAGGGATTGGCGTGCCGCCCGGCTGAAGACTGCCGGATGGAGCCGCGCCGCGGCTGGACGTTTCTGAGCAATCACGCGCACGTGCTCGTCGCGCTTGCGAAGGACCCCGCGCTGCGAATTCGCGATCTGGCGGTCCAGGTCGGCATCACCGAGCGTGCGGTCGCCCAAATTTTGAGCGATCTCGAATCGGCTCATGTAATCGCAAAGCGCCGCGTCGGCCGCCGCAACGTCTACGAAATTGACGCGCAAGCGCCGTTGCGCCACCCGGTGGAATCGCACCGCACCGTCGGCGATATCGTGCGTTTGGCCGAACAACTCGTCCCATTCGGTTCGCGTCTGACCGCGGTGAAGTAAACTAGCGCTTGCCGCCCGAATCGCGCCGCATGAAGCAGCACGAGTTTGCAATATCGACTGTGTGGACCGGTAACGCCGGCACCGGAACCAGCGCGTACGGCGCCTACCGCCGCGATCACCTTATCGAAGGGGCCGGAAAGCGCGCGCCCATCGAAGGTTCGTCCGTTCCGCAGTTCCGCGGCGATGCGTCGCGCTACAACCCCGAAGAGCTGCTCGTCGCCTCGCTCTCCGCGTGCCACATGCTTTGGTATCTGCACTTATGCGCCGATGCCGGGATCGCCGTCACCGCCTACCGCGACGAAGCCTCCGGAACGCTGGCACTCTCGCCCGGCGGCAGCGGGCAATTCACGCGCGTCGTGCTCCGCCCGCACGTCACGCTTGCCGATGCATCGCAAGCCCCAGAAGCGCGCGCACTGCACCGCGCCGCGCATGAAAAGTGCTTCATCGCCGCGTCGGTCAATTTCCCCGTCGATTGCGAGCCCGCCGCGCCCTAATGCACAAAGCGCGATTTGAAGGCTTCTCCGAAGGCGTCTTCGCCTTTGCGTTCACGCTGCTCGTGCTCGGCTTCGTCGTGCCCCACGCAGAACGCATCTCCGATCCGCAGCTCGCGCGCAGCCTGCTCTCGCAATGGCCCAATCTCATCTCCTATGCGCTCAGCGTCGCCGTTATCGGCATCATGTGGCACAATCACCAAGCGCTGTTCCGCATGGTCGCCCGAATCGACAGGGTCACCGTGTTTTGGAATCTGCTGCTCCTGGGCGGCACCGCGTTCATTCCGTTCGCAACCAACGCGCTGGGCAGCTATCCGTCGTATCGCGCCTCCACGTTCCTTTACGGCTTGGTGCTCACGTACTGCGCGAGCGCCTACAATCTCATGCTAAATCACCTGGTTGCAGCGCGTCTGTTCCAGCCCGAAATCGGCGCGCAGGCCGTCGCGCAAACGGTGCGCGCATATCGCACGGGGTGGGTTGGGTACGCTGTCTCCATGCTGCTGGCGCTTTGGATGCCGCTCTTGGCCTTTGCCGCGTATCTCGGC
>DASRDE010000240.1:0-9065 GCA_035652755.1 Vulcanimicrobiaceae bacterium | reverse complement strand
CCTTCGACTGCGCTACGGCACGCAGTTGCGTGCCGTAGGCTCCGCTCTGGATGACACAATCGCGCCCTTCGACTGCGGGTCCTTCGACTGCGCTACGGCACGCAGTTGCGTGCCGTAGGCTCCGCTCTGGATGACACAATCGCGCCCTTCGACTGCGGGTCCTTCGACTGCGCTAGGGCACGCAGTTGCGTGCCTTAGGCTCCGCTCTGGATGACACGTTTAGGACAAGAAGTGGTCGAACCAGGATACGGTGCGTTCCAGAACGTCGATTTGGTTAGCCGGTTTGCGAGGGCCGTGGCCTTCGTCCGCATAGACGACCAACCGTGACGGAACACCGAGTGTTTGCATCGCGTGATAAAACTCGAAGGACTGGGGCGCGGGCACTTCTTCGTCGCGCTCGCCCTGCAGCATCAGGATCGGCGTGTGCGAGTTCTTGATGAACGTGATCGGCGAGCTGCGGGCGTAGACTTGCGGATCGTCGTAAACCGAGGCGCCGAAGAACGGAATCATCCACTGATCGATGTCGTTTTGGCCGTAGTACGAGAGCCAATCGGCAACGCCGGCGCCAGCGACAATCGCTTTGAAGCGGCGCGTTTGCGTTTCGGCCCACATGCCCATGTAACCGCCGTAACTCCAGCCCCACATGCCAAGGCGCCTGGGATCGATCGGCGCGTGCGCGGTTGCCGCGTCGACGCCGCTCAGATCGTCGTGCCAATCGCCGTACCCGAAGTCCTTGACATTGGCGCGTGTGTACGCTTCGCCTTGACCGTAACTGCCGCGCGGATTGGGCTCGAAGACGAAATAACCGTGGCTGGTGAGCGCGGCGATGGTCGTGTTCGTATACGACGGCAAGCTTTCCGCGCTCGGGCCGCCGTGCACGATCGTAATCATCGGGTAGCGTTTGCCCGCCTGAAAATCGAGCGGGTAGATGAGCCAGCCTTGCGGGCGGTACGCGCCGTCTTGCCAGCGCAGCGACACCGCTTTGCTCCAAAAGCGCGGCGCGTTGGCATTGCCGCTGGTGATCTGTTTGGCCGCGCCGGGCGGGCCGACCCACACTTCCGGCGCTCGGGTAAAGGACGTGCGCACCATCGCGATGCGCGAACCGTCGGGTGCGGCATCCCAATTGAAGATCGTCTCGTCTGGGTAGCCGATGGCTTGGCGCGCTCCGGTGTTTGCGTTCAAACGGAAGAGCATGAGCGAACCGAGATCGTGCGCGCCCATAATCAGCTGCGAAAGGCCAATCCATTGCAGCTTTGCCGCGCTAAGCGGCATGCCGGGAGTAACGTCGCGCACGCTGCCGTTCTGCGCGTTGACCACGTAGACGTCGCCGCCGACCGAGCCGAAATCGCTCATCAGACCACCGATGACGGCGATATTGCGCCCGTCGGGCGACCAGACGGGATTATTGATCTGGAATTTGGGTTTGAGCAGGTCGTGCGCGTGACCGCTGGTATCGATCGTCGCAAGGCGCGCTACCCACCAATTGTTGTCACCGCTGCCGTACGCATACGTGTACGTCAAGCGCTTTGAATCGGGCGCCCAGCCGTATTCGTACACGTACGCGTTCGATGGGGTGAGTTCGCGAACGGCGCCGGTCGATGCATCAATAACCGCCAGTTGCTGTTCGTCGATCACCGACCCGATCACGCCGACTTGGCGCGCGCCCGCCGCAAGGGCACCCGCTCGGCGGTGCGGATGCGGAATCGACAGAATTGCCAGGTGCTTGCCGTCGGGAGACCACCGAAGCGCCGCGATCGAGCCGGTCAGGTGCGTGAGCTGCCGAACCTGCGCGGCGTTGCCGTTCGCGATGTAGACCTGCTCCTGATCTTTGTCGCCTGCATTCGACACGAACGCGATCTGCGATCCGTCGGGCGAGAACTGCGCATCGCTCTCATCGAAAAACTTCGTCCCGTCGCCGGCCGTCAAACGTACCGGAGCAGCGCCGTTTCGCTGCACGTACAGCGCCGTCTGCGGCATGGGATTCTTCAGGCCGCCGGGCCGTGTCGTGACCGCGTATGCAACCGCATCGCCGCGCGGCGAGATCGCGACGCCGCCGTAGCCGGTCATGGAAAATGATGCCTGCAAGACTTTTTCCATCGAGGGCGCGGTTTGTGCGGAAGCCGACAGCGCGCACGCGGCGGCGAGTGTCAGCGAAACGGCAATGCTCGGTATCTTCATCGCGGGCTAGTTACGCGATGAATTTCGGGCTGCCTTCCCTCGTTCGTCAGGACGACGACGAAGCGCGGCGGAAATGCGTAGCCAGTTGGGCGCGAGACGCGATCGCCAGTTTGGCGTAGATCGAACTGAGGTGTTTTTCGACGCCTTTGACCGTGATCGAGAGCTTTTCGGCGACGGCGGCGTTGGTTGCGCCGGCAGCGACCAGTTCGGCAACTTCGAGCTCGCGCGGCGAGAGCGCGTCCGACGCGGCGCGGCCAGCGGGGCGCTTTGCCGCTTTGTGGAGCAGCGCCTCGCGCCGGCGCGGCGCGGCACCGATCTCGCGATAGATTGCGGCAGCGCGCTGCGCTTCACCGCAGAGTTCGAGCGCTTCGGCCTCCCACAGCAGGAAGCCCAGATTGCGAAAACGATCGGCTGCAACCAGCGCGTGCACCGCGCCTTGCGCCGTATCTCCGCGTCCATAGGCAACGATCGCATCGAACAGCGGAAGTGCGGCGCCAAAGACGCGATCCTGCGGCTTGGCGGCAAGCGTGGACAGCTGCGCGCGCGCTTTGGTTTGCAGTGCTGCATCGTTGACACGGGCGGCGGCCAAATACAGGGTAAAGAACGTGCGCGCGCCTTCGTCGAGATCGAGCGCTCTTTGCACGAGGGCAGCGCCTTGAATATCGCCTCCGAGTTCTTGCAAGCGCATGGCCGTCGCCGCGACCAGATGCGAGGGCGGAAACGGCATCGCCAGGTCGGGCATGAAGTAGCGATCGCGCATCGCGTCATCGCCCAGCAGTTGCCCGACGAACAAGCCCCAGCCGGCGATCTGCGCGCGCAGGTCGGTGACTTCGCCGGTATCGCGAGCGCATTGTTCGATGAGGGCGCCTGCCTCGTGCAATTTGCCGTAGAGCACCGCGCGGACGACGCCGCTCAGCTGTAAGAACTTGAAAGTGACGGGCAAGTTCTTTTCGCGGATGATTTCCTCGGAACGGCGGTACGCCTGCGCGAATTCTTCCGCGTATCCCATGCGCATGAGCCCGGAGGCCAGATTTGCAAGGATGATCGCGGGTTCGTTGGCCAGGCCGGCGTCGTACGCGATCGAGCTTGCGCGGTGCATCAGGTCGATGTAGGCGGCAACGTCGCCGTCGCGCGAGGCGAGCGTGCCTTGCATGGCATAGTACGTCACGACTGTTCGCACGTCGTCGCTTTTCGGATCGACGTCGCATTGCGCGAGAATGGCCGCCCCCTGAGAAAACTCGCCGCGCATCAAGTGCAGCTGCGCGAGCGCGGTATCGGCCCGGTGCTGAAGGCTCGCATCGCCGAAGGCTTTTATTCTACACTGCATCTCGAGAATCGGCGCCGCGGGCTCGGGTTCACCCAAGCCGAAACGCACGGCGGCGAGCTCCGTTGCGGCGTGACACTCGCCTTCGAGATCTCGCGCGGCTAGATACGCCGCTTTCGCTTTCTCGAGCGCGTCTTTTGCGCGCTTTTTGAGGCCGAGGCGCCCGAACGCCTGGCCCATCGTCATCAGCGGGCGTGCGGCCCGCCCGGATGCAGTTTCGATGAAGGCCAACGCGTACGAGTACGCCAGCGTCGCTTCTTCATACGCGAACACGGACATCGCTTCGTCGCCGGCTTGGACACCGTACGTGAACGCGCGCTCGCCATCGCGCGCGGCCCACCAGTGATAGGCCAGATCGTGCACGTTGCGCGCATCCGGGACGCTTTCGAGCGCCATTGCCGTGCGGCGGTGCAGCTCGCAGGCTTGCGCTTCGAGCAGCGTCGCGCGCACCGCTTCGCGCGTGAGTGCGTGCGCAAAGGCGAACACGCCCGGTTCTTCTTCGACGATCAGATGCAGATCGCGCGCAACGCGCAGCGAAGCCAGTAGTTCTTCCTGGGACAACTGCAGGATGCGCCCGAGCATCTCGGCCGAAAATCGCCGGCCGAGGATCGACGCCTGCGCCAACACTTCCTGGTCTGCGGGCGGCAGCGCGTGGAAGCGTTCCTGCAAAATTGCGCGAACGGCGAACGGGATTTGGGCATCCCGCTTGGTCGAGACCGAGTGCATGACCTCGCTGCGCAGCAGCTCTTCGGCAAAGAGCGGGTTGCCTTCGCACAGGCGCACGATGCGGCGCCGGACGTCGAGCGGCACGTTCTCGCCGGCGTCTTGCAGCAGTTCGCCGATGACGACGTCGGAAAGCGGTTCCAAAATGATGTGCGTGGCTTGCGGAAGGCGATGCAGCCTCACCAACGCTTTAAAGGCAGGCGACTCTTCGTCGGGTTCGCTCGAACGATGCGTTGCGACCACGAGCAGGCGCATCGACGCTGCGTCGGAGACGATCGCTTCAAGCAGTTCAAGCGTATCGGAGCTTGCCCAATGCAGATCTTCGATCATCAGCACCGCGCTGCGGCGTTCGGTCAGCGCGCGCATGCGGCGCTGGATCTGCGCGAATTGCTCGGCGCGGCTCAGGGCCGGCTGCACCTCTTCGGACGACCCGCCAAGACGCGAAAGTCCGTCGAGCACGGCAGAATACGGGCGATTGGTGGATTCGCGGCATTGCGCCACGGCGACGTGCAGGCGCGCCGAATCCAGTTCGTTGCGAAACTCCGCCAGCAGCCTGGATTTGCCGGCGCCGGGCTCGCCCGATATGAGCACCAGACCGCCGCGCCCGGCACTCGCTTCGCGCCGGCGCTGCAGCAAATGTGCTAGCTCGACCGAGCGGCCGCGAAAGGACCGGAAAGCAATCGCTGTGGCGAGCATAGAAGCAGCGTCCTCACCGGCTTATTTTGGCGTGCTCGGGCGCGACTCCCCCGGTCCGGCAACCGAGAAGGAAGATGCGGTGCCGGGCGTTGTGAAGTTTGCCGCATGACAAAGCGCGCCACCCTTGCAGAGGTGGTCTGGTACTTTTTGCGATTGGGGCTGACGGGTTTCGGCGGCCCGGTGGCGCTGGCAAATTACATGCGGCGCGATCTGGTCGACAAGTACGCTTGGATCGATGGTGCCGAATACGACGAAGGACTTGCGATCGCGACCGCCTGCCCGGGCCCGCTTGCCTATCAACTGGGTGTGTATTGCGGTTACGTCATGCACGGCATCGCCGGAGCGGCCGGCGTGGCCCTGGCCTTTGCAGCGGCGCCATTTCTGATCGTTGTTGCCGTCGCGGCGGCCTACGTTCACTTCGGGTCGACGTGGGAGCTGCGCGCGATCTTCTATGGTGTAGGCCCGGTCATTATCGCAATCATCCTGCGGTCTTGCTCGGACTTGGGGCGCAAGACGCTGCGCAACGAATGGCTTGCGTTCGCCTTTGCCGGAGTCGCATGCGTTGTAACGATCGTCGTACAACAAGAGTTGATTACGTTGTTTTTAATCGCAGGCGCGATCGGTATGTTCCTTTTTTATCGACCGGCCGTATCGAGCGGTGGTGCGCCCGCTAAAGCCGCAGCAAACGTCCGCCTCAACTCGTTTGCCGCGCCCGTTGCGCTGGGCACCGCGTACCAAACGGTTGCGCTTCCGAAGATCTTCCTCTTCTTTCTGAAAACGGGATTCTTGGTATTCGGGAGCGGACTGGTCGTCGTACCCTTTCTCAAAGCCTACGTCGTAGACCAGTACCACTGGCTTTCAAACCAGGCGTTCTTGGACGCCGTCGCAGTAGGTATCGTTTCGCCGGGACCGGTCGTTATTACGGCAACGTTCGTCGGGTACCTGAACCACCAACTCCCGGGTGCACTGGCGGCAACCATCGGCATCTTCACACCCTCGTTGGTCTTCGTTCTACTGGGTACTCCGCTGCTGCGGCGCTATCGTCACAACGGGCGGCTGCAAGGCTTTATTCGCGGGGTCACCGTCGCGGTCGTCGGCGTATTGCTCGGCACGTCCATTCTGGTTGCACGGAGCACGATTCACGACGCATTCGGCCTAATCGTCGTCCTGGCAGCGATCGGCATTCTCTACTCAAAATTCAAAGTGCCCGAACCCGCACTCGTCGGAAGTGGAGCACTGGCCGGATTGCTCGTAACGATCGCCCACGGCGCACGTTAGGGTCCGGAACAGAGTCCAAAGTCGCAGGCCACATTGCCGCCATCTGCGAAGCTATCATTTTTAAAGTGCTGGGGCGGCGAGTCGATTGAGGGTGAGTTCAGCGCTTGCAAAATCTAAGATTTGGTCCGGCAATAGTCTTCGCCGCAATTTTGGCCGGTACTGGGATAGGCCCTGGTACGTCCACAATTCGCGCGACAACGTTCGATGAAGTGTTCGCGGCGCGTCCGAACGCAGCGGTACCGTATAAGGATTTGAAGGCGACCTGGAAGCGTGCGGAAACTGTATTTTCAAGAGGCACTTTCGGATGGGGCTTCCTGGATGACTCCATTCCTTCAGTGACCCTGAACGCAATGGCCGATGGCTCAGGGACGAACGTTCTTATGCGCACGTACTACTACCAGGGAATGCAGCGGCGCGACGATATCATCGGCCGGATCGCGGTGATTATTAGGCCCGACTTACATGAGCGCATTTACCTGGATTTGCAAAACAAGCGCTATAGCACAATGCCGATGCAAAACGAAAGCCGCTCAACGTACGTCGACGCCTCTAGGCATAGACCCGTGATATATACCGAAAGACGAAAGCAGCTCTCGAATGAGACACTTGCCGGAATCGCGCTCACGGTCCTGGGCGTCTATTCTGAAATTATTTCACCGAATATATCCAGGCCGCTCGCACGCCAATCGAGCGTGGTATACATCGACCCGAAGCGCGCTGAACCCCAAAGGGACCTGCGTTCAACGTTTGACGACATTACGACGTTTCTTCGGCCGCCCGCTTCCGCAAACGATGCGCTTCGCGTTATGGAGAGCGGGGCCCCGCTCCCGACTGGCTTTCGCATGTACCAGGTCAGTCACGTTGAGTACTCGGTTCCGCAACGCCACCGCGCTGTAGTTTCGATTCTGCGATCCCTGCCTAAAGAGATGGTCGTTCCGGTGTCGCTCTTCAACGTGCCGCCCGGCTTTAAGAGAACATGGTGGCCCCCGTGGCAGATTTGACTACGCGCAACGGCGGCGCATGGGCGCCGGGGCGCGTTCCCCGCGCGCCTATGGCGTCGGCAATTTCGCAGCGGCGCCTCGTACGCCAGCGGACCACCGTATGGCGTACCAGAGAATCAAAATTGTGAAGACGGTCTCGACCGCGTTGAAAAAGATGTAGTACGACCACGAGCCAAACATTGTTAGAATATCGATAATCGAGTAGATCACGGCGAAAACGATGTTGAGCCAGCGGGCTACGGTTTGTTGCAGAGCGATAGACAGAAAAATCATCGCTGCCGGGATCGCGAGCACCAACGCAAAGATAAGTAAGAGGGCCGGCCTGACGGTCATCGATCCCATCATCCCATGCAGCATGCCGCTGAGTTGTCCCGGCTGGTACAGTTGGAAGTAGTCGTTGTAAATGTAGCAAAACATGAGGCTGGCCCAAAGCGCCGAGAGCTTGAACCTCACGTGAATCTTGATATCCCCTCGTTCGTCCATGCTCAGTGTACGACAGCCAAAGGCTCAGAGTTTCGCAATCTTCGATTCCGCCTACCGGCATCCGGGCCGTGCCCGGCGGCCCCGATTCATTTTCCGAGGGTGTCGAGCGCGTCGGCTGTTTTCCGCACCAGCGCCCCCACCGTGACCGGCATGCTCGACCACGCGCAATTCGCTGCCGGGCCAATTGGAATGCACGCCGCCATGCCGTTTCCAACGAACTGCTGCCATCGTAACGGCTGCAGTTGCCTTTGTTCTGTGACGAGCGGCCTGATGCGGCGGCACCCGCGCTGAACAAGACGATTCGATACGTTTGCGGATCGCGGTAGCGCCGCGCCTTAGGCGTGCAGGCCGAACCCGGACCACCTTGGATGTACACCGCGGCCTTGCCCGGGTTTCCGCAGCACTCTCAGTAAATCGAGTCCCCTTCGCCGACGGCAAGCAAGCCGAGGTCGTAGGGTTCGATCGTCGGATACGACGACACTACGGCGCCTTCATCAAGGCAGGTTCGGATCGTTGTAATAAACGGCAGGATTATTCGGCGAATAGGACGTTGTAATATTACACGGAGCGCGTGGCGGAACGGATTGCTTTTTTATTGCGACCTCTTGAAAAGTCGGCGTGCCATTAACGAGCTTATCTATATCGTAGCTGTACTTGTAAGCGTACAGATAGATCTCGCCCCCTTTACGTTCTTGGTACCCGTGTCGCAACTAGAAGTCTGTGAGCTACTTTCGAGTATAGCGCAATACCCGTTTGAGTCCACCGCACATTTTGGCGGCTGCGGATGGTTGGCCAGAACAATCTACGAGAGCCATGACCGCGAAAAGGGCTACGAGCCAAGGCCATTTTGCCACACCCATCATACCATCTGCTCCCTTGTCGCTACATATAGTTAAAACTGTCCCAACTTTGAATGAAGCGGTACGTTCGCACAACCGAGTCGCAGCTCGGTGGCGCACTAGAGTACTTCGAATCAGCCGCTGCGCGCTTTGCTGCGCGATCCAGCCAGGGCACTCCGGACGAGCGGACCACGACCTCTGTAATCGGACGGCCACGAGAGTCTAAACGGACTAACACGACCGTTGGTCGCCGCGGAAATCTGATTCCTAACGCTCGCGGAAGGTCAATATTCGGTCGAGCTACTGCGGTTAACGTTGCTTGTGCCGGGCACTTTTTCGCACAAGCCGTCGAAGGCAGCGGCGCGTTAGAAATCACGAGTAATAGCAGTATGGCGACGAACCGTTTGATCGAAATAGGAATTACGGAACGTGAAAGAGCACGCACACCTTTATGGCGTGTGTTCGACTTGCAAAATGGAACAAGATGCCGTGCTGCACCCGTTTTAATAAAGACCAAACACCCCTCGCGTCTGCCCTCCATCG
>DASRDE010000239.1:0-3272 GCA_035652755.1 Vulcanimicrobiaceae bacterium | reverse complement strand
ATCGGGATCTATCGGCGCATCGGGTGGAAATTCGGCCGGTGGCACGACACACTTTGGATGCAGCGCGAAATCGGCGGCGACGACTCGCCGAGCGATCCGGTGCCGTTCGCGCGCTTGTAGGTTCGTGCACGATCGCGACCCTGACCCGATCATGGTATAGTGTAGGCGTTATGCTTCCGAAACTTTACGTCTGTCACGGCGACGACGGCGGCCCAAAACTCCATCCGTGCCGTAGGGCGCAAGAGGCCTTGCGGACTGCCGGAATCCCATACGAGAAGGTTATCGCGGCGCACGGCAGTCCCATTCCGTTCCTACGAAAAGGCTCACGCGAAGAGTTCTTCAAGGAAACCGGCACCAGGAAGCTTCCGGCGATGAAATTGCCGGACGGTACGGTACTCATTCACGACGACGCCATCATCAAGTGGGCAAAGCAGCAAGCACCGAAATCAGGTTGAGGCTGCGCTACGCCGCACGCCAGTCCTTCGACTGCGCGCGCAAGCGCGCTCCGCTCAGGATGACACAATTTGTGCCCTGCGACTGCGCTAAGCCGCACGCCAGTCCTTCGACTGCGCGCGCAAGCGCGCTCCGCTCAGGATGACACAGGGGCGTCCTTCGACTGCGCGCGCAAGCGCGCTCCGCTCAGGATGACACCGGAGAGTGTTACCAAGACGCAGATGAACACGTTGGCGCACAGCGCTACGAAGCCCATGTTGACGCCCCACGGCCCCGAGCTTGCGTGCAGCGTGTACGCCGCAACAAGCTCGCCCGCCGCAAGGCCAGCTGCGACGGCCCAGACATTCACGCGCTTCCAGGCCAGGCCGAGCATGACGCCCGGCGCAAGCTGAGTGATGCAGTTATAGTAGAAAAGCAAGAGATCGACGAGCGTCGTTTTTGCAATGAGCCACAGTATCAACGCAAAGGCGGCGCAGACGAGCACGAGCGGACGAACCCAGCGCGTATGTCCCAAGATGTTTCGCGAAACCACGGACGCCGCGCCGAGCAAAAGGGCCGATGCGGGCAGCAGGGCCGCAAGGCAGCCCGCACCCGCGACGATTCCAAGCACCCACGCCGGAAAATACCGCTGCACGACAAGGAGAAACGATTGATCGGCGGCCGGCCCTTTTAGGCCGGGTACGATCAGAAGCGCCGTCCATCCGGCAAACATCACCAGCACTATGACGACGGAGTACATCGGCATCAAGATCATGTTGCGGCGAACCGTTTCTTCGCTTTTCGCCGAGAAGATTGCGGGCGCGTTGGCCACGCCCATGAAAAAGCCAATACCGCCGAGTGCGACGGTCGTCATGTACCAGTTTACGCCGAATGGTGCTGCGCCGGGCGAAAGCGTTAGCCAATGCGGATGCACGCGCAGCAGCTGCGCGAGCATTCCGGCGGGCGAGCCGAAGAAATGTATCGGCAGGTACAAGCCGGCAAAGAGCGCCGCGACGAGGAGAATCGCGTCTTTGACGATGCTGGCCCATGCAGTGCCGCGCAACCCCGTCGTGAAAACGAAGAGCGCAATCAGCATAAAAGCGATTGCCACGGCAACCGTCGCATTGAAACGCCCGTACCCGGCGATGGTAAGCAGAATTTGCAGACCCGTGAGCTGCAGCGTGACGTACGGTACGGTGATCGCGAACTGCAGGATGGCCACGATGCCTGCGAGTGCTTTGCTGCCGTAGCGGTCGGCGAAAAAGTCGGGCCACGTCATGAGGCCGCGCGCTTTACCGATGCGCCAAATCTGCGGCAGATAGAAGTAGCCAATCGTAAATGCAAGCACGCCGTACACCAGGATATACAAGGCCGGGGCGCCTTTGCCGTACGCCCACCCCGCCGCGCCGAGGAAGGTGAAGCTCGTGAAGATCTCGCCCGCGAGCAGCATCCACGCAAGCACGGCGCCGAAGGAACGCGAGCCGACAATGAACTCCTGCGGCTCCGTGCCGTAGCGACGAACCGAGACGAGCGCGAAGACGATCGTGCCCAAGACGATTGCGGCAACGATCGCGAGCGCCGTCGATGCCATGATCATGCTTTTCTGAAGCGATTGGCGGCGGCCAAGCAGACCGGCGTCGCGAGCATCCAAAACATCAGCCACGCGAGCACGAACGGCAGCCCGGCGATGTGAGGCTCCAAGCGGTTTGCCAATGGAATGGCGACCGTCAACATAAGCGACGGCAGCGCGGCCAGCACGATGCGCACCATGGCTAGCAGTATAGCATGGCCTGCAACGCGGGAAGCCGCAGCCCTGGGTTTACGGCCCGGGTGAGCTCGTGGGCGTGACCATTCGTACGGGCGTCGCGTTCAGGTTGCGCACGTCGTAGCGGTACGTGTAGTTCGGCGTCACGACGTAGAAGTAGTTGCCTTGGAGATAGTTGTGCTCGCCTTGCCCGAGCGGCTGCATGCGCACCGGATGCAGATTCGGTTCGGGGTTGAGGTCGATGGGTTCGCTCGCAGAGCCGTCGGTTAGCGAAACCCAGTAGATCGTGGCCGGGCGATACTGATCGGCGCGCCCGAAGCAGCACCAGTCATCGATGTAAGCGCGGTCGCCGACGACGCCCAGAAACGAGCTGTCGCTCATTGGACGATCGACGATCGTTTTGAGCGTGTTCTTATCGAGAATGGCCATATCGTTGCGCAACGCGGCGCCGTCGTTCCAGCCCTCGACCACGACCGCCTTACTGCCGGCGGCGACGATGGCGTTGAATCCGTAGATGTTGATGCTCCGCTCGTGCGCGACGCGGCCGTTGGCTCTATCGAGAATGGCGATCGTGTTTGGGCAGGCGACGTAGAGTATTCCGTTTATTAGGGCTGCCTTTTTAGCGACGCTGCAGAGCGAGTTATTTTGCCATGCGACTGCGCCGGAGGTGCGGCTCACGGCGACGATACCGCGCCCCTGACGCCCGAAGAAATACGTTTCGGGAGTCGAGCCGATGAGCGCCCACTCGTGCTCGGTCCAGCGCGTGAGGCCCGGATCGGGCGAGGGAGATTGTGCTTGCGACGGTTGCGCGGCTTGCGCTTCGGGCGATGCGTCGGCCGGCAGCGGCGGCAGATTCTGCGGTGCGTCGAAGTCGAAGAGTGCGAGCTCGAGCGGCTGCGCGCGCTTGGCGCAGAGTGCAACGGCGTAGCGTTGGTTTGCAGCTTGCAGATAACAGCCGGTATCGATGCGCAGCATTTTCCCGTCGCTCAGGCGCATCAACGCAAAGGCGCGGGTTTCGTTGGATACGCTGTACATTTCGGCAATGGTGTGAGTTTGGAGCGTTGGCGGCGGAGCG
>DASRDE010000238.1:0-5218 GCA_035652755.1 Vulcanimicrobiaceae bacterium | reverse complement strand
CACGCCAGCGCGAGCAGCTGATGCCCCAAGCAGACGCCGTACATCGGGCGCTTGCCGAGCATCGCGCGCAGCGTATCGATCGTCTGCGGAAGGTCCGTCGGGTCGCCGGGTCCAGGCGAGATGAAGACCGCCTGCGGATCGTGACCGAGTATATCGCCCGCGGGCGCGTCGTAGGGTACGACGGTGACGCGCGCTCCCAGCGCAAGCAGCTCGCGAAGGATAGCGCGCTTGACGCCGCAATCGATCAGCACCACGCGCGGCCCGCTGCCGTTGCCTTCGACGTGCTCGGTTCGTGCGGCGACGCTGGGGACGAGATCTTTGGTGCTCGCTCCGCGTACGAATTGCGCCAGGCGCGTCTCGGCGTGCGCCAGCGCTTCTTCGCCCACCGCGAGCGCTGCCCAGATGGTGCCGTGCTCGCGCAGCGTGATCGTGATCGATCGCGTATCGGCATCGATCATCGTCGGGACGCGCTGTTCGTCCAGCCACGACCCCAGATCGGTGCGGGCCGCGTGGTGTGAGGGATGCCGCGCGATGCGCTTAATGACGGCGCCCGCGACGCAGGCACGCGGATACTGCGCGACGTCGCCCGAGATCCCGTAGTTGCCGATCATCGGATACGTGAACGTCAGGATTTGCCCGGCGTACGACGGATCCGTCAGCGCCTCTTCGTATCCGGTCATCCCGGTGTAGAACACGGCTTCCCCCAGCGCCAGACCCTCGGTGCTCAGGCCATTGCCGTCGAATCGCGTCCCGTCGGCAAGGAACAGCGCCGCTTTGTTCGCGCTCATGCCGATCCTTTTGCGGCCGCATCGTACACGAGGACGCCGCCGGCGATCGTCGCGAGCACGCGGCGCGGAAGCGTCATGCCGGCAAAGGGCGTCGATTTGCCCTTGAAACGGAAGCGCTGCGGATCGACGCTCCATTCGCGATCGGCGAAGATGGTAACGTCGGCCGGCGATCCCGGGGCGAGCGTACCGCCCGAGACGCCGAGAATGCGCGCGGGATTGACTGAGAGCATCTCGACGAAACGCGAAATCGGCAGCGAGGGCAACGCGTACGCGTACGCACCCACCGCGATCTCCAGCCCCGTGAAGCCGACGGCGCACGACTGCAGCGGGCCGCTTTTCTCGGCCGCCGTATGAGGAGCGTGGTCGCTGGCAAACGCGTCGATCGCGTGTGCGAGCACGGCGCGTCGCATTGCGTGGACGTCTTCGCGCGAACGGAGCGGCGGGTTGACGCGGCCCGCGCCGCCCAGACGCTCGACGTCCTCGTCGCTGAAGACCAGATGATGCGGCGTGACCTCGCACGTCATGGATGCTCCGGCCTCGCGCGCCGCCTGCAGCAGACGAATCGATCCCGCGGTCGAAACGTGCGCTACGTGCCAGGACGCTCCCGTCTCGCGCGCAATGACGGCGTCGCGCGCCACGATGACGTCCTCGGCGATCGCCGGAGCGCCCTTCGCGCCCAGCTTTTCGGACGCGGCGCCCTGTGTCATTACCGCCTCGGCCTTGAGACATTCGTCTTCGCAATGCACGATCAGCGGCGCGCGCGTGGACTTGGCTGCGTTAGCCGCGTCGCGCAGGACCTTGGCGTTCATCACAGTCGAACCGTCGTCGCTAAAGGCGACCGCGCCCGCGCGGCGGAGCGCTGCATAGTCGGTCAACGCCGCTCCCAGACGCGCTTTCGTGATCGCGGCGATCGGATAGACGGTGCAAGAACCGCGCTGCGACCGCAAATCGGCGACCAGTTCGGGCGTGTCGATCGCGGGATTCGTATTCGGCATGGCGGCCACCGCGGTGAAACCGCCGGCGACCGCGGCCGCGGTGCCGGTTTCTATAGTCTCCTTCTCGGGATTGCCCGGGACGCGCAGATGCACGTGCATGTCGATGAAGCCGGGGGCGACGAATGCTCCGTCCGCATCGAACGTCTCCTCGCCGGCATCGGCCTGGAGATCCTCGCCCAATTCCGCGACGACGCCGCCGCGAAGGCGAAGGTCGAGAATCGCGTCCAGCCGCCGTGCCGGATCGATGATGCGCCCGCCTCGAATGAGCATGCGAAACCCTACGATGAAACCAGCGCCCGCGCGCCGTTCACCAGGAAATCCAGCAAGGCCATGCGCACGCCGACGCCGTGCGTCACTTGACGCGCGTAGCGCCAGCCGGCGAACTCGAGCACCGCGTCGTCGAGTTCCACGCCGCGGTTGTAGGGCCCGGGATGCATGACGATCGTCTCTTCGCGGATGTGTTTGAGGCGGTTGCGGTCGAGCCGGTACTGCGCGATGTACTCCTCGTCGGAAATGGGCATGTCGTCGAAGCGCTCGCGCTGGATGCGCAGCAGCACGATCGCATCGGCGTGCGGCAGGACGTCATCCAGGCGGCGCTCGATGCGCACGCGCGGCGCCATAAAATCGTCGGGCAGGAAACCGGGCGGCCCCACCAAGATCACGTTGGCGCCCATGCTCAGCAAGCCGGCAATGCTCGAGTGCGCGACTCGCGAGTGCAGGATGTCGCCGACGATCACCACGTTGCGGCCCCGCACGTCGCCGAACTCTTCGCGAAGCGTGTAGATGTCGAGCAGCGCTTGCGTGGGATGCGCGTTGCTGCCGTCACCCGCGTTGATCACATGGCCGTCGAACGCCAGGGCGACGCGGCGCGGAAAACCGGGTTCCGGATGGCGGATGACGAGCACGCTCACGCCCATGGCGGCCAAGGTAATGGCGGTGTCTTCGATCGTTTCGCCCTTGCTCAAACTGGACATCGTCGGCCAGATGGTGATGACGTCGGCGCCCAGGCGCTGCTCGGCCAGCGTGAACGACGTCATCGTCCGCGTGCTTTGTTCGAAGAACATGTTCACGCACGCGATACCCTCCAGCGTGCGTTCGGGACGGCCGCGCTCGAACTCGTGCGTGCGCGCGAAGATGTACTCGATCTCGTCCGCGGTGAGGTCGTCGAGATCGATGAGGCTACGGCGCGTCCGCAACGACGGAGACCTCGTCGGTGGGAGAGGGCTGGGAACCGACGCTAACCACGACGCGCTCGCGGCGGCTCGTCGGGATAAATCTGCCCACGTAGTCCGCCTGCACCGGCAGCTCGCGCAGGCCGCGGTCGACCAGCACGCACAGACGAATCGCGGCGGGGCGCCCGAGATCGGTGACGGCATCCAGTGCCGAACGCACCGTTCGCCCCGTGTACAGCACGTCGTCGACGATGACGACCATCTTGCCGGCGACGTCGCCCGGAATCTGCGATTCGGGCAGTTCGTGCGAGACCGCGTCGTCGCGATAGAGGTTGATGTTCAAGAATCCGAGCAGCGGCCGGCGCCCGCTGATGCGCTCGACCCGCTGCGCGAGCCGCTGCGCAAGCGCTTCGCCGCCCCGCCGAATGCCGATGAGGTATAGGCCGTCCTGCGCGTCTTCGGGTTCGAGCACCTGATGCGCGAGGCGTGCGATGATGCGATCGATCTCGGAGTGATCGATAAGCACGCGCTTGGGCGCCGAAACCGTCACGTTGCCCTTCCGATCTCTTCGAGCGCGGCCCGAACGCGCGCGAGCTCGCTGCGATACTGTTCCAATTTCTCGCGCTCCTTCGCCACGACGTCCGGTTTCGCATTTGCCACGAACCGCTCGTTGGCGAGCTTGGCTTCCGAGCGCTCGACCTCGGAAGCAAGGCGGACCGCTTCCTTTTTATAACGCTCGGTCAGCACGCCTTTGGGCGCGACGCCGGCGATAGCCGCAATCCCATCCTCGGCCGATTGCAGCGCGCCGTCCACCCGTCGGACGCGCCCCGTGGTGAAGGTGGCGGCGAGCGAGGCGAGCGTCTCCGGTACGGCTGCGGGGACCTCGAGATCGAGGACGTCGCGCGGCTGCAGTCCGATCTCGGCGCGCAGGTTGCGCAGGCGTTCCACCGCGCTGCGCAGGGATTCGAATTGTCCGGCCGCGGCGCGATCGACCGGAATCTCGGCCAGATCCGGCCACGTTGCAGTCACGATCGTTTCGCCGTCGTGGGGAAGCGCCAGCCAAACCTCTTCGCTGATGAACGGCTCGATAGGGTGCAGCAGACGCATCGCGTGGTTGAGCACGAACGAGAGCACGGCGGCCCGGGTGTGCTGCAGCTGCGGGTTCTTGGTCGCTTCGACATACCAGTCGCAGACCTCGTACCAGATGAAATTCCAAAGCGTTTCGGCCGCTGCCGAAAAATTGAACGCATCGAACGCGCCGGCGACGGCCTGCGCGGTGTCGTGCAGCCGCGTGAGGATCCACCCGTCGGCCACGGTCCGCGCATCAGCCGGGGGCAGCGCCATGGCCGGCGGCAGCCCTTCGGGCAGAGCGAGCGTATAGCGAAGCGCGTTCCAAATCTTGTTGTTGAAATTGCGCGCTTCCTCACAGCGAGACTCTTGAAAACGCACCTCTTGCGAATCGACGCGCAGCTGCCGCATCATGCCCATGCGAAAGGCGTCGGCGCCGTACTTTTGCGCGAGATCCATGGGATCGATCGCGTTGCCCAGCGATTTGCTCATCTTGCGCCCTTGCGCGTCGAAGACCAGCGGCGTGATCAGCACGTCTTTGAACGGCACGCCGCCCATGAATTTGAGCCCGAGCATCACCATGCGCGCGACCCACAAAAAGATGATCTCGCCGCCGGTGATTAAGACTTGCGACGGATACCAGTGGCCGAGCTCGGGCGTCTGCCCGGGCCATCCCAGGATCGAAAACGGCCACAAGGCGCTGGAGAACCAGGTATCCAGCGTGTCGGAGTCGCGCACGAGCGGCGCGGAGCCATACCGGTCGCGCGCGATTGCTGCCGCCTCTTCTTCCGTTTCGGCGACCACGACGTCGCCGTCCGGCGTGTACCAGACGGGCAGCTGGTGTCCCCACCATACTTGACGCGAGATATTCCAGTCGCGAATATTTTCGAGCCACTGCTCGTAGGTGCGCCCCGCGCGCGCCGGCGTGAAGCGAACGCGTCCGTCGCGGTAGGCATCCAGTCCGGCCTTTGCGAGCGACTCCATCTTCACGAACCACTGCAGCGAGAGCAGCGGTTCGACGACTTCACCGCTGCGATGGCTAATCGCGACGGCGTGCCGGTACTCGCGCTCCTCGATCAGCAGCCCGAGCTCGCGCAAAGCCGACACGATCCGGCCGCGGGCTTCGAAGCGATCGAGGCCGTCGAACCTGCCGACGTCGACGTCCGCGCCTGTGACCCTCGCGTTCGTGTCGAGC
>DASRDE010000237.1:0-6159 GCA_035652755.1 Vulcanimicrobiaceae bacterium | reverse complement strand
CACTCCAGTACGGATTGAGGACGGCACCGGCGGCACCGCACGGTCCGGGCGCGCCGGCCACGTAGCATTGCGACGGCGCGACGCCGCTCTGCAGCACCGGCGTGTTCGATCCGGTGTAACCGGGATAGAAGCACGGGCTGGCCGGGTTGTTGGACGGATGTGCCTGGCATTGCGACGTGTAGTCGTTGTAATCCTGAATATACGAGTTGAGGTTGTCGATGACGCTGCGGTCGGTACCGGGAAAGTCCTGGTATTTGATGCGGCTATGCGTGTAGGTATACGAGAGCTGGCCGCTCCAGCCGTCGTTGTTGAAATCGCCTTTGCGCAGCGCCACCTCGACGCCGTACGATGTCTGCTGCCCGACGTTCAAGCCCGATTCCAGCCCGTTGACCGGGTCGATGAAAAAGTTCTGTAATTGATCGCGCGTGCTGCGCAGGTAGGGCGTCAGCTTGAACGACCAGTCCGTTCCGTGCAGCCGCTTCTCCAGCGACAGGTCGTAGTTGTACGACGTGTCCGGACGGATGTCGTGCTCGGGCGTCGTGAAGTCGTACGAGTAAAAATGCGTGCCCAAGAAGAGCGGCAAGTCTTGCTGGAACGTGTTGTATTGCACCCACGACGTGTTTTGCGGCCGGGCGTACACGCCGGCCGATCCGCGAATCACCGTTTCGGGATTCAGCGTGTACGTGAAGCCCACACGCGGCTGCCAGCGGGCCGTATCGATCTCGCCGCTGTTCGTGTTGACCAGGTTGACGCTTTGACCGGCCGGACAGCCTCCCAAGCCGAAGTTCGGCGCGAGCGTCGGTGCGCCGGCCGAACCGGGCGCGAAGCAATGCTCGAGATTGTAATGATAAAACCAGAACTGCCGCGCTGGGTCGTTCGTTCCCGTGTCGCCCAGCAGGTAGCGGAAGTTTTCGATACGCAGGCCGGCGTTGACGGTCCAGCGATCGTCCGGACGCCACTGGTCGGTGAGCGAAAAGCCTGAAAAGCGCGGATGCACTTGATTCAGGTTGGCATTTAAACCGCCGTCGACCGCGACCCACTGCGCGCCGGCCATTGCGGCCGGCGATCCGGGCGGAGGCGTCGGTAAGGGCGAACCCGCGGCGGCTGCGGCGACTCCGCTGCCGCCCAAAACGCTGCCGTTGGCCAAGGCGTAGTAGCAGCCGACCTGCGCGCCCGTCGTAATGCTGTAGCAGTTGCTGTTGGGGCTCGTGCCGTTCATCAGCAGCGCAATGGGACGGCTGCCGCCGCCGCCGTAGGCTGACGCCGAGTAGCGCTGCAGGTTCGTTCCGGTATACACGCCGCTGACCGTCAGCAGATGTTTTGCCGAGAGCTGATCCGTAAAGCTCGCGTTCACACCGTACGTGTGGTTCGGAATCTCGTAGTCCGCGAGTTCGGTTCCGTAGAACGGCTGCGCGGCGCTGTTCGGGCCGTAGATGAACCAGTTGGAGTACAGCGTGTATCCGTATATTCGGAAGAATGCGCTCGACGAGAATGCGTGCTGGTACTGCAGCTTGTTGACCGCGATGCCGTTGTCGTTGGTGTCGCGCTGGTCGAGCGGCAGGGGCTGGAACATCGCGCGGTTCTGCGGGCTGCTGTTGAACAGATACGTCGTGAGCTGCGACGGATCGAGCTTGGCCATCAGCGGCCCTTTGTAGAGCCACGCGTCGCCCCACGTCAGCGGACCGAAGAGGTAATTGTCGATGGCCAGGCCCGTGTCGTTCTGCGAACTGTAATACTGCGCGTTCACTTCGCTGGTCATCCAAAGATATTGAATGTCGTCGCGCAAGCCGTTGCCGTGCGGTATGCCGTAGTGCAGGTTCACGATGTTGTCGCGCTGCGCGGTAAACGCCAAACCGTATTCCAGGCCGGTCGTAAAGGCCAACGACGGATCGATCGTCGCCGGATTCCCGCCGAAGCAGCTGTCGTCGCCGGTGAAGACCGAACCGTTGCAGCCCGGTACGGCGTTGACCGGGTAGAAAAACCAAGGGTTCCCCGCGCCGTTGTTATCGTTCAAATACCGGTACGCCTGATTCGCGCCGCCCAACCCGACGTAGTAGCTAAAGCGGTGGCTCGGATCGGCCGCGCCGAATTCGAACGAGGCCTTGTGATAGAACGCCGGACCGCCGATGCCGAGATCCGAATTGATATAGCCCGGATACGTTCCCGTCTTTAGCACCTGGTTGATGTAGCCGGAAATGCCCTGCGCGTCGGCCGTTGCGGGCGTTCCGCCGGTGTAGACTTGCACTTCCTGCTGACCCAAACTGCTGAGCATCGATTGCGGCGCGTTGTCGTACGCGCGATTGACCGGAATGCCGTCCATTTCGTAGCCGATCTGATCGATGTCGCCGCCGCGAATGTGCACGGTCTGCCACCAGCCCTGTTCGCCCGCGTCGATCGCGACGCCGGGCACGGATTGAATGGCGCCGTACGCGTTGTTCAAGCCGCCGGGGCCCGTGAGACCGGTCGTCGCGCGCAAACCGTTGGCATTGACCGAGTAGACGTCGCTGGTCGTGCCGGGCCGGACCACGTCGCCGGTCGCGCGCGATCGCACCGTGGCGATCGTCTTGAGGACGGGATGCATCTGCACCGTCACCGTTTGAACCTGATCGGCAAAGACGGAGACGCCGGGCTGCGACGTGTCGTCGTATCCGGTCTTTACGAACGTGAGCGTGTACGTATCCGGCGCGAGTGAAAGAAAGTGGTAATTGCCGCCGGCGTCCGTCGTGGCGACGGCGACTTGCGACGGCGCGCTCGCGGTGATGCGCACGTCGGCGACCGGTGCAAGCGTATTCGCGTCGACGACGCGGCCGGCGATGCCGCCGGTCGTGCCGGCTACGGCGCCCAGCGGTATGCCCGCACAAGCGAGAACGAGGCCCAGGATGAAAGCCGACCGGACGCGCATGGCAGCCTCCCGCTTGGTTTTCAGTTTTACAGGTTTATAGGCCCAAATCGGGTCGACGTGTACGACTTTTGTCGAGGTTCGAGGTTAGCTGACGTAGCTCATGTTGACCGGGACCCCGGCGGCCTCGGCGCGGTTGAGCACGTTGAAGATGTGATGGAGTTCGTCTTCGATGGCGACGATTTCGCGGGCGCTCACGCCGACGGGGGCGGCATTCTCCCATAGAATGCGGCGTGCGGTTTCCAAAGCGGCACGAACGCGCTGCGGCGTCGATTCCAGCACCGGCCAATCGTCGAGCGTCGCGGCCGGTACGACGCGCCAGCCGCGCCCCCACGTGGATTCGTCGTCATCGAAAAACGCGTGGGGAATTGCCGCGAGCATCTCGAGCGCCTCGCGATCGTCGCCGTGAAGGGGCAAACCCGCTTCCGCCAGGCGCAGAATGTACCGGAAAAACGAGGCATTGCCGACCGTGTAGGCGCCCGCTTGGGATGCGACGCTGATGTGTACCGCCGGATAGGCCTCGCCGCGCATGTCCATTCTTCAGGGACTTAATTCGAACGGTATGCCGAGTTCACCCGCGAGGGTGCGCAACCCGTCCCAGACCTTCACGTGCACCGGCACGCCGTGAGCGCGGTGGTGCAGCGTCTTCTCGTATTCGATCTCGCCCGCGACGTAGATCCGATCGGCCCCCGGAGCCTTGTGGCTCTCCTTGAACGTGCGCAACTGGCGATCCATATCGGCCTTGAACTCGCTGGCGTCGCGAAACGCGTCGACGCGGAAAGCGCCGAACCAATGCGAGATCGCGCCCTCCATCGTGTCGTTCACCAGCGGCAATCCGCCGCCGAACTTGCCGCCCGAGAGCACGCCGCAAAGTATGTCGACGAGCAATCCCAGGCCGTAGCCCTTGTGTCCGCCATGGTCGGTTCCGAAGCCGCCCAGCGGAAGCAGCGCACCGCGCAGTGCCTCGTCCGGATCGGTCGTCATGTGCCCGGCCGCGTCGATCGCCCAGCCTTCCTTGAGCGGCAGCCCCTTGCGTTTATAGACCTCGAGCTTGCCCTTGGGCACCGTCGTCGTGGCGAAATCGAGCACGAACGCCGGCTCGTCTTTCGTGGGAATCGCAAATGCGAGCGGATTCGTTCCCAGCAAAACGTCTTTGCCGAACGTGGGCGCTCCGTAGCGAACCGAATTGGTCGACGCCATGCCGATAAGATCGTGTTCGAGCGCGAGCATTGCATAGTAGCCGGCGATCCCGTAATGATTGGAGTTGCGGACCGCGCCGAAGGCCGCGCCGTGCTTGCGCGCCTTTTCGATCACCGCTTGCATCGCCATCTTGCCGGCGGGATGCCCTAAGCCGTTGTCGGCATCCACCAGAACCGAGGTTTCCGTTTCGCGCACCACGGCGTACTTGGGTTTGGCTTTCATCTTGCCGGCGCGGATTCGCGCGACGTAGTACGAGTCCAGGCGAGCGACGCCGTGCGATTCGATGCCGCGCATATCGGCTGCCACCAGTACGTCGGCGACGATGCTTGCATCACCGGCGTCGACGCCGACCTTTTCAAGCACCTGCGTCACGAAGTCTTTGAGTTTGCGTTCGGACGAAAGTTGATACTCGGCGGCGGCGGTCTCGGGCACTGCTCTTCTTCTCCTTCTGCGGTTTGGAAGCCGATTCGACGCACCCGCCTAAATGCATGGCGCGCTTGCAAGTCGAACGACTGTTTGGATGATCGAGGCGTCGGTCTACAACAAGTGCGTGCGTTGCGGGCTTTGCTTGCCCGCCTGCCCGACATACTTGGAGACTATGACAGAAACGTCCGGCCCGCGCGGCCGGATTAGTCTGATCAAAGCCGTCGACGAGGGGCGCGAAGACGTGCTCGCTCCCGGTTTCGTGCACCAGATGTACGAATGTCTGGATTGCCGCGCCTGCGCCGCCGCATGCCCGAGCGGCGTGGAGTACGGGCGCCTAGTCGAAGGCGCGCGCGCCCGCATCGAATCGGCGAGCGCCCCGCGGCGTTCCGCCGGGCAGCGCATCGCGCGCTGGCTGGGGTTGCGCGTGCTTTTCGGCAACATGGCGGTGCTGCGCTTGGTAGCGGCGTTCGTGAAGTTCTACCAGCGTTCGGGCCTGCAGCGCGCTGTCCGGCGCAGCGGGCTGCTGCGGCGGTTGCATTTGGAACAGGCCGAAGCGCTCGCCCCGGCGATGTCGTCGAAGTTCTTTAGCGCGCGCGGTCAACGGTATGCCGCGCACGACAAAATCGAAACCGCCGTCCTGCACGCGGGCTGCGTCATGCAGGTGGCTTTTGCCGGCGTTAATCGCGCCAGCGTCCGGGTGATGCAGCGCAACGGATACGAGGTGTACGTTGCATCCGGACAAGGATGCTGCGGCGCCATCGCGGTGCACGCGGGCGACGCGGAATTCGGCCGAACGCTCGCCAAACGAAACATCGCCGCGTTCGAGCGCTCCGGCGCCGCGTACTATGTTGCGAACGCCGCCGGCTGCGGCAGCGCGCTCAAGGAATACGGTCAATGGCTCGCCGGCGATCCGCAATGGCGCGATCGCGCGGAGCGGTTTGCCGCGCGCGTGCGCGATATCTTCGAGCTGCTCGACGAGCGCGGCCTGCGGCCCGGATTGGGCAGGCTGAACGCCTCCGTCTCGTATCAGGACGCATGCCATCTCGCGCACGCGCAGCGCATCGCCGCGGCGCCGCGGCGGCTGCTGTCGCAGATTCCTGGGCTGCATCTGCGCGAGATGCACGAATCCGCCGTCTGCTGCGGAAGCGCCGGAATCTACAACCTAACGCAGCCCGACATGTCGGCGCGCCTTCGCAAGCGCAAAGTCGCTCACGCCATCGAGACCGGCGCGGAGATTCTGGCCACCTCGAATCCGGGTTGTGCCATGCAGATCGAAGCAGGACTGCGCGCTGCCGGCAGCCAGATGCGCGTCAAGCACGCGATCGAACTGCTCGATGAATCCTATTCGGCCGCTTCAGGCGATTAAATGGTGGCGGCCAGCCGGTCGCGTCCCTCCAGCGCGGATTCCAACGACGCATAGACCGAGAGAATGCGCATCAATCCGGTAATCGTCAGCAGGCGCTGAATCGGACCTTCGTTCACGACCAGCCGAACGCACCCGCCGTGTTCGAGCGCGCGGCGGTGCGCGCCGATGATTGCCCCCAATCCGCTTGAATCCAGAAATTCGAGTTGGGAGAGATCGACGACGATGTCGTGCTTACCCTCGTCAGCCGCTTCGATCAAAGCGGCGCGCA
>DASRDE010000236.1:0-5426 GCA_035652755.1 Vulcanimicrobiaceae bacterium | reverse complement strand
TCGTCTTCTCGCTCGCCTTTGCGCCGCGCTGGATTGAAGAATGGGTCGTGACCAAGTTCTTCATCGAGGGCATCGCCGCGCGGACGCTTGCGTGTTTCAAACGGTTGGCCGAGGATGGTCGTCCGGAAACGGGCCCGCAATGAACGCACGGCCTCGCGTCGCGATCACCGGCATCGGCGTCGTCACGCCTTTGGGCATCGGCAAGGATGCGTTTTGGAGCTCGCTGCTCGACGGAACCGTCGCGGTGGACACGATCGAGCGATTCGACGCCTCGGAGTTTCCTTCGCAGATCGCCGCGGAGATCCGCGATTTCGATCCGTCCGCGTACATGAACCGGCGCCGGCTGCAATGGACGGATCGCTTCTCACAACTCGCCGTGGTTGCGGCAAAGCTGGCGTGTGAAGACGCCGCGCTGACGTTTTCCGATCCCGCCGCGGCCGGCGTCTATACCGGCTCGGCACTTGGCGGGCTGGCCTTTGCCGAAGAGCAGATCGGCGTCTTTCACCGCGAGGGATTGCGCGCGGTGCGCCCGCTGCTGACGATCTCCGTCTTCGGCGGAGCGGCGGCGTCGAACGTCGCGATCGAATTCGGCCTGAACGGTCCGGCGATCTCGAACGCGAACTCGTGCGCCGCCGGAGCGATCGCCATCGGTCAGGCGCTGGAAGCGCTCAGGAGCGGACTAGTAAATGTAGCGCTTGCGGGCGGAGTGGAAGCGCCGCTGGCTCCGCTGACGTTCGGCGCGTTTACGGTTGCGCGAGCGATGTCGACGCGAAACGGCGATCCAAAAAGCGCGAGCCGCCCGTTCGATCGCGATCGCGACGGCTTCGTGATGGCCGAAGGAGCGGGCTTTCTCGTGCTCGAGCGATACGACGACGCCGTGCGCCGCGGTGCGCGCGTCTACGCCGAGATCGCGGGCTTCGGCACGTCGAACGATGCATACCACATGGCTGCGCCGCGCGCCGACGGCAGCCAAGTCGCGCAAGCGATGCGCACCGCGCTAGCCGATGCGTCCGTAAGCGCGGAAGAGGTCGAAGCCATCAACGCCCACGGATCCTCGACGCAGGCCGGCGACGCGGCCGAACTGCGCGCCTACCATGCCGTGTTCGGCGAGCGTGCGGCGCGCATTCCGATCACCGCGACCAAGTCGCAGCACGCGCACGCGCTTGGTGCCACCGGCGCGTGGGAAGCGGCAATCACGGCGCTCTCGATCGCGCACGGCGTGCTTCCCGGAAACGTGAACTTTGCAAGCGCAGACGACGGGGACGCAATCGAGTGTGCGCGGACGCCGCGCGAGCTCTCGCCCCGCGTCGTGCTGTCGAACTCGTCGGGGTTCGGCGGGATCAACGCGGTGCTGGTAATGCGCGAGCCGCAACGCTAGAACTGCAGCGCGAAACCTAGGATGGGCACTCCGAAAACGTACGCTTTGCCCAAATAGTACCCGGGCGCCAGCGCGCGAATTTCGTCGCGAACGAAACGGGCGGCCAGCGACGTTTTGGAGTAATCCAAGACGATGCAGGCTCGGCCGTCGTGCCGGCTCGGCGCTTCATACACCGCGGCGCGCACTGCCGGCAAGCCCAGCGGAGTGAGGCGGTTGACGAGCGAGCCGCGCTGCGCGTCGAACGTCTTGCCTTGCCAGGCGGCGGCGCGAACGAACTGCGCGATGGGCGCGGCCAGGAACGTGCCAGTCGCGATCAGCGCGGTACCGGCTGCGGGTCCATTCGGGATCGGACCGGGCGGCAGACGCGCGAAGAGTTCGTCCAGCTGCGCCGGACGCATGCGTAGCAGGTCGCGCGCTCGCGGATCCATGAAAGGGAATGCCATAAAGCCCGCGATCGCCCTGCCGGCCGGCCCGAGCATCGCGATGGCCGAAGAAAAGGAGACACTATGGAATCCGCGGTCGTTCACTTGGTCCATATCGCGGCATGGGCTTTCGGGATCATCTTCCTGCTCGCGCTCATCGGGCTTATCGCCATCGTGCGCTGGGTCGTCGCGCTCTTCCGCCGCGGCGAGCAGGCCGTCGAGGGCGGCGTGCAGCGCGTTGAAAACACGTTCCACCGGTGACGCCGTGAACGAGCCAACCGCGCCCGAAGTGGTCAAGTCCGAAGAGGAGTGGAAAGCGGAGCTCGGCGAGGAGCGGTACCGCATCCTGCGTCAAGCCGGTACGGAGCGCCCGTTTAGCGGTTCGCTATTGGACGTGCGCGACGACGGCATGTACGTCTGCGGCGCGTGCGGCGCGCCGCTTTTTGCATCGGATTCCAAGTTCGAATCCCACTGCGGGTGGCCGAGCTTCACGCATCCCGAGCAGCAGCAGAACGTGCGGCTCTTGGACGACTACAGCCACGGCATGCACCGCACCGAAGTCCGCTGCAAGCGCTGCGATTCGCACCTGGGCCACGTTTTCGACGACGGCCCCGGGGCCGAAGGCACGCGCTACTGCATCAACTCGCTGTCGCTGAATTTCCGGAAGAAGGCGCAGCCTTAGGCGGCGTTGCCGGGAACGAAACGCAAAGCCACGCCGTCGATGCAATAGCGCTTTCCGGTCGGCGGAGGTCCGTCGTCGAACAGGTGCCCCAAATGGCCGCGGCAGCGGCGGCAATGGACTTCGGTGCGCTCGTATCCCAGTTCGTAATCGGCGTGCGTTGCGAGCGCATCGGGCAGCGCCGCATAGAAGCTGGGCCAGCCTTCGTGCGCGTCGTATTTGGTTTTCGAAGAGAACAGGGCAAGATCGCAATTCGCGCACCGGTACGTGCCGCGGCGCCATTCGTCGTTCAGGGCACTGGAGTACGGCGGCTCGGTGCCGTCCTGCCACATGACGTAGTTGCGCTCTTCCTGGAGCGAGACGCGCTGCGTCGCGCCGGTGAGCATAGCCGCACCGAGAATCGCGCATCCGCGCAGCCAGGACGAGCGGGTCATCGATTCGGAATGTGACATGCGGCGGCTCCGTGTTTTTCCAGGTAGCGCTGGTGATACTCTTCGGCGCGGTAAAACGTGGGCGCGTCGGCGATCTCGGTGACGATCGGGCTCGCGAGCTTGTTCTGCTCCTCGATCAGCGATTGCGACGCCGCTTCGCGCTGCGCAGGCGTATGGACGAAAATTGCCGAGCGATACTGCGTTCCGACGTCGGGCCCTTGCCGATTGCGCGTCGTCGGATCGTGGATCTCCCAAAAACGGCGCAGCAGATCCGCATACGAAACCTGCGACGGATCGTACGTCACCTCTACGGCTTCCGCGTGTCCGGTGGTATCGCTGCAGACGTCGCGATACGTCGGATTGGCCGTGGTCCCGCCCGTGTACCCGCTGACGGCGTCGAGGACGCCCGGGATCTGGCGAAACGCCGCCTCGACTCCCCAGAAGCAACCGGCCGCAAATGTCGCCTTCTCAATACTGCTCATGCATCCATAGAACGCCGCAGCGGCTACGGCGGATGCATGGTTCGTCAGGCGGGCGTGAGCGGAGCGAACTGTGAGAGGAAGCGATCGATGATGGGCTGCGCGACCCCCGCATCTCTGAAGCGGCGCGCGGCCGTATCCGACCGCGCCGGCGGATAGACGCAGAAGAAATCGCCGGGCCCGTTCGCTGCGCGTATCGCGACCCCGCCCGCAGCCGCCGGAACGAGTGCGGTTTGATACGGGCCGAGCTGCGCCGCCCCGCCTTCGCACGCGAGCTCCAACCGGTCGTCGAGTGCCATGAGGATGAGCGGCCGTCCGTGGGTCACCATCGTGGCAGGCGTTTCGGTCGCGCTGACCCGCTCGACGATGAAATGCGAATCCGCGATGAGCGCGGTGCGCGTGAAGCCCTCGCTGGCATAGGACAGCGTGACCAGCGGCGTCGTGCCCGTTGCGCGATAGTTCAAAACGTCGCCGGCCTTTTGGACGTGAAGCGCGCGCGGTTTCCCGTCGGCACCGACGCGGTTCCAATCGAAGATCCGGTACGTCAGATCGCTGGCCTGCTGCGTTTCGAAGATGATGATTCCCGCGCCGATCGCATGCAGCATACCCGCAGGGATGTAAAAGGCGTCTCCGGCGCGCACCTCGATGCGCTGCAGAATCTCTCCCAGCGTGCCGTCGGCAACGCGGCGCTCGTACTCCTCGCGCGTGACGTCGTGCGTCCATCCCATAACCAATTGCGCTCCGGGCTGCGCATCCATGACGTACCAGCATTCGGTCTTGCCGTTGACTTGATGCTCGACGCGGCGCGCGTAGGCGTCGTCCGGGTGGACCTGAACGGAGAGCCAATCGCGGGCGTCGATGATCTTGGTCAGGATCGGAAAGATGCGTGACGGATCGAGGTCGCCCAGAAAGGCCGGCCCCAGCTGAGCGCGCAGATCCGCGACGGTTTTGCCGGCCAGTGGACCGTTCACGACCGGATTTTCGTCCCAGCACTCCCAGGACTCGCCGATCTTCGCCGAGGCGCTCCCATCTTTGCCGAAGCGCTCGACCAATGCGTCGCCGCCCCAAATTGCGGGCGCCATTTTCGGATGGAGAACGTAGGGGTACAGCTCTTTGGCTTGCGTCATACCGTCAGCTCCGCGCGGAGCATTCCGCGCACCGAGTTGCCCGCGAATATTGCGTGCGCCGTCTGTAAATCCTCCGCATTCATCACCCGCTCCACTGCCGTCCTTTGTTCCAACAACTGCGCGCGCAAAATGCCCGGCAGCACGCCGCATGCGAGCGGCGGCGTACACAGCGTTTCCCCAATCTGCACGAAGATATTCGTGCGGGATCCTTCGGTGAGTTCGCCGCGCTCGTTGAACAGCAGCGCGTCGAAACATTCGCGCTGCCGTGCTTCGATTGCGGCCGCTTCGTACGCCGGGCGCCACGAGGTCTTATGCCGCAGGAACGGATCGTCCGAGCGTACGCGCTGCGACGAAAGGCACACGCGCACGGGCTCCGTCGTATCGGCGTATGGTTCGGCGCGAGCCGTTACCGCGCCGGCGCGCGCAACCAAACGGACCAGCATGGGCTGCGCCGCGGTAAGAAACGGGGCGAGCGCTTCATCCAGCGTTTCACGCCGAACGGTCATCCCAAACGCCTCGGCGCTCGAGAGCAGCCGCCGCAGATGCGCGTCAACGTCGCTGCCGCCGGGCCCGGTGCGGAAGGTTTCGAGCAGCGCGAATGCCGCGTGCGCAGGGCGCAGAAACGCCGATTTGAGTTGGACTTCTTGCCATTCGCTCGCGGCGCGCGAGTCGCTGACGATGCCTCCGCCGGCATCAAAACGCGCGCCCTCCGGACGAATCTGCAGCGTGCGAATCGCGACGTTCCACCAGCCCTTGCGGCGCGGCGAAAGATAACCGATGCTTCCGGTGTAGAAGGCGCGCGGCCAACGTTCGTATGCCGCGATGTGCTGCATCGCGGCGCGTTTGGGCGCGCCGGTGACGCTGCCGCAGGGAAACGCGGCGCGCATCGCCGCATCGAAGCCGGCGCCCG
>DASRDE010000235.1:0-11449 GCA_035652755.1 Vulcanimicrobiaceae bacterium | reverse complement strand
CTTTTCGCTCCGCGCTCTATGCCGCCGCTGCTCCACGTCCCATACGCATCGAACGGACGATCGAAACGCAGCGCAAAGTAGACGGTGAAAACGTTGGGCATCCCGCAGAACCCGCCGCTTTGTGCATAGCCGTCGATCTCGGCCGGACCGGCTATCCAAACGCGCGCGTCACGCACGCCGGCTTGGTCGGAGGCGGCGTCGACGAGGATGCCCGCATGGCTCGATGCCGGAAACGCAAAGCGCGCGATGCCCGAACGAGCTTGCGCGGTCAGCGAAACGTCGACTCCGCCGTCGAGGTGAACGGAATAGTATCCGGGTGAAGCCGTTTCATGCTCGTGCGAAAAACTCTGCGCGACGCTTTGCGGATCGGAAACTTCGCCGAGCACGGGCATCACTGCGAAATCGCCGAAGACTTGGCATCCCGCACCGGAGAGATGCGTCAAACTAAAGCCGGTGATCTTCGTGTCGCGGTACAGGTAACCGCCGGACGGCGGCTGGGACGGCGTGTCGGGACTCCACTGCAGCATGCCGAACGGCGCGCTGGCGCCCGGAAAATCGTCGATCAGGCCAACGCCGCTGGTCCCGCCGGTACCGATGAACGGATCGACCAGTGCAACGGGATCGTTCGGCGGCGCCGGCGCCGCGCCCGCATTGGCTCCAAGCAGCGCGAAAAAGAGAACGGCGAAAAGAAAGCGCGCGCGCGACGTCACGGCTGGGCGGTTCGGTAGATCACCAGTCCGCTGGAAAAACTCTCCGTGCCGTCCGGCAACGTCGCCGCGGCACGGAGCTCCGTGCGCGATCCGGGCGCAAGATGCAATTGCAGCGGCGCGGTGTAGCGCGCCGAGCGATGCGAGGGTTCCCGGCCGTCGAGCGTGTAGCGGATCACGCTTCCCGGAACGGCTTCGGCGATCGTGACCATCGCGGCGGGCTCGGACGTCGTTACATCGACGGTGCGAACGTCGAGCGCGAGCGGCGGAAACTGCAGCAGCGACGGGCCCTGCAGCGTAATCTGCGGATTCGGCACGTGAAACGGGTAATGCCGCGAGAGCAGCCAGGCATATTGGGCGGGCATGCGAGCCTGGAAACTCAGCCAACTCTTTTTCGCCGCCGGAGTCCACGTCAGCTCCGCGATGGCCAGCTCGCGCGGAAGCAGCCGGTAAAAGAGCCTCTGCGCCGTCGGGACGTATTCGGTCCACAGGTTGCCCTGCGCGCCTAAAATGTGACGCTGCTGCGCAGGCGTAAGGCCCGCGGGCATCGGATCGAACGTGTACACGCGTTCGAGCGTTTCGTATCCGCCGATGGCTTGCGGCTCGACCGCCGGATCGCCTTGATATTGATCGAGATACAGCTCCGGGTCCGGAGACATCACGACGTCGTTGCCGGCGCGGGCCGCGGCAATTCCGCCGTCGATGCCGCGCCATGACATAATCGTCGCCGTGCGGCTCACGCCGCCGGCAAGGATCTCATCCCACCCCACCATGCGGCGTCCGCGCGCGAGCAGATGCGGCTCCATCGTACGCGTGAAGTAGCCTTGAACGGCGAAGTAGCTCTTGAAATGCTCGCGCTGCATCAAGGCGCGCACGAACGCGCTGTGCTGCCAGGCGTCCGAGGGAACTTCATCGCCGCCGACGTGCACGTACGTGCCGGGAAACAGCGCGACGACCTCATCCAGTACGTTTTTTAGAAACTCCATCGTGCGAGGCGTCGGACAGAAAATCTGCTTGCTGATGCCCCAGACTTGGAGCACTTTATAGTTGCCGGGCTGGCACGTAAGCCACGGATAGGCGGCAACGGCGGCCGCCGAGTGCCCCGGCATCTCGATCTCGGGCACGATTCGCACGTAACGCGCGGCCGCGTACGCGACGACCGAGCGGATTTGATCCTGCGTGTAGTAGCCGCAGTACCGTTTGCCGTCGATTTGCGTGGCATCCTGATCGATTTCGGTCCCGTCCCGGCACGATCCGATCTGCGTCAAACGCGGATAGCGCTTGATTTGAATGCGCCAGCCTTGGTCGTCGGTCAAATGCCAGTGAAACGTGTTCAGCTTGTAGTGGGATGCGAGGTCGATGTAGCGCTCGACGACCGGCACCGGAAAGAAATGCCGGCTGACGTCCAAATGAATGCCCCGCCAGGGATACGCGGGCGCATCCTCCACCTCGGTTTGATAAACCGTGTGCGGCGGCGAGGCCGCGGCGATCTGTTCGAATGTTTGGAGCGCGTAGTAGAGTCCGGCGCCGCCTGCCGCAGTCATCCGTACGCCGTCCGCGCCGATGTGCAGCCGGTACGCTTCGTTTTGCAAAGATGGATCGGTGCTCAGCGCGATTCCGGCGCCTGCTGACCGAACGATCGACGCATCGATGCCGCGCGACTGGAGGAAGCGCGCGGCGAATTCGGCGACGTGCCGCTCGGGCGGCGTCACGGCTTCAATGGCGATGCGGTCCGGAAGCGGATACGTTGCGGGGGAAGCCGCGACCGAACGCGGCTGCGGGACGATGCCGAGCTGATCGACCGGCAGCTGTGCAGTCTGCGCGCGTGCCGCGGACGCCCCCGCGATGAGCGCGGCAGCCAGCAGCAGCGCGCTACGCTTCCGGCTGCCAGGCATGTGAAGTGAGACGCACGAGCCACAGCGTCGAGGCGGCAAAGAGCACGGTGTACACGACTCCGGCCCAAACACGGTCGTAGATGAACGCGCCCGTTCCGAACAGCGCGCTATAGATCGCTACCAAGCCGAGCACCCAGCCGAGCAATGCATTCGGCAAACTGTCGCGCGACGGCGGAGCTCCGCTGATCGCGCGAACGCGCGCCCATCCCGCTCCGGCGGGCCGCACTTTTTCATAAAACTTGACGAGCGTTGCTTCGTCCACCGGCGGCGTCAGATAGGTGACGGCGATCCACACGACAGTCGTGATGCCGACGGTAAAGAGCAGCGCGATATACTCCGGCGTCGCGTGCCCCGTTTTGCCGAGCGCGAAGAAGATCAGCGCGACCAAGAACGATGCCGCCATCGCACTGACTTCCGTCCACGCGTTGATGCGCCACCAGTACCACCGCAGCAGGTAGATCAATCCGGTTCCGGCGCCGATCTGCAGGATCAGCGTAAACGTCTCCTTGGCCGTGTCCAGGACGAACGTGAAGCCGATCGCGCAGATCATGATCAACGCGGTAACGATCCTTCCGGCCAAGACGTAGTGTTTCTCGCTCGCGTCCGGGCGCATGAATCTGCGGTACAAATCGTGGACGAGATACGACGTACCCCAGTTCAGGTGCGACTCGAGCGTCGAACGGTAGGCCGCAAAAAGTCCGGCAACCATGAACCCTGCCCATCCCGCGGGCAGAAAGACGAGCATCGCCGGATACGCGATGTCGTCGCCGATCAGATGCGTGTCGACGTGCGGAAACGCGCGGTGAACGTCGGCCAGCGTCGGGTACACGGCGAGCGAAGCGACCGCGACGACGATCCACGGCCACGGTCTGAGAGCATAGTGGGCTGCTTGAAAGAGCATCGTCCCCCACAGCGAGTCGCTTTCGCGGCGCGCGGAGAGCATGCGCTGCGCCACGTAGCTTCCGCCCCCGGGCTCGGCACCCGGATACCACACCGACCACCACTGCACCGTCAATGGAATCACGAAGATGCCGGCGGCAACGCCCCAGTTCGAAAAATCGGGCAGGATGTCGAGCAGATGCGGGTGCGCCTGCGAAATGTGCGCGAAGAGTCCGTGCAGTCCGCCGTATGCGGCGACCTGCGGCGCGCGCAACGCGAAGTACGCCGCGGCAAACGCGCTGCTCATCGTGATGCAGAACTGAAACATGTCCGTCACCATCACGCCCCACAATCCCGCGGTTGCGGCGAAGACGATGACGACGGCGCCTGCCGCCGGCAGCGTCACGTACTCGGGCAGGCCGAACAGGATGCTCGCGATCTTGGCGGCCGCGAGATTGACCGACGCGATGATCATGATGTTGAAGAAAAAACCCAAATAGACCGCGCGAAAGCCGCGAACGAAACTCGCTGCCTTGCCCGAGTACCGCAGTTCGTAAAACTCCAGATCGGTGAGCACACCGCTGCGGCGCCAGAGGCGAGCATAAAAAAAGACCGTCGCCATGCCGGTCAGCAGAAACGCCCACCACTGCCAATTCGCCGCGACTCCGCCGGTCCGCACGAAATTCGTCACCAGGTTGGGCGTGTCGGTGCTGAACGTCGTGGCGACCAAAGAGATGCCGATCAGCCACCACGGTGCCTGCCTGCCCGCCGCAAAAAATTCCGCTGTATTCTTGCCGGCACGCCGCGCCAGAAAGATCGCCGGAAGAAACGTCACGCCGAGCGACAGGGCCAGAATACTCCAGTCCAGCGCGGTCAAATGCATTGCGGGATAGATCACCCGCGCTCGCCGCGAACCCTGCCTCCGGGTGAACCCAGTTGCGCCGCCATCGCCGCGATTCGCGAAGGGTCGAGCCGTCCTCCGATTCGAGCCCCGCTGCCTGAGTGCACTTCGGTCGCGCCGGTTTCGGCGAGTATCGCGCCGATCGTGCGCGGTCCGATACCGCCGGCCGCGATGACGGCGGGCGATTCGCGCAAAGCGATCAGCTCGCGCAACAGCCCGCGTCCGTTCCATGCGTCGCGCGCACACCCGGACGTCAGGACGTGCGTGACCTGCGGAACGCGGCCCAGTTCGCGATAGCCGCCAATCGGGTCGGCTAGTTCGTCAAATGCGCGGTGAAATGTGATCTGCGCGCCGGGAGCGGCCTCGAGCAGGCGCTGCAAGAACGCGCGGTCGATGCGCCCCTGTGAGTCCAGCGCGCCGAAGACGAGGCCGCGGGCACCGGCGCCGACGAACTCCGACGCCTGCGCGAGCATCGCTTCTTGCTCGGAGACGTCGTACGTAAACCCGCCGCGGCGGCATCGCAGCATCACGCGAACGGGGATGCGTACGCGCGCCAGTGTTTCCCGTACGACGCCAGGCGGCGGACTCAAGCCGCCGCCCTGGAGATCGGTGACGAGCTCGACGCGCCCCGCACCGGCCTGTGCGGCCAATTCCGCTTCCGCGGCATCGGTGACGATCACTTCCAATATCACGCGCGCACCCCCGGAAGGAGTCGGCCCTTTTGGGTAGCAGGCCTGACCGCATGATCACCGGAGTCCACGCGATCCTGTACAGCCGTCATGCGCAAGCCCTGCGTGACGTTCTCGCGAACGTCCTGGGCCTGCCTTCAGTCGACGCGGGCGGCGGATGGCCGATCTTCGCGGCGCCTCCCACGGAGCTGGCCGTTCACCCGACCGAAGACGAACCCGAACACGAGATCTACCTGATGTGCGACGACATCAACGCGACGCTCCAAAAACTGCGCGCTCGAGGAATCGAATCCAGCGACGTCGCCGATCGGGGATGGGGGCTGCTCTCCACGCTGACGCTCCGGGGCGGCGAGACGATCGGCATTTACGAGCCGCGCCACCCGCAGCCGCATCCCGCCGGGCCATACCACTAGCCGTACCGCCCCTACGCCAAACGCAGCATCTCCTCGGGCAGCAGGTCGAGGTTCTCAGCCACCAGCGCCCGCAGGCGCCCGTAGGCGGGAAGCGCGACGGACGCTGCTCCGATAGCGTCGAGCGTGTCCGTTACGAGGGCGATGAGAATCGCCCACTCGCCGCCGCGCAGCGCAGCATAGTACGCGCCCGCCAAGCCCGTCAGCGTACGTTCGAAATAGTCCGCGCGCACGTTCGCCTGTGCCAGCACGTCGCCCACGTCTTCGACGAACGCGCGCAGTGCGCAGGACTGGTCGGCGTCCAGCCCGTGGCGCCGAGGAAAGGGCTCCGGCCTCATCACGCTCATACACCAACGTTCTAGCACGCCAAACATGACAGGCAGTGTCAACATTGACGTGCTTCAGACTTTTTTCATCAATGCCGCGGAAGCTGGCATTCCCATCTACCTCGTGAGGAACATCATGCTGAAAGTCTGGCGTCCCGCCTTGATCGCGGGCACCCTCGTCGCTGCGGCTTGTTCGGGCGCGCACGGGCCGGCGCAGTTGCCGGCGGTGACCGGCAGCAGCACCTCGTCGACGACCCACGCCGCGCCGGTGCGCACCGACGCCGGCGACATCCTCATCGGCGATCAGTTCAACAATCGCGTCATCCAAGTCGACCGCAATCACCAGATCGACTGGCATTTCGGAGACGGCTCGAGCAAAGCCGGACCTGCCTCGATCGTGGCACCGAACGACGAGGAGCGCTTCGGCAACTTTACGCTGATCGCCGGAACCGGCGCGCCGCAAGGCAGCGAACCGTCGTGCATGCAGGCCGCGTGCCCCGACGACCGCGCGATCATCGTCGACCTGGGCGGCCACATCGTCTGGCAATACGGGAAGGCCGGCGTCGGCGGCAGCGGGCCCAACGAGCTGAACACGCCGGTCTGCACCGTGCGGCTGCCCAACGGCCATATCCTGATCACCGATCAGGTCAACGAGCGCGTCATCGAAGTCGATAAAGCCAAGAACATCGATTGGCAGTACGGCATGACCGGCGTCTCGGGCAGCGGATTCAATCAGCTCAACAATCCGAACAGCGCCGAACTGCTTCCGAACGGGCACATCCTGATCGGCGACGAGAACAACAACCGCGTCATTGAAGTCGATCGCGATTCGCACAAGATCGTCTGGCAGTACGGAAATCCCAATTCGCCCAAGACGCTGAACGGCGCGGCCTTTGCAAGCCGTCTGGACAACGGCGATACGCTCATCACGGACTCGAACAACAACCGCGTGCTCGAAGTGAACCACGACAAGGACATCGTGTGGTCGTACGTGACCAATAAACGGGCCGGCAGCGTGCAGATGCCGCTCCCCACGCGCGCGGTTCGACTGGGCAACGGAAACACGATGATCAGCGATCAGTTCAATCATCAAGTGATCGTCGTGGATCCGAACAAGAACGTCGTGTTCGCTCAGGGTAAAATCGCGACGATGGGCAAGACCTTCGATCGGCTCAATGCGCCGTACGATGCCAAAGTCATCGGCGACTTCACGGGTCTGACCCCTCCCGGAGACGTGTCCGTTCCCGTAAAATAAAACGCGCGCACAAAACGAAAGGGCCGGCTGCTGCCGGCCCTTTTCGCTACACCGTCTCGGGCTGCGCGAATGCTAACGCTTCTTCTTCCGTGCGGTCGTTTTCTTCGCGCCGCCTTTGCGCGCCGCCGGAGCGGCGCCCTTCTTGCGTCCGGCCGTTTTGCCCGCGGCCTTGCGTCCGCCGCCGCGCTTGGACATAACCGCTTCCTTGAGCGCTTTGGCCGGCAAAAACTTGAAGACGCGCTTCGCGGGGACTTTCACCGGTTCGCCGGTGGCGGGATTACGCGCGATGCGCGCGGCGCGATCGCGGACCTTGAACTGCCCGAAACCAGGAATCTTGACCGCTTCGCCGGTGACCACCGCGGATTGAATGTCCTCGAAGATGCCGTCGACCAACGCCACTGCATCCCTACGAGCAATCTCCAACCGCTCCATTGCGGAGCGTACCAAGTCGACTTTATTCATCGGCTCCTCTCATGCTTGAAACCCGAGACGCTGCATGCGCCTGTCCGGCGCTCACTACCGCTTTTTTCTCCGGTTTCCTGTTATCTGCAGGGGCCGCGCTGCCGGTTGCGTCAAGCATGGCATATGCGAAAACTCGTTGCAGCCGTACTCCTGCCGCTCCTCGCCGCCGCGTGCTCGGGCGGGGGAAATGCGAATTCCTCGAGCTCGGGGGCGTCGGCCTCGGCTCCCGCATCGCCCGCGCCCGCCGGCGCTCCGGGTGCCACGCGCTTGCTCGAAACCGGCTCCACGCTGCTCTATCCGCTGATGAACGTGTGGGTGGCGGATTATCAAAAACAGAACACCCACGTGCAAATTACGACTCAAGGCACCGGCAGCGGCGCCGGCATCTCTCAAGCGATCTCAGGCGTGGCGCAGATCGGCGCATCCGATGCATATATGGCCGACTCGCAGATGAAGACGTCCCACATGCTGAACATTCCGCTGGCGATCAGCGCCCAGCAAATCAACTACAACGTGCCGGAAATTGGTACCGCGCATTTGAATCTCTCGGGCCCGGTCCTAGCCGGCATCTACTCGGGAAAGATCTCCAAATGGAACGACCCGGCGATCGCCGCGATCAATCCGGCGCTGCGGGCAAAACTCCCCAATGCGGCGATCGTGCCCATTCACCGCGCCGACGGCTCGGGAGACACCTTCATCTTTACGCAGTACCTCTCGTTTTCAACGCCCTCTTGGAAATCGGGGCCCGGATACGGGACGAGCATCCCTTGGCCCGCGGTCTCGACGGGCGTCGGCGCGCACGGCAATCCGGGCATGCTTCAGACCGCTGGGACCACCAAATACTCCATCGCGTACATCGGCATCAGTTTCTTGGACGAAGCGAATAAAGCCGGCCTGGGCTATGCGGCGCTTCAGAACCGCGAGGGGCATTTCGTGCTTCCGACACCGCAGTCGATTGCCGCCGCGGCAGCAGCGGCCAAGCCGCCCGCGGACGAGCGCGAATCGCTGGTTTACTCTCCTGGCGCCGGCGCGTACCCAATCGTCAATTTCGAATACGCGATCGTCGCCGCGCACCAAAGCGATCCGAATGTGCGCAAGGAACTGGTCGCGTTCTTGAAGTGGGCGATCGATCCGGCGGGCGGAAACCGCGCGGCGTACCTGCAGCGGGTGCATTTTATCCCGCTTCCGCCTGCGGTACGCAAGCTGGACCAGCAGCAAATCGCAGCCATTAAATAGCCCGGACACACGCAGTGGTGCACGTGAGGCCGGCGGTGCGCATCCGCCGGCCTCTCTGCCCGCACGTCATTGCCACGCACGCGTTCCGGTGAAAACCGGTACGCGATCGGGTTAACGACTCCGGGCGGCTCGCTTTGCGCGATCCGCTCGAAGTCTTTTCACGGTAACACGGGTGGCGGTTCGCCTCATTAGGCCATTTGGGACGGAGCCCGAGGCCATCAAGGCATGCGGCCGGGGCTCTTCCCGGTGCTCAACCCGGGACTTGGGCTTGCGCCGGCTCCTGGACCACCCGTTCGATCGCAGCTTCGATTCGTTCGTAGCCCTTGTCGCCGGCCTGAAAGTGACGCAGCTGGTGCTCCCGATCGAAGACGTAGAAGCTGGGCACGAACTGGTTGGCGAAACGTTCGACCAGCACGTGATCGTTGTCGACGGCGCACGGCTGCGTGAGGTGCATCTCATTGAGAGCGTCCTCACGGACTGCGCCGGTGTCGAGCTCGGCCTCCGAACGCGGCTGGTGCACGGCCAGGAACGCAACGCCTTGCGGCTCGTACTTGGCACGCCACGCATTGGCCCGATCGGCGGACTCGTGGCACAAGTGACACGAAATCGACCAGAACTGCACCACGGCGGGCCGTCCGGCCAGGCTGCCCTGCAGCGGGTCGCCGTTTATCCACGTCCGCACGCCTTCGAGCGACGGCAGGGGCGTGCGCATTCGCAGCGGCATGCGTTACGCTTTTTGCAGCAGCGCCTTGCCCGGCTTCCACTCAGCCGGACACAAACCGCCCGTTTGCAGCGCCTGCAGAACGCGCAGCGTCTCCTCGACGCTTCGTCCGACGTTGTCGTCCGTGACGACCGCGTATTTGAGTACGCCCTCCGGATCGATGATGAACAGGCCGCGCTGCGCGACGCCCGTGGTTTCGTCGAGCACGCCGTATGCACGCGCGGTCTCTTTAGTGTAGTCGGCTGCCAGCGGATACTTCAAACCGGCGATACCGTTCTTCTCACGGGGCGTGTTGATCCACGCCCAGTGGCTATGCTCGGAGTCGCAGGACGCGCCCAGCACCTCCGTATCGAATTCTTTGAACTCATCGTACCGATCCGAGAGCGCGGTTATCTCGGTCGGACAGACGAACGTAAAATCGAGCGGATAAAAGAACAGGATCAGCCACTTGCCGCGGTAGTCGGAGAGCTTGACGCGGCGTCCTAAATCCTTGGCGCCCGTCGCGCCTTTGGTGCTTGGAAGGTCGAACTCGGGTGCGGGTTTGCCAACTTGTGCCAGCATGAAGTGCGTATCACTTTCCTTTCAGCGTCATAGAACGAACTACCCGAGCCAGGACCCGGCCCGGGTAGTTCGAGTTTCGCCGCCGGGCGGTCGCTATATGCGGCGCTGAACGTAGAACTGAATCGTCGTGCCCGCGTTGTAACCGACGCTGAACGGTCCGTACGGCAGCGTCGCGGGATACGGATCGCGCGCTCCTGCAACCCACAGCGGATTCCCGGGATACGCGCCTTGGTACGTGCCGGTCTGAGGGCCGGAGACGCCGGTCGAGACCGGCTGATAGACCGTGTTTGCAAACCACAGACCGTAGTGGTTGTTGAAGACGTTCGAGACGTACGTGCCCAGCGTCCAATCGCTGCCGTGCGGCGTATATTCCAAGGCGAGATCGAGCGATCCGTGCGCCTTGGTCAGCGTACCCCCTGGCAGTGCAGGTTCGCCCCACCCTCGCGAAGCGGCAACGTTGGGACGCAGATACGATCCCGGGTTTGCCGGATCGACGAAATACGAGGCATTGTACGGATTTTGCGGTCCGTTCGGTCCGCCCAGCGGATTGGCAGCGCCGAAGTTGGTCTCGGGAATCCAGACGTACGCGCCGTTCACCGCATTATAAGTGAATGCTCCGACGCCCGTCGGGAAGCCGCCGTCGAAGGCGAAGATCGGGTTGATGCGCCAGCCGCTGGCGGTTTGATACGACAAACCCAACCGCCCTTGGAACGGCGGCAGAAACGCGCTGCGGTACAGCTGCCCGGAGTCGAACTCGTATTGATAGAGAATCGGCAGCTGGTCGTTGGGAAGATTGAGGTTCGTTCCGCCGCCGACCGGAGGCGTCGACGAGAATTCGGATATGTAGTTGAGCGTCAAGAAGCCGCTGAATCCGACCGCGCGATCGGGCGCGGTGAGCATGAACTCCAACCCGCTGGTTTTTTCGACGCCGTTGGCGCGCGTGGCGAAGACGGAGGCGGACGTCTGCCCCGTGACCGGATCCGGCACGCCGTTCGAGAGCAGCGTGTTCTCTTCGACGTTGTAGCCGCGCCGCGCGAAGCCGGTCAACTTCATGCCGAAGCCGTTGAACGTGCCGCGCGTAAACTGATGCGACCATGCGAGATCCCAGTTGTTGTACGTCGGCGGACCATAGCCGCCCAGGTCCGGCGCGTCGCAGCATTGATCGTCCATCCAGAACAGTTGCTGCGCGTAGTTGGAGCAGAACCAGTACAATCCGGTGCCGCCGCCCGGCTGGGGATGCGTCGGATTGGTTCCGCTTCCGCACGTCGGCGTTAGGCCGCTGAGCGGCAGTCCCAGCAGATTCGCCCCGGCCGCGCTGTCCTTGGGCGGAATCATGCTCAGAATCGGATCGACGTTGGTCATGTCCAGCGGCGTTCCGGCGGTCTGCGCAAAGAAGAATTCGACCGA
>DASRDE010000234.1:0-4903 GCA_035652755.1 Vulcanimicrobiaceae bacterium | reverse complement strand
CGTCGGAAGCGTTTCGCGCTCGATCGAGACGTTGCGTCCGGGCGGAATAAAACTCAGCACCCGCGGTTCGAGCAGGTAGGTGCCGGCGTTAATTTCGTTCGTGGGCTCCGTGCCTTTGGGCGGCTTTTCCACGAATTGCGTGATGCGGCCAGTTTGATCGTGCACGACGCAGCCGAACGCCGAGGGATCTTCCACTTTAATTAAGTGCAGAACGCCCATGCCGCGCGTGCGCTCGTGGTAATCGATCATCGCTTGCAGATCGAGGCTGGTCAGCACATCGCCGTTTAACACGAAAAACGGCCCGTGGATGTGCTGTTCGACGTTCTTTATTGCGCCGGCCGTGCCGAGCGGTTCGTCTTCGATCACGTACGTGATCTTCATTCCAAGACGCGATCCGTCGCCGAAGTATTCAGTAATCGCTTGCGGCATGTATCCGGCCGGAAGTATCACGTCGCGAATGCCGACGTCGTACAAGCGCTCGAGCGTGCGCGCCAGGAACGGCACGTTCATGATCGGCACCATCGGCTTCGGCGTACCGAACGTCAGCGGGCGAAGCCGCGTCCCCTCACCGCCGACCAGAACGATTGCCTGCACGCACGACCTCCTAAGGCAGAAAGCGATTAAAAGCAGGAGGGCACAGAGTTGCGCTCCTCGCTTCGTGTATTCCCCGCGAGCAACCGCGCTTCACCGCCCCGCCGGCAACATCGCGGCAACATTCCAGCAACATTCCGTCAATAGCAATCGAACGCCTGTTCGACTATAATACAAGCATGGGTGCGAGACAATATGATTGGGACGAGGTGCAGCGTTATCACGACGAGGGCCACGGGTTTCGAGAATGCCGCGACCGCTTCGGCATGGCGCATGCGACGTGGAAGCGCGCAATCTTCCTCGGGCTCCTTATTCCGCGCGGGCGGTGCGCGCCGGGGGCCTCCGGCGATGCCCGGCGGATGTACGATTGGAGTGAGGTGCAAGCGTACTACGACCGCGGCTTCTCGATGCGCCAGACGCAGGAGCGCTTCGGCTTTAGTAACGCGGCTTGGTACAAGGCGAAACTACGCGGCGAGATCGTGCCGAGGGCCGGGAAAATGCCGATCGAAGAGCTGCTTGCCCGCGGCCGCAGCCGGTACAACGTAAAACTGCGGTTATTGAAAGTGGGCCTTCTTAAGGACGCCTGCGCAGTGTGTGAATTGACCCACTGGCGAGGCCGTAAACTGAGTCTTCACATCGACCACATCAACGGCGAAAAGAACGACCATCGCCTGGAGAATCTCCGCATGCTCTGCCCAAACTGCCACAGCCAGACGGATACCTATGGGGGTCTGAACGCCAAGCGCAAACGACGCTTGCAAGACCCGCCGCCGACGGTGTAGTATAACCGTCGCTGCCATATTCCCGGTTCGTCTAATGGTAGGACAGCAGCCTCTGGAGTTGCTTATCGTGGTTCGAGTCCATGACCGGGAGCCATGGCCCTATCGTCTAGAGGCCTAGGACGCCGCCCTCTCACGGCGGTAACGCGGGTTCGAATCCCGCTGGGGCTACCAAATTTTGAAGCCGTAAACCTCAAATAAATAAGTGGTTTTCGGCTTTTGCATTTCTCCCGGTTTACCTAAGGTTCTACCTGCGCCACCCTGACGCAAAACGAGCTATGCGCACTTATCACGACTTAACTATCGATGCACTAACACGTGTCCACGTTTGCTGCGGGGGCGACTTGCGCGGATAGTAATTTCAACGTCCTGGCCCAACGAGTTCAGAATGCGCATCAGGCGCTCATACGAGAATTCGCGTGTGTCACCGCGCATTAGCCGCGAAACCTGTGGCTGGGTAAGCCCAACCAGTTCGCCGGCTTTAAGCTGGCTCAAGTTTCGGCGGCCTAGAAGATCGGCGATAGTTTCTACTATGCGCGCCTTCGCAAGAACTTCTTCAGGGTGCTCCAGTCCAATGTCGGCGAAAACATTGCCGCTGCCGGTGGTCACCTGTTCACTGCTTTTTCTTGGCATAATGTTCCTCATAATGCTTTTGGGCTGCCTTGAGTCGTTGTTCTATCAAATCGAGCTCACGCTTCGGCGTCGCAATTCCAGAAGTAGACTTTTTCTGAAATGCATGCAGCACATAGACGACGTCGCCGATCTTGGTGGTACACGTGGTTCGGAAGGTTCGATCGCCTGAATCATCGTCCACTGATATCTCTATGACATCTCGGAGATTGCCCTTCATTGGTTTTGCATCCGGATGCATCTTGCCGCCCGGGATCTGCCGCAGCGCAAAACCCGTCACGAGCTTCACATCCGGTGGAAACGACGACAGATCGTCTTTCGATGGCCCAATAAACTCGAGCGGCCGGTCACGCTCCGGTGCCCCACGCGCCATGGCTATAGGGTTATACCATTTCCGGTATACCCTTTGCAAGGGCCTAGGGTTGCCCTGGGCCGCAATTCAAGCACAATCCCAGAGAAATCGCGCCGTTTCCCGAACGCCCAAGGAGCCCATGGATCAAGACGTTCGAGTCGGGCCATAAGAGTATGTTTGAACGGTATATCGGCATAGACTATTCCGGTGCGCAAACGCCAACAAGCAGCCTCCCGGGCTTGCGGGTGTACCTGGGAAAGCGCAGTTCGGCGGCGGACGAGGTGCTGCCGCTACCGAGCTCTCGAAAATATTGGACGCGTAAAGGCCTTGCCGAATGGCTTGTCTCGGCACTAAAGCAGGGCATACCAACGTTCGTCGGGATCGATCACGCGTTCTCGTTCCCACGCGAATATTTCTTCCAATGCGGAGTAAGCGGCGATTGGTCAACATTTCTGGATGACTTTCAACTGCACTGGCCCACAGACGGCGACGATGTTTACGTACAATTCGTAAGGGATGGCATTTGCGGTGCCGTCTCACTGCGACGAGGGAATTCGCGTTGGCGCCGCATTACCGAATTGCGAGCACGGACCGGACACGCCAGCAGGACAAGCGCGATCTCTTGAGGCCATTTTTCGCCCCTACGCTCTCCGAGAACGATATGGCCGCGGCGGAGATCGAGGGTTGGATTTTTGGCCTCCAGTAAGCAGGCAGGCAGCCGAATCAGGTTCTACCTAAGTTCTACCAACGAGCCGCGAAAGGGTGTAACCAGCCGTAGGCCGATTTGCGGGTTCGAAGCCCGCTGGGGCTACCAAATCATTCCTTTGATGAAATATTCGAGCAACGAGGGCGCTGCCGCACGCTGGTATTCATCTGTCCTTCATTCGCGCAATCCCGCTTCCGACTCTTTCGCGAGCTTCCGGTTTCGGCCCGTGCCGAGTCAACTGCGCGATTAGCGTTCTTGGGAGTTACGCATCGTCTAGTGACTACGCTCGAGCAGCGACACAGCCGTCTTCCAATCCGATGCGATCGCGGCCTGAGCGTTTTCAATCGGAGCCGAGCCGCGTATGGCCGTCGCGGTACTACTGGCTCCTTCTTACGAGTGCTCCTCATAAGTCTATCTCTACTTTTTCGTCTCTCCTAAAGCGCGACGAGATATGGCTCTTGCCCGCCCATCTTGACGGTTTCCAGAAAATCCACTACTCTATGGTTGTGGATCAACTCAACGTAACCTTCACCGCTCTTTCCGACGGTACGCGACGGGCGATGATTCACCGGCTCTCCCGCGGCCCTGCAACCGTGCACGAGCTCTCGGAGCCGTTCGACCTCTCGCAGCAGATGATTTCCAAGCACATCGCATTCTTGGTACGCGCGCGGTTTGTCGTCAAAGAAAAGCGCGGCCGGGAAAGCGTGTGCGCGCTGCGGCCCGAGTCGCTCAAAACGGTGAGCGATTGGGCGCTGAGGTATCGCCAGCTTTGGGAAGAGCGTTTCGATAGGCTCGACGCGGTCGTTCACCGCATGAAAGAAGCAGAGGCAAAACATGGCAGAAAAAACCGTCGCTGACGTGGAGCGCATGGTCGTCGAGAGAGTCTTCGACGCCCCGCGAGAACTGGTCTGGAAAGCCTACACCAATCCGGAATACGTGCAGCAATGGTGGGGGCCCAACGGCTTTACCTCACCTACGTGCCGTAGCGACTTTCGCGTCGGCGGCAAGTTCCTGTACTGCATGCGCACGCCCGACGGCCAAGACCTCTGGACGGGCGGAGAATTTCACGAGATCATACCCTACGAGAAGATCGTGTTCTCGATGTACTTTTCAGATGCAAACGGCAACAATATCTCGCCGGAACAGCTCGGCATCGAACACGAAGCGATCGAAGGTGCGCACGATGTCGTGCTCTTCGAAGATCTCGGCGACGGCCGTTCGAAGATCACGCTCATCGGCAACGAGCCGATGGAGAACGCGCGTACGAGCGGACAGCTCGAGGGTACGCAGCAGATGCTCGATAAGCTGGCAGTTGTCTTAACGCGGCTGTAGTCAGACGCAAATAGAGCCCGAAAGCCCTTTACCGGATTTCGGGCTCTATGGGGATGGCCGCAACCAGAGGGCTGCCGCAAGGCGTTTTGGGGCTGCGGAGGTTCAGCGGTATGGCCAAGATCTTGATGCAGACGACGATCCCCTATAGCGCAGACGATTGGCACATCGGGCGGTTTTCGCTGCTGCGCGACTGGCTGGCGCGCGAGCACGATGTCGTGGCGCGCAATCGCGAAGACGGCGCGGACGGACTCGATCCCGTTCTGGCAAATCTCGCGAGCAGTGACTTCGACCAACTGTGGCTTTTCGCCGTCGACACGGGCGACGGCCTCAAGGCCGAAGAGTGCCGCGCCATCTCCGCGTTTCGAGAACGTGGCGGCGGGTTAATGGTGACGCGGGACCACATGGATCTCGGCTCGTCGATCTGCAATTTGGGCGGCGTCGGGCCGGCGCATCATTTCCACACCAAGAACGTCGACGCCGAGATCGCGCAGGCGGGGCGTGATGACCTCGACA
>DASRDE010000233.1:0-3016 GCA_035652755.1 Vulcanimicrobiaceae bacterium | reverse complement strand
TAAATACCTACCCCAGCTCGACCGCCGACCGTCCGCCCTCGACTATCGGGCGCTTCTAAAGCTCGGCGGACCTACCGGAGTTGTGAGGCAGCGGCCGCGGCGATTTTTAAATCGTCGACGAACGCGGCCTGTTCCCGGCGGCGTTTCGCCGCGTCCGGCGCGCGCAGAATCGCGGACGGATGAACGGTGGCAAGGACGTGCGCCGCAAGCGCGGATTCGAGGATCTCGCCGCGGTGCTGCGTCAGCCGGAAGGTTCGTCCGAGCAGGGCTTGCGCCGCCGTCGCACCCAGCGCCACGACCAGCCGGGGACGGATCTGCCGCAGCTCGGCCTGAAGCCAGGGCGAACACGCTTGAATTTCGATGGTGCGCGGCTTTTGATGGATCCGCTTCTTGCCGCGCTCTACGAACTTGAAATGCTTGACGGCGTTAGTGATGTACACGGTTTTGGGGTCGATCCGCGCCTGCAGCATCGCGTCGTGCAGAAGCGCGCCGGCCGGTCCGACGAACGGGCGGCCGGCTCGATCTTCCTTATCGCCGGGCTGTTCGCCGATGAAGACCATCTTCGCGCGCGCCGGGCCCTCGCCGAAGACGGTTTGCGTCGCATAGCGGTACAAATCGCAGCCGCGGCAGTGGGCGGCCGCTTCGCGCAGGCGCGCCAGCGAACGGGTTTGAGGAACGTATTGCGCCGCCGAACGCTCGGAGTCTGCCGCCACTTCGGAGTCTTACCCGAAGGCGGCCGCACCTCTACGGGACGCGCTTAGCGGTTAGTCGTTGTCGGGCAGCTGCGCCGACGTGTGCTCGTTCAAGAAATACGATGCGGTCTTTGACGACTGAATCGTGATGAACGGCCGCGGCGATTGGCTGAAATCGAAGCAGTCGTCGAGCGGATTCGCTCGCGTGTCGACGTTGGTCAGGCGCGCCAGGTCGTAGCGGTCTTCGATGAATCGCAGGATGCTGCCGAACTCGTACTGGACGTGCGAGACGTAGCCGTGCTTGGCGTACGGCGAGACGACGATCAGCGGAACGCGGAAGCCCAGGCCCATCGGGTCGACCTGCGGCGGCGCGACGTGATCGTACCAGCCGCCCCAGTCGTCCCACGTGATGAGGATCACGGTGGAACTCCACGCAGGGCTGTGACCGATGGCGTTCACGACGCTCGAGACCCATGACGGTCCGTCTTTAATGCCCGCGCCGGAGTGGTCGGAGTCGCCGATGCTCGGCGCGACCCACGTCACCGACGGTAGGTTCGAGGCGTCGTTCAAGACGCGCTGCTCGGGCGAGATCACGTTGTTCCAATCGCGGCCGTACCGGATGTGCTTGATCGCGTCGAACGGCGACCACACCGCGCCGAAATTGGATCCGCCTATTTGCGCGGCATAGTAGCGCCAAGAGACGCCGGACGCGTCGAGCTCGTCCGCGAGCGTGGGTTCGTCGAAGCACGGGAACGGGCCGTCGTGATCTTTGCCGTCGGTTCCGAGTACTTTCACGCGCGTCGTGGCCGGCTCGTCGCAGCCCCACGCGTTCGTCATCGGAATGCCGCCGATATTTTCTTGCGGGTTTTCGTCCTGCATCTGCGAGCCGCCGCCGATCAGATACAGGTGCGCCGGATAACTCGGGCCGTTATTCGATTGGAACATCCGGTCGGCGAACACGTACTGCGAGGCCATGTCCCAGTACGGCTTGGTTTCCGACAGCGGTACGTACGAATACGGCAGCTTCGGATCCGCCGGAGAGCCGAGGTCGAACGTCATATTGCCGTTGGCATACTGCCGTTCGAAATTGATGTGCGAATGTTCGATGTCTTTTTTCGATGCGAGCGAGAGCGGCTGGAGCTGTACGGTGGTGCCGTCGCTCATCTTGCCGGTCGAGACGGTGTCCGCGCCGGGAAAACCCGGGAACAGGTTGTCTACGCTGCGGTTCTCTTGAATAATGACGACGATGTGCTGAATCTTGTCGCCGCCCGTGCCCTTGTCGCCGGGCCCCGGGGTCGAGCTGGTCGCCGGGCTGGGCGCAGGCGTCATCGAGCCGCCCCCGCCGCCGCAGGCGGTCAGCAAGCACATCGCTATTGGGAGAATGGTCCACCGTCTTGCCATATCACTAGATACATCGGCAACGTACCCTGTCCGAGTGCAGTTCCTATGTAAAAATAGTGAAGGCGGTGTGACCGGCGGCTAATCGTCGTCGGGGGGCCGGTTCGAGGGCCGTTCGTGCGCGAAGTAGCTGCGGTTGTACCGCGACTGGATAATCGTGAAGGGCCGCGGGGACTGCGAGAAGTCGAAGGCGTCGTCCAGCGAGGCGGCCCGCGCGTCGGCCGTCGAGAGCGTCGCCAGGCCGAAGCGTTCCTCCACGAAGCGCAGGACGCTCGCAATCTCGTACTGGGTGTGCGCCACGTAGCCGTGCTTGGCATACGGGGAGATGATGATCATGGGCGTCCGGAAGCCCAGGCCCATAGGGTCGACCTGCGGGGGCACCACGTGGTCGTAGAAGCCGCCCCAGTCGTCCCAGAACAGAATGATGGCGGTCGAATTCCAGTTGGGTCCGTTTCCAATCGAGTTCACGACGCTGGAGACCCAGGACGGTCCGGTGTCCGAGCCCGTTCCCGGGTGATCCGAGTCCCCGATGCTGGGCATGACCCACGTCACCGCCGGCAGCGGCTGCTGGGCGTCGGTGAGGACGCGCTGCTCGGGATAGATCACGTTGTTCCAGTCGTTGCCGTACCGGATGTGCTTGATGGCGTCGAAGGCCGACCAGATCGCGCCGAACTCCTGTTGGCCGATCTGAGGCGCGTAGTATTTCCAGCTCACGCCCTTGGCGTCCAGCTCGTCGGCCACCGTCTGATAGTCGAAGCACGGAAAGGTTCCGTTGTTTTGCTCTTGTCCGTTCACCAGCATCATGATGAACGTCCCCTTCGGGTCGTCGCAGCCCCAGCCGTCATACAATGGATTTTGGCTGTGCGTTAAATCCGGATTCTCGACTGCCATTTGAGACTGGCCCGCAATCAGATATTGGTGCGCTT
>DASRDE010000232.1:0-4655 GCA_035652755.1 Vulcanimicrobiaceae bacterium | reverse complement strand
CGATTTCGGTGAATACAAGGGCGCCGCGTACGGCGGCAAGCCCATTCCGACGGGCGAAACGACGTGGGCGAACTCGCCCGAAGTGGGCCTCTGGCTCAAAGGCGCGCTCTTCCGCAACGTCGTCGTGGGCGGCGAGTACTTGACCGGCGCGCGCCACATCGTCCCCGACGGACGTCCGATCTTCATCGACCCGTACCGCCGCGAGGGGCTGCTGCTGCACGCGTTCCGCGGCAAGATCGACTTCCAGGCCGAGCAGTGGTGGGGACAGGACAACAATCCCGACGGCGCCGGCACGCTCACCGGCAGCAGCGGCGGCTACACGCGCCTGAAGTACTATCCGACGCCGCACTGGTACGTGGGCATTCGCTACGACGCGCAGGCCACGCCGTTTATCTCGCACGACGTCATCTACTACACGGCCTTCCACGTCACGCCGCACGTGCGGTTGCTGCTGCAGGACGTCCACCAAGTCGCGGTACCCGGGCCGGACCATATCGGAGGCGCCCTTACAGTGGGTTTGCCCTGGCCGCCGAAGGTATAGCGATGCGAATCCTGGTGATCGAGGACAACTCCTCGATCGCGGCCGCCGTGCGTTCGATGCTCGAACGGCGTAAGTACGCGGTGGACGTCGTACCCGACGGCGAGGCAGGTCTGGACCATCTGCTGCGCCAGCCGTACGACGCCGCCATCGTCGACGTCGTGCTGCCTCTGCGCGACGGTTTCTCGATCGCGCGCGCGGCGCGCGGCGAGGGCGTGCAGACCCCGATGCTGATGCTCACGGCGCGCGATGCCGTCGAGGATCGCGTTCAGGGCCTGGATGCCGGCGCGGACGACTACCTGGTCAAACCGTTTCGCGAAGAGGAACTCTTCGCGCGGTTGCGCGCGATCATGCGTCGCGCGGAGAAGCCGATTCACGAAGAGTTGCGCGGCGGCGGCGTGCAGATCGACATGACGTCGCGCAAGGCGTCGTTCAACGGCAAGCCGCTCTCACTGGGGGCCACGGAGTTTCGCATGCTCGAGTTTTTCGTGCGTAACGCGGGCATCGCGTTTTCGCGCGAGCACTTGCTCGAGCGGTTATGGGACTACGATTTCGACGGCCCCAGCAACATCGTGGACGTCTACATCAGCCAGCTCCGGCGCAAATTGAAAAAGGCCGGCGCGAACGAGTTGATTCACACGATCTGGGGCGTCGGGTATAAGTTCGAAGCGTGATCGCGCGCCTCGCGCTGCGGTACGTGCTGATCTTTGCCGTCGTGCTGGCGGCGCTGAGCGCCGGCGCGTACTGGTTCATGGGCGTGGAATACCGTTCTCTGCTTGCGCCCGCCCTATCCACGCCCGAAGGAGCGACAGTCTTTGCCAAGCAGATGCGCGCGGTTGCGCTCACCATTGCCGAATTCGATCTGCCGCTGCTCGCGCTCGTCGGCCTTGCGTCGTACTGGCTGGCGCGCTCCTCGATTCAACCGCTGCTCGACGCGCGCGAACGCGAACGCGCCTTTGCCGCCGACGCCGCGCACGAGCTGCGCTCGCCGCTTGCCACGATCGCCAGCGTGGCGCAAGCCGCGCGGCCCGACGCCGACGAAAAGAGCGCCGCCGCCTTTGAAACGATCGCCGGCTGCGCCCTCGACGCGTCCGCGCTGGTCGGCGAACTGCTCACGCTGGCCCGCGCGGCCGGCGATCAGGTGCTCTCGTGCGAACCCGTCGACGTCGGCGCGATCGCGATCTCCGTCTCGAAAGAATTCGCGCACATCGCCCAGGCCAAACAGCTGCAGCTGCAAGCCGATGCGCAGAGCGCGATCGTCAACGGCGACGAACGCCGCCTGCGCGAGCTGCTCCGCAATTTGCTCGAGAACGCCGTACGCCACGCGCGCAGCACGATTCGCGTCGCCACCTCGCGCAACGGGCGGCGCGTCGACCTGCTGGTGACCAACGACGGCGCGCCGGTCGACGCCGCCGAGCGCACGAAGATCTTCGACCGCTTTTACAAGGGCTCGGGGAGCGAAGCAGGCAGCGGCTTGGGTTTGGCGATCGTCGCTTGGATCGCTCGCGCCCACGGCGGCGAGGCCTTCGTGCGCGATGCGGCGGGTGCGGGCACCGAGTTCGTCGTGCGCCTGCCGCTGTTCGAGCAGTGAACCATCGGCGCAGCGCGAGCGTAGTGCCGGTATGAAAGCAGCATTTGCGCTCGCCGCGCTCCTGTGTACGGCCGCCTCGGCGACGGTCTTAGCCGATACGCAGTCTCACGTCGTGACCATTAGCGACTTTGCGTACAAGCCCGAAAAGCTCACCGTCGCGGTCGGCGACACGGTGCGCTTCGAAAATAAGGACGACGTCGGCCATACCGTCACGGCCAAAGACGGCTCGTTCGACTCGCAGAACATCGACACCGGAAAATCGTGGACCTACACGTTTTCAACCGCCGGAACGTACGAATACTTCTGCACGGTCCACCCGTCGATGAAGGGTTCGGTCACCGCCCAATAGCGTCGCACTTGGCCGCGAAGACGGCGTCGCTTTCGGTCAGGCCTCCGATCTTATGCGTCCAAATCCGGACGCGTACGCGGCCCCACGACACGTGCAAATCGGGATGGTGCTGCTGCTTTTCGGCCAGCTCGCCCACGCGCACCGCGAACGCCATCGCGCTCTTAAAATCGGGAAAGGGATAGCTGCGCTCGAGCGTCAGAATGCGGCCGTGCCTGGCCGTATCGATCTCGACGACGCTCCAGTCCGGTATCTGCGCCAGCAGCGGCGCAAGCTCGTCGCGCGTCAGGGGCGGGACGCCGCCCTTGCAGGGTACGCACTCGCGCTGACTTAGTGGAATGCTCTGCATAGTCGATGCGATTCGCGAAAAAGAAATCGGCCCATGCACTGGCATGGGCCGATCTTCATTGGAGTCGCTTCCGTGCGTTTTGCGGTCTTACTGCCCGACCACGTGCCAGTCGATGATTTGGAAGTGCTGGCCCGTGCTGACTTGCAGGGCGCCGATGCCGATCGCGCTCATCGAGAAGTTCGCAACCTGCTTGCCGGTCGAGTCGTTGATGGAACCGGTGATGAATTGCGAGTTCGTACCGGAGAGTTTCGAGTTCGTGCTCACGTTCAGCGTGTAGCCGTTCCCGAGGCTGCCGTTGGCGATCGTCAGGTTAACCAGGTTTCCGCTGTTGAACTGCGCCTGAACCGGGACGCTGAAGTCGCCGATGAGGCCGCCGCTCACGTTAATGCTGAACGCCGGCGTCCCGATGGGGCAAGCGGTGTTGAGCGTTCCGGTATTGATGCTCATGCTGCCGATGGGACCGTTGTAGGCCGCACCGACGCGGTTGGTGGTGAAGGTCACGCTGCCGTCGGGGTTGACCGTGCGCATGCCGTTCGAAGAATCGGTGGCGCTCGACCATCCGAAGGTCTGGTTGAGCGTCGCCGCGCCGATGACGTTGTAACCGGCGTTGTCACCGCAGAAGCTGGTTTGCGAAGGCGAAACCACCGGGCCCGCGATGTACTCGTCGGCCGTGTTTGCCGTCAGCGTGCCGCCGATCGTCAGTTGGCTCTGCGACATGCGCGTCAAGCCGGGAACGATGATCGGATAGCCGTTCCCATCGAAGTTGTTGTTGGGCGTCGTGTAGTTGGCCGTTTCCGTACGCACCGAGGTCGGCGTCGTGGCATTCGGCGCGAACTTGGTGATCGTGCGCTGCACGGTTTCCGTGCCGGCGACCGGGTCGTGCGCGGTGATGATGCGAACCGTGTCCGTCGCGACCTGCTGGCAGCTGGTGTCATAGTAACGGAGGCGCTCGGTCGAGTTCGGATCGTTGGCTTTATCGGGCGCGAAGAAGGCCGTTGCGCCGTTGTTTCCGGCCAGAGGTTTGCAAGCGCCGGTGCCGCCGCCGCCGCCGCCGACTTCGTTCGAATCGCTGTTGCCTTGAATCGGGGCGCCGACCGCGTTCATCGCCGAGATGGCGACGTATGCGAGAGCGTTCGGGTCGTTGCCGCCGCCGCCGTTGTTCGGCGGACCGGGGACCGCCGGCGGTGCACCGCCGCCGCCGCCGCTGCACGCGGCCAGCAAACTCGCCGCGAGCAGCGACGAGATGAGCGCGAGAATCCGTTTCTGCATGTTGTAAACTCCAATGACGTTAAAGCGGGCGATCATAACAATCACCGGCGAGCGTGCGGGCAAGGCACTCTTGCTTGCCTGAATTATACCGGGCCCGGGCCGGCGGGGCATCGGCAATTCTGAGAGGGGTGCCCTAGTAATAAATACCTACCCCAGCTCGACCGGCGACCGTCCGCCCTCGACTATCGAGCGCTTCTAAAGCTCTGCGGACCTACCGGAGTTGTGAGGCGGCGGCCGCTGCGATTTTTAAATCGTCGATGAACGCGGCCAGTTCCCGGCGGCGTTTCGCCGCGTCCGGCGCGCGCAGAATCGCGGAAGGATGGACGGTCGCAAGAACGCGATCCGCAAGGGCGGCTTCGAGGATCTCGCCGCGGTGCTGCGTCAGCCGGAAGGTTCGTCCGAGCAGGGCTTGCGCCGCCGTCGCACCCAGCGCCACGACCAGCCGCGGACGGATCTGCCGCAGCTCGGCCTGCAGCCAGGGCGAACACGCTTGAATTTCGATGGTGCGCGGCTTTTGATGGATCCGCTTCTTGCCGCGCTCTACGAACTTGAAATGCTTGAC
>DASRDE010000231.1:0-14478 GCA_035652755.1 Vulcanimicrobiaceae bacterium | reverse complement strand
GCGCTGCGTGGTCGACCGAAACCCCGGATACCCCGATCGCGTTTCGATGCGCGACTTGGAGATTGGCGAGCATGCGCTGCTGCTGAACTTCGAACACCAGCCTGCGGCAACGCCTTACCGTTCCGCGCATGCCATTTTCGTAAAGGAAGGCGCGGCCGAGCGGTATGAAGCGGTGAACGAGATTCCACAGGTGATGCGCACTCGGCTGCTGAGTTTGCGCGCCTTCGATCGTGGCGGCATGATGCTCGATGCGGACGTTACTGACGGCAAAGAGATCGAGCCGCTCATCCAGCGTCTCTTTAAGAATCCGGACGTGAGCTACATCCACGTGCACAACGCCAAACCCGGATGCTACTCGGGCAGAATCGACCGCGCCTAGACTTCGACGGTTTGCGGCGTTAAGAGCGAGCGGCGAATGGCGCCTTGCCGGTAGGCAAAAATGCGTTCGACGTCCCGGTGCACCAGCGGTTCGGCCAGCGAGCCGAACGGAAGAAATGGCATGACGTATTGGATGCTGTCGACGATCTCGACGCCGCCGTCGACTTCATGCAGCGTATGCTCGTGGCGCCATGAGGCATACGGTCCGTGCAGTTGCACGTCGACAAAGCGATGGGGCGGATTCCATTCCGCGATCAACGTTTTCCAGCGAACCGGCAGGCCGTGCAGTCTCAAGCGATAGTCGACGATCGCGCCGCGCTGCATCGTCGACGGCAGCCGTTCGACGTTGAAGCGCAAAAACGGCGGCGTCAGCAATTCGAGGTTTTGCGCGCGCGAGAAGAAGTCGAACACCGTTTCGAGATTCCCGGGCACGCGTTGCCGGGCCAAAAAGGTCCGCGGCATGCTCGACCGGCGATGCGGGTCGAGAATCGCTTGCAACGCGCGTTCCAGATTCGGATGGGACCATTCGAAGCCCAAGTCGGCGGCAGCTGCGGGAAGGATCAGCTGACTGCCGAGCAGCGTCGAGGCGAACTCGCCTAAACCCAAGCGAAGTGCGGGAGCGGGCGCGGGAAGCAGCGATGGCCGTCTCATCGCGGCGCCTATGGCTTGGGAGAAGCGCGCGTTCGTAGCGTAATCGGGTGTTACGGCGTTGATCGGGCCTCGAACGTTGTCGCGTTCGAGCGCCCAAACGTACATACTCGCGAGATCCTCGACGTGAATCCATGGAACGAATTGACGGCCGCCGCCGAGCGGACCGCCCGCACCCCACGCGAACACGGTGCGCAATTTTTCCAGCGCGCCGCCGTTCCCCAAAGCGATGCCCGTCCGCAGCATTACGCAGCGCAGTCCCAACCCGGAGGCGCGCATGGCTTGCCGTTCCCATTGAACGCACACGTTTGCGAGAAAATCGTTGCCTGCAGGCGACGATTCAGTCAGGGGTTCGTCGCCGCGGTTCCCGTAGTATCCCGATGCGGACGCGCAGATCAACGCCCTCGGAGCGTAGGAACACAGCGTGATGGAATTGACCACCGCCCGCGTGCCTTCGCTGCGCGAACGCGCGATGCGATCTTTTTTGTCGTGCGTCCATCTGCCCGCGACGCTTTCTCCGGCCAGGTGCACTACGGCATCCGAACCTTCGAATGCGGCAGCGTTCGGCAGCGGGTCGTTGGGATCGAAGAAACGCTCCTCCACCTGCGGCGGGAAGCCGGATCGCAAATGGCGTCCGAGCGCGATGACGCTGTGACCGCGGGCCAGCAATTGTTTGACGAGGGTTCGGCCGACGAACCCGCCGGCGCCCGTGACGGCGACTCGCATAAGCCTACTCTACGGCGGTCGACGCCCCGCGTCAAGAAATTGTCCTGGACAAGCCCTTGACAAGGGCGGCGCGGGGGCGCTAGCGTCTGCCTATGCCGGAGATGCGAATCGCCGCGGTGGCCCGCGCGACGGGCATTGCGATCGACACGATCAGGGCGTGGGAACGCCGGTATGCGCTTGTTCGTCCGGCGCGCACGCAGGCCGGAGTACGATTGTATTCCGATGCCGACGTATCGCGGCTGCGGCTTGCGCGTGACGCCGTCGCGCTCGGTCATCCCATTGGCGTGGTCTCGCGTCTTTCCGACGGCGAACTGCGCAAGCTGGCAGCGCCCCGCGACAGCGCGGCGGCGGACGGACCCGCAGCGACGGTGGCGCAGATCTTAGATGCCGGCCGCGCCTACGATTTGGGGCGTGCGCAGCAACTGCTCGGCTCCGCAGCAATGATGATGGCCCCGCTCGATCTCATCTCGCACGTGCTCGTGCCGCTCATGCACGGCGTGGGCGAGGGCGTGCAAGCGCGGCGGATGTCGATCGCGCAGGAGCATGCGATTTCGAATCAGGTCCGCAACGTGATGGGCAGCCTCTCACGCTTACAGCCGGCGATCAAGGGACGTACGCTGCTGTTCGCGACGCCGCCCGACGAGTTGCACGAGTTCGGCACGCTCTTTGCGGCGACGGTCGCCGCATTGCAAGGGTACGAATCCTTCGTTTTGGGCACGAACGTCCCGGCAAACGAAGTGACGCGCGCGGCTCGCGCGATCGCGCCGTCGGGCGTCGTCGTCGGAATCACGCGCGATCCTCAGCCGCGCCGGATCGCGCAGTACCTGCGGGAACTGCGCCGGCGCCTGCCTTCGGCTACTGCAATCATCCTGGGCGGACGCGGGGCCGCTGGAATTCCGGCAAGCGCGCTCCCCGCGGGAACGGCCGTAACGGCCGCATTGGCGGATTTCGCCGCGCACATCGGTTCGGGCCGGCCCTGAAAAATGAAGATCGGCATCGTGTGGTTCAGGCGAGATTTGCGCCTCGACGATCACGTCGCGCTCCACGAAGCCGCGCTCGAGTGCGATGCTATATGCCCCGCGTTCGTCGTTCACGCCCCGCTGCTGCATGATGCGCGCATGGGCGCGCCGCTGGTCGATTCGTTCTTTTCCGCCGTTTCGGCGTTGCGTGCGTCGCTGCGCGCATCCGGAAGCGATCTGGCGATCCTGCGCGGCGATTATGGGGCCGAGCTGCTCGCGCTGGCACGACGGACCGGTGCAGACTGCGTCTTTTTCAATGACGATTATGAACCTGCGGCTCGCCGCCGTGACGACGCCGTCGCTGCGACGCTGCAGCGCGCGGGGCTGAAGGTGCGGCGCTGCACGGACCACGTCTATTTCGGTGCGGGCGAGATCCTGCAAACGAACGGTGAACCGTACCGGGTATTCACGCCATACCGGCGCCGTTGGCTCGAGATGCATACGGCGCGCCCCGCATTCCCACGCCCATCGCAGCGCGCGAGCCGCAGGCGCCTGATGCCCGCAGAGCTGCTCGGCGAAGCGGCGCAAATACCGTCTCCGGAAGAATTCGGCTTCCCGCCGTTTCCGGCTGCACCCGGGCTCTCCGAGCGCGACGCACGTTTGCGTTTGCGCACGTTCTTGACCGGCAAAGCCGCGTTCTACGGCGATCACCGCGACTTTCCCGCGCAAGACGCGACGTCGCGCCTGTCCTCCGATCTGCGCGCGGGCACGATCGGCATACGGACGTGCCTGGAAGGCGCCGTTCGCCGGATGAACGGCGGCGAAGGAACGCAATCCATCGGGCGCTGGATCGACCAGCTGATCTGGCGCGATTTCTACCAGCAGATTCTCGCGCACTTTCCCCATGTCGAACGCGAGCCGTTCATCGCTTCGATGCAGGCAGTACCGTGGCGAACGGCGCGCGCCGATCTCGATGCGTGGCGCGAGGGCCGCACGGGATATCCGCTCGTCGATGCCGCGATGCGTCAGCTCGATGCGACCGGATGGATGCACAACCGTTTGCGAATGGTCACCGCGTCGTTCCTGACCAAGCAGCTGTTAATCGACTGGCGCGAAGGCGAGCTGCATTTTGCAAAAGCGCTCACCGATTCGGATATGGCGCAAAACAACGGCGGCTGGCAATGGGCCGCATCGACCGGGACCGACGCCGCGCCGTATTTCCGGATGTTCAACCCGACACTGCAGGGAAAGCGTTTCGATCCGCAAGGCGACTTCGTCCGGCGTTTCGTGCCCGAGCTGCGCGACGTTCCCGCCGCCATAATCCACGAACCCTGGCGCGCACCTGCGCTCGCGCCCGGCTATCCGCCGCCCATTGTCGAACACGGCGCCGCGCGTCAGCGCGCGCTCGAGGCCTTTGCCGGGCGACGAGCCGGCTCGTGAATTCGGAAAAACTTCGGAAAGCGGAGTCTCAAGAATAGCGATAGGCGGTGCTAGGCTGCCGCCATGATCGATTCTGCGCGACCGGCGGCTGCCGGTCGCCGGGATATTGGCGACGAACGGACGCTGCACCGTTTGGAAGCCTTCTCCGACATTGTCATCGGCTTTTCGCTGGCGGAAGTCGCTCTCAATTTGGCCGTTCCGAACAGCCTGCCGCAGATGCGGCTATTATGGGAGACGCTGACCGCTTTCTGTTTTTCGTTCACCCTGATTTCCATCGTGTGGTGGTATCACCACAAGCTTTTTGTAACGTACGTCTTCTTGAATCCGGCAACGGTGGCGCTGAATTTCGCGATGCTCGCTTCGCTTGCGCTGGCCATATATTTTCAACAGATTGCAGTCCACTTCATCGCGCTCGGCATCGAGCCGTCCTGGCCGATCGATGCGTGGCTGGGCTGCATGGCCGCGACGTTCGCAGCGTTGGCAGGGATGTATGCTGTCGGCATTTGGAAACGGCCGGGATTGGGCGATGCGGCGCCGCGTCATTGGGCGCTCAGCTTGACGTTTCAAATGGCTGTCAGCGCGTTTGGTCTTGCCGGGCTGTCGCTAACATTCCCGGCTCATCCCGCCGCGGCGGCCGCGATTATCTTGCTTACCGGAATTGCCGCGGCTTTTCGCGGGCGAATTGCACGGACTGCCTAACGTCATGCGCATTGCTGCGCCATGCTTGCAAACGCGGCGCGAGCGATTTTGTGACACGTGCGCGCGATGTCACACCCGCGATGCGGCTCGTGTTCTCGCGATATGCACGCACCGAGAATCGAAAGGACGCTGCGCATCGGGATTGCGCTCTCGCTCGGTCTCCACCTGACGTTCGCGTCGTTCGTTCATCCCTTGGGAGTAGAGGCCGACGAACCGGAACCTCCGACGCGAGCGATTATCATCCATGTCGCGCCGCCCACGCCGCCGCCGCCGACACCTACGCCGCCGCCCCCGCGCACGCCGCCGAGCGTGCATCGGCCGCGCACCGCGGCGCAGCTCCTGCGGCCTGCGCTCAAACTCGTGCACTTGAAAACGGCGAACGGACCGGCAGCGCAAGCGCCGATCGCTCCGCGAACCTCGCAGGCGCCCGCGCCGGAGCAAACATCCGGTACGTCGGGAATTGCCACGCAGCAGCCGCCCCAGCTCGCACCCACGCCGAAACCCGCATGCAGCGCGCCCGACGTCCCGGCCAAAGCGATCGATCCCGTCACGCCCGAGGAGCCGCCGTTCGCGCGCGACGAAGGCCTGACCGGCATGGCGAAGATTCGCGTCGATCTCGATGCGACGGGCAGCGTCGTCGGTGCGTCGGTCTACGCGTCGACCGGATCGGCGCAGCTCGATCAAGCCGCGTTACAGGCGGCCACGCAAACGCGCTACGCGCCCGAAAAAACCGATTGCAAAGACGTTCCGGGATCCTACCTGTTCACGGTGCAGTTCGAGTCCTGATGAGAGTTAACGGGCGTTATTGACTGATCGTTTGGCCCGCTCCGCCCAACGGCGCGATTGACGGAGACATCGCGCGGACGGGTTTGCCGCCCGCCGGGTAATTCCAGAAGTCGAGGCGATTCGTGCAGTTGTGATTGGGTCCGAAGATCGTCGTGCCGGCGATCAGCGGTTGAACCACATCCGCACCTGAGCCGCACGTGTCGTTCAGGATCGTCGTTTGAAGAACCGATGCGCGAGTTCCCGAGATCGCCAAGCGGTAAACGGCAGTCGTACTACCGCCCTTGTACTGCTGATCGACGGCGTAGAGATACTTTCCGTTCCACAGAACGCTGCCGGGAGCTTGAATAGCCGTACCCAAGGAGATTTGGCGGAACGCCTTGCCGCCCGCGGGCAATTCCGCGAGTTCGACCGTCGGGTTATAGCCGAGCACGAACAGGTTGCCGCGGTCATTGTAAGCCGGCGGCCACATCTGCCACAAGTTCGGATCCGTATAGAGCGTGGGAGTACCGGAGCCTTTCGCAAAGACGAAAACGCCGCCGCGAGTGTTGGCACCCTGCGAACCGGTGTAGACGGAGACGGCGAGGTTGCCCGTAAGAGAGTCGATCGAGCACCCGATCGGAAAACCCGTGACCCGCAGCGTCTTGACCGGTGCGGTTCCCCCGTGCGCGTATTCGACGACGTCGACGGCGTAGGAGTCGGTAATATACACGTTGCCCGAGCTGTCCGAGCACTCACCGTAGGGATAGGTGAATGCCGAAAGCTGACCGACGAGCTGGACCGATTTCGAAAGATAATTCTGGTAGACGTTGACTGTATGGGTCTCCGGGCTGGAGACGTAGAGCAGGGCCTGGCGCGCGGGCACTCTCGACATCCAAGAAGACGTGGCGGTCGTGGAGCGCGGCACGCTCAAATCGAGGGCACCGCCGCTGCTGCATCCCGCGAGCAGCAGCACGCCCAGAGCCCAAAGGAATAGCTGCTTGGCGTTCATGCTCACATCGTTGTAGCCGAATATGAAGAAACTCTAAAGGCGCCGGTACTCAGCGGTAACCACTGGCTGGGGGCGCCGCCCAAAAAAGAAAGGGACCGCACCCGTCGGTCCCTTTTTCTTTGGCGTGCCATCGGCATTGCGCTTCCGATCGCCCGCACCCATACGCTAGTGTCGGATTTTATCGCAGCTCGATGAGTTCGACGCTGCTTGCTTTTACACAAACGTGACGCGGGTTCGTCAAGCCGGCCCTGCACCTTTCCACCCGGGTGCAGTTGCAGTAGAATGACCTGTACGAGGTGACCGCATGTACGGCGACGATCCGCGCGACCTCGGAATGGGGCCGCAATGGCTGGACGAGCCGCGCGACGCTCGCGCAAAAAGCGACGAGGAAGACGCGTGGGAGAACTCGCGTCCGCGCATCACGCTGTTTGCAGAAGAGACCTACGAGGAGTAGGCCCTTGCAATAAGCGCCGTTACGCGCTTGTTTCGGCGGCATGTGCCGCCCGAAAGCGGATGGTGCCAAGGGCCGGAATCGAACCGGCGACACCGCACTTTTCAGGCGCGTGCTCTACCAACTGAGCTACCTTGGCACGGACGACCGCCTTGGGTTCGCTGCCCGCGGCGGCCGCCCTTGCTGCCGGCTTAATTCGAGACTACGATGTCGCCCATCGAGCTGTTCTTCGGGTTCGGCGGCCCCCCGTAGTGGTAGAAGCAGCCGAAGTAGTACGTGCCGGGCGGTCCGATGGTAAACACTTGGGACTTCGAACCGGGCGTCAGCGAACCGGTCGACCACGTCGTGCCGCCGTCCAACACGGTTCCCGCCTGCGTCTGCCCGTTCTGATTGTCGAAATTCTTGGGGAAGCTCGTTCCCAGACCCGATGCGGTGTGCGTGGTGCCGAACATGTCGTCGTTGAGGAACTGCGCGGTTTGACCGTGCGTCGCCTGGATGACTTCGGCGTGCGAGTGCGCCGTGTAGAAGTACACCGCGCCGAATTTCGGATCGGTGAACTCACCGTACTGGAAGCCGATGTGAATCAGCAGCGGCGTCGCGGCCGGCGTCGGCGTAGGCGTCGGCGGAACGGTCGGCGTTGAGGTCGGGTTGTTCGTGGGGCTCACGGTCGGCGTTGCGGTGGGCCCGGCCGTCGGCGACGACGTCGGGCTGGGCCCCGGGTTCCCCGAAGGAACCGGTGCGGGGCTGCCCCCGCCGCCCCCTCCGCAGGCACAAAGAATAGCGGCAAACACTGCTGCTCCGGGCAGCCGCAAGTTTCTCATCGTGGTCCCTCCGTGGCGCCATGATGCGGCCAACGTGTGAAACAACTCTGAAGGCAGACAAAAAAAAGCGGGCCCGAAAGCCCGCTTTTTACTTGCGGTGCAGCTTAGTGCGCGGCTTGGCGGCGCACCGAGCGAACGGAGACGCGCACGACCGACCCGGACGGGACGCTCACGTTCTGCCGATTGTTCTTGGCGACCAGATAGCCGCCGATGGCCCCCAAGAAGCCCCCGCCGCTGGCATGAAAGATCGCTTTGCCGATCATATTGCCGACGAGCATGCCCGCAACCGCTCCGACGACCTCCTTGCCCGCGTTGGATTTCGTCTGGGCCTGCATGCCGGTGACCACGCCGCTGACGGCGTAGGTTCCGCTGGTCGTCACCAGCTTGGTGAAGCTCATTTGAATCTGTGCGTTCTTGCCTTGTCCGGGTTTGGTGACGCTGGTAACGGTACCGTACATCGTCGCGCCGGCGACGCTGCCGTCTTGTGAGGTGACGTGCGTGAGGGTCACCGGTTGACCGACGTAGGCCGATTTGGTGTCCACCGATTGCGAAAGGACTCCGGCGTACTGAGTTGCAGACGGTGCTGCCAGCGCGGCTGCCGAGCCGCTTGCGATGAAACCGGCGACTAAGGTCGCCGCGATAAGTGCGCGCATTGGTTGCTCCTCCTTATTATGAACTACATCGTACCCAGCAGGCGTTCCGCCGCCACCTCGCCCGAGGCGATGCAGTCCGGTATTCCGACGCCGCGGTACGCGGCTCCGGCAAGCGCAAAAAAGCCGGACGCAGAGCACAGGCGTTCGATCTCGTCCACGAGCGCGACGTGGCCGACGCCGTACTCGGGAAGGACGCGCTCCATATGGGCGGCATAGGTGCGCGCCGGAGCCGCCGTGATTCCGAGCAGCGTTTTGAACTCCGATCGCGCGATGTCCGCCAGCTCGTGGTCCGGCAAGCAGGCCAATTCGGGCTGAAGCCCTCCGCCGATAAATGCGCGGAGCGCGACGATTCCCTCCGGAACGCGGTCTGCGTACTTCTGGCCCACGATCGTAGCGGCAACGATGCGTCGCTTCTCCGCGAACGGCACGATGAAGCCTTGCGCGGGCGGCAGCGGCGGCAGGCCGCTCGCGCGATAGAGCAGGGTTACCGTGGCGATAGAATTGTAGCGGATCCGCTCGAGCAACTGCGCCAGCTGCGGCTGCTCCGCAGCGACGATCTTTGCCGCCGCGTATGCGGGCACGGCGCAAACGACGCCGTCGTACAACAATCGCAGGCCGCCGCCGTCCGAAACCGGTTCGCGAATGCGCTCGATGCCGTTCAATTCGCGCTCGATGGCTTCGACCAAACGCGAAAGGCCGCCGCGTAAGCTCATCAAACGCGGCGGCGCGCCCGCGTTTTCCGCGTTCAACCCGCGCATCACGCTGCCGTACGCGCGCTCCATGTGAACGAACTGCGGAAGAGCGGCATCCATTGACAAGCGCTTCGGATCGGCCGAGTAGATGCCCGCGAGCAAGGGCTGCGCGAGCCGATCCAAGACTTCGCGACCGAATCGGCGGCGTACGAACGATGCAAGCGACTCGTCCTCGCGGCTTTTGCGCGCCGGAATCAGCGGCTCGAGCGCGGCGCGGGCCATGCCCGCCGGCGAAAACAATCCGCTGCGGATGATGGCCGCCGTCGAACGCGGCGAAAAAAAGCGGAATCCTTCGGGCAGCGGCCGCAGCTTGCCGCCGCGCAGAATGCGCGCTCCGCGATATTCGGGCCGAATGGGCACGAGATCGTTCGTCAGGCCCAATCGCTCGAGCAGACGCATCGCAGCCGGTTTCTCGGCAAGCAGTGAGTCCGCTCCCGCCTCGAGCACCAAGCCCTCTTCACGCCAGGTTTGAATGCAGCCGCCCAGACGTTCGCGCGGCTCGTACAGCGTAATCGCGACTGGCGCACCGCGTTCGTTCGAAAGATCGCGCAAGCGCAGCGCGGCGGCCAGGCCGCCGATGCCGCCGCCGATAACCGCTATGCGGCGCATCGCAGCACGAGATCCGCCAACAGCTCGATGAAGAGCGGATGATCGTTCAGCGCCGGTGCGCGCAGAAGACGCACGCCCGCGTCGCGTGCGACGCCGGCCGCGTCGACGTCCAAATCGTACAGCACCTCGACGTGATCGCAGAGAAATCCGATCGGCACTGCGATCGCTTCGCGAATGCCTCGCTGCGGCAGGTGCGCCACGGTGTCGCGAACGTCGGGTTCCAGCCACGGGTCGCTGGGCGAGCCGCTGCGGCTTTGATAAGCGATCTCCCATGAAGATACGCCGGCGGCGGCAGCGATCGCGGAAGCGCACCGTTCGAACTGCGCCGCGTACGGACTCGTATCGGCCATCGTTTTCGGAATGCTGTGCGCGGTAAAGATGGCGTGCGCAGCTATTCCCGGAGTCAGATCCGGAAGCGTTTCGCGCAGACGTTCGGCATACGCACGGACGAACAGCGGATGCTCGACGATAGGTGCGGCGTACGCCGCGTGAGGCAAGACCTTGTAGCGATCCCAACTCGCCGGGCTTTGAAACGAGGCCAAGACGATTGCCAGGACGCGCTCTCCGGCGATCCGGGCCGCGAGTTCCGCGGCGTAGGGCTCCGCGTACAGATACGCCGCCTCGACCGGCGCGGCCGATCCGAGCTCCCGCAGGCGCGCTTGCAGTCCGGCAGCCTGAAGACGCGTCCATGCATTAAACGGCGACGTACCGCCGATCTCTTCGTAGTGCAAGGCCACGGCCTCCACGCGCTCGGCGGGGACGTTTCTTCCTTTCAATACGCGCCCGAGAAAGGGTCGAATCTCCTCGCGCACCTCCGGACCGCCAAAGCCCAAGAGCACGATCCGATCGAACGGGATCATCTGCGGCTGAATTCGTGCACCTCGTCGATGAGTGCGAGCACGTTCTCCACGGGCGTTTCGGGCAGAACGCCGTGTCCGAGGTTGAAGATGTGGCCGGCACGGCCCCCGGCGCGCGTCAGCACGTCGCGCACGCCCGCCCGCACGTTCGCCTCTCCGGCAAAGAGCATGACGGGGTCCAGGTTGCCCTGCACGCCCACGCCCTGGCCCAAGCGGTTCCACGCTTCATCCAGATCGACGCGCCAGTCCAAGCCGATCACGTCTCCCCCGGCGTCGCGCATGAGCGGGAGCAGGCTCCCGGTCATCGTTCCGAAGTGGATGACCGGCACCCGCGGTTGGATGGCGTCGATCACGCGTTTTGAATAGGGAAGCACGAATTCGCGATAGTCCGCAGGCGAAAGCACGCCGGCCCACGAGTCGAAGAGTTGGAGTGCGTGCGCACCGGCGCGAACTTGCATGTTCAAGTAGGCGGCGGTAGTGGAACAGACCGCGTCCATCAGGCGGTGCCACGCCGCAGGATCGCGGTGCATCATCGATTTGGTTGCGATGTAATTGCGCGATCCGCCGCCTTCGATCGCGTATGAAGCGACCGTAAATGGCGCGCCGGCAAATCCAATCACCGGCGTCTCTCCCTCGAGCTCGCGCCGGACCAGGCGCACGGTCTGCGCCACGAACCCGAGCGATTCGTCGACACTGACGGGATGCAGCGCCTCGACGTCCTGCAGCGTACGCAACGGCTGTGAAATTTGGGGCCCATCGCCCTTTTCATAACGAAGCGGCAAGCCCATCGGGATCAGCGGAAGCAGGATATCTGCAAAGATGATTGCGGCGTCCACGCCAAGGCGGCGCACGGTATCGACCGTGACCTGCGCGGCGGCATCCGAATCGCGGCAGAGGTCCAGAAACGAGTAGCGCTCGCGAACGCGGCGGTACTCGGGCAGATACCGTCCGGCTTGGCGCATGAGCCACACCGGCGTATACGGGACGGGCTCCCTTCGGCATGCCCGCAAAAAGGGGTGGTCTTCGAGAGTCTCTCCGGGAGCGGGCATCGTTGCGGCTGCGTTCATCGGCTTGCTTGGCGGTCCTTCGGATACGCTTGCCTGCTCGGGCTAACCATCGGCCGTCCTTCTACCGATATAGGACTCGAAGCCGCTTCCGGAGGGTGCATGAGACCGCTCTTTCTTCGCTTGTTCGTTTTCGTTTTCGCCCTGACGCTGCCCGCGCAAGCCTCGCCGGCACTTCGCGTCGGTTCCGACATCTCGTACGCGCCGCTCGAATTCTATGCAGCGCATACCAAAGCCGTGCAAGGTTTCGACTACGACCTCGCGCAGGCACTCTCCGCGCAGCTCGGTTCGAGCCTGCGCTTTCAAAACGCCGATTTCAATTCGCTCATCTCCAGTTTGAACGGCGGCAAGTACGACCTGGTCATCTCCGCGATGTCCGACACGCGCGCACGCTCCAAGCAAGTCGATTTCGTCGACTACTTCCTGGCGGGCAGCGGCATTCTGGTCCAAGCCGGCAACCCGCACCACGTCTTTAATTTGGCCAGCCTGTGCGGCATGATCGTCGACGTCGAACGAGGCACCTCGCAAGCCCTCGCTCTGCGCGCGCAGTCGCAAAAGTGCATCGGCGTGGGGCTGCATGCCATTACGCTCAAGGAGTACGCTACCGACGACGAAGCGCTCAGCCACTTTTTGAGCGGCGAGTCGATGGCGCACGTCTCCGATTATCCCGTCGTCGCGCACCTCGCACGAACCCTGAACGGCGGAAGATCCTATGCCGTGGCCGGACAGCAGTTCGGCGTCATTCCGTACGGTATCGCGGTTGCCAAGAAGAACGTGGCGCTGCGTGACCGCGTGCAGTCCGCGCTCAAGACGATCATCGCGAACGGCACGTACGACCGGCTGCTGCAAAAGTGGGGACTTCAGCAGGGTGCGATGCGCTCTGCACCGGTCAACGCCGGCACGAAGTTCGAATAACGCAACGCGCTGCTACTGCAGCGTGCGCTCGAAGAACGCTACGGCGCGTTCCCACGCCTGGTGGGCCGCCTGGCCGTTGAAGTGGCCCAAACCCGCGCTGCCCTCCGGATTCGGATTGCAGAATCCGTGTTTGGCGTCGTACCAGTACAGCTCGTACGGAACTTTTCCGGCCTCCATCCGCTCCTGAAGTTTCGCCACCCCCTCGGGTGAAAAGAACCCGTCATGCTTTGCAAAGTGGCATTGCAGCGGGATCTCGATCGTCGCGGGGTCGCCCGCTTCGGCGGGCGGAAACCCGTAGAAAACGACGGCGGCGTCCGGCTCTTTTAAATGCATGGCGGCCAAGAACGTCAGCGCGCCGCCCATGCAATATCCGGTGATCCCCGATTTTGCCCCGCTCTCTTTGAGGTGCGCCAGGGCGCCCCGAACGTCTTGCGACCACGCATCGGCAAAATCCAAGCCTTCCATCAGGTGGTTGGCTTCGTCGCCGACTGCAGCGGTGCGTCCGCGAAACAGATCGGGAATGAGCGCGCGGTAGCCCAAAGCAGCGTAGCGATCCGCAATCTCCATGATCCACGGCGTGACGCCCCACCATTCTTCGACGACGACGATGCCCGGCGCACGAGCGGCGTCTTCGGGGGCGGCGTAATATCCCGGAGCGCGCTGTCCGTCGGGACGCGCAAACTCGATCATTCGGCCCATGCCGCTGGTTTGTTATACGGCCGCGCCGGCGCCCTCTTCGCTGTCCTGCCGGTCGAGGTTTTCGAGCTTCTCGGTGAGCAGCCAGTTATTCGCAGCGGCGATCGAATCGGGCGTCGTTCGCGATTCGAGCCAAGCGAGCAGCGATTCGTCGGTTTGATGCGTGCGAAGGGCTTCGTCGAAGTCGCGGACCGTAATGCCCCAGCGTTCGAAGACGCCTTTGTCCATCGGGCAGGGATAAATGTAGTCCGCAATCGTCCCGTTTGCGGCGGCGCGCGCCTTGTCAAAAACGCGCGCAAGCCAGAGCGCGTCGCCCAAGGCCTGCCGTCCGCGCCGCGGGAACGTCTTGCCGTCTCTAAAATCGGTTGCCATACGCAGCACAACCGCGGCTCGCACGTTTAGGATGCAGACCGGAGTCCAGGCCGCAAGCGCAAGCCGCGCGAACGTACGCGCGCATGCAGGAGCGCCGAACGCCCGAGCCGCGCTGGCACGCGGCGATCGCCGAATTGGCCGCCATCGGACTGTACGTGACGCTGCCGCCGCGGCTGACGCTGGGGCCGCTGTGGCTGTTGCCCGTCTTGCTGCTCGTGCTGATGATTCCACTGAACATCGTCGCTCCGCGGCGCCGCGCTCCGTCAACGGTCATTCGCCTCTGGTCGATTGCCATCGTCGCGATCCTCAATCTGTTCAACGTCGGAACCGTTTTAACGCTCGTCCGCTTACTGATCGCGCCGCATCCGCACCGGCCCGTAACCGGCGAAGGACTGCTCCTTGCAGCAGTGCAGATTTGGCTTACGAACGTGATCGTCTATGCGCTGTGGTTCTGGGAGGTCGACGGCGGAGGCCCGTACGCTCGCGAGCACACCCCCGCGTCCGAAGTGCCGCTGCGAACAGCGTTTCTTTTTCCGCAAATGGCGATGCCGGCCGACCTGCGCGCACGCATGAGCTGGTCGCCGCGGATCATCGACTACATCTTTCTCTCGTTTAACACCGCCACGGCGTTCAGTCCGACCGACACGTATCCGTTGACGACGCC
>DASRDE010000230.1:0-9089 GCA_035652755.1 Vulcanimicrobiaceae bacterium | reverse complement strand
GTCGAATCGCCGGCCTCCGAGAATCGCCACCGCACCGCCCCATGAGTGACCGACGAGAATGTCGACGGGATCGGGCAGTGCGTCGAGAACATTGTAAAGATCGAGCAGAGCGCGATGAAGCGTCATTGGGCCGGAGACGCCGGCCGAGTCGCCGTGTCCGCGTTGATCGTACGCATAGACGCGCGCGCGATCCGAGTACTGCTGCGCCAGCCGCTCCCACGAACGGCGCGAACTGGTCATGCCGTGTATGCACAGCATGACCGGTCCGCGAGTTCCCCAGCGTTCTAACGTTGTCTGCGCGCCGTCGTCGAGCGGGACGCGTTCTTCAACGTGTATCACGCCGTACTAGTTGGCAACTAGGTTGTCGTGGCCTGCTTATGAAGCTCGTCCAGATCCTCGATCGTGTTGAGCGTCACCGCATCCTTGATGTGCGCATGCGGAATGCCGGAGGACGATCGCATCGCCGTGGCGAGGTCGTCCGAGTGGCAATAGGCGCGAACTGCCTCGTTGTGGCGTTTGACTGTATCCGGATCGACTTTGCCGCCGTTCTGCTCGATCACCCATTGCTCGAACTGCATGTAGGTCGGTTTGCGATCGCGGATGAACTGCATCGTCCGCTCGCGGTCCAGGTTCAGATTCTTGAGCGTCATCGCATCGAACCCCGGGCCGCATTCGTCGTAACCCTCGGCGAGCCGTCCGGAAGCGCCGAGCGTGAGCTTCGCCCACATGCGGGGCAAATGAATCGCGCCGAGCGGGCCCGCGGTGTCCGAACTAATGGTCGGAACGATTTTTTCGCGCGTCGCGCTGGACGTGGTCGTGGTGGTGCCGGTTGTCGTCATCTGTTTCTCCTTGGCGACTGGGGAAACGGAGGGGAGACGTTCGGCAAGCCGGCACCAGCTCCCTCAGAGGGCGCGACGCCCGGCGACTACGTCTCTTGGATCGCCTCCATCGGGGCTTCGCTGCCGATTTCCCCGCTCTCGAAACCGCTCTGCACGCGGCCGCCGCCGATATCGAAGCGGAGCGAGCCGCGCAACTGCCGCACCGACTCGTTGAGCAGCTGCGTCTGCTGCGGCTCGGCCCCCTTTTGGAGGTGCGGAAAAGCCTTTTCTTCCTCGTCTTCGATATGTTCGAGAATGGCCGCCTGGAGCTTCTCGGCCGTCTTGCCGAACTCGTCCTCGCGGCCTTCTTTGAGCATCGAGTCGAGCGTGAAGAGCAGGACGTCGGCTTCCGCGGTCTCGTTGTAAAGCTTCAGAGATTCGGATTTTTTGCCCGCCACCTCGCGCAGCGCGGGATAGATGAGATTCTCCTCGATCGCGTTGTGCACGGTCAGAATGGCCTGCAGCTGCTCGAGGGTCTGCATCCGGGAGCTGGATTGGGAACCGGCCGTGAGATCCGAAAGCAGGCTCTTTATCCGCTTATGGTCCGCGATCAGTGTTTCGATTGCGTCCGCGCCGGCCGCCGGAATTGAGTTCATATCGGCTTGCATTGAGTCTCCTCGTTTCGTGATTTGCGTTCTTCGCGTACCCGAGGCCGTCACGCGCAAAACCGCGGCGCTCCGCCGGCTGCTTGTATACTGTGCCGCACCCGAAAATGGGTAGCTCTAGTCCGTTATGGCAACTTACGAAGAGCATCCGCAGCCCGAAGGCCTGAGCGCCTCCATCAAACAGCTCTCCGAAGATCTCGGCTTGCTCGTGCGCAGGGAGCTCGAAACAGCGCGCGAGGAGCTCGCGGAAAAAGCGAAGAGCGCAGGGGCCGGCGCCGGCATGCTCAGCGGGTCGGCGATCAGCGGGCTGCTCGCGCTTGGCTCGCTCACGGCGCTGCTGATCCTTGCGTTGGCGCTCGTCATCCCGGCGTGGGCCGCGGCGCTAACGGTGACCGTTCTCTGGGGCGCAGTAACCGGCGTCCTCGCAATGGCCGGCAAGAAAAAGATCCAAGAAGCCGCGCCGTTCTTGCCCGAGCAGACGATCGCAAACGTGAAGGAGGACGTGCAATGGGCGCAGAGTGGGCTCAAGTCCGGCCGCAGCTAATCCCGCTGTTCAAACAAACGTTCGCGAACTTTCAGCGGCATAACGGCCAATGGCTGGCGGCGGCAATCGCCTATTTCACGATGTTCGCGATCGCGCCGCTGCTTCTGGTCATCGTCGAGATAGCCGGAGCGATTCTCGGACATCAGCAGACCCTGCTCAACCAATTCTATTCGTACCTGGCGCATAGCGCCGGAAAACAGGCCGCGGACGGGATCCATGCGATTGTCTCGGCAAGCGCTCACGCCCACCGCGCCGGACCGCTGGCGCAAATTATCGGCTGGATCATGTTTCTGGTCGCCGCCGCGGGCTTGTTCGGTGCGCTGCAGCAGGCGCTCAACACCGTCTGGGACGTCGGGCCGAAAAAACGCCCGCTGATGGAAACGCTGCGAGAGCGCGCGGTGCCGTTCTTGGCCGTCCTCGGCATCGTGATTCTGCTCTTCGCGTCGCTTGCCGTCAACGCGGTCCTGACCGTTGCGGCCGGAGCGATGGCGCACGTCGCACCGTTCTTCCCGACACTCATGAAGATCGCGGATTTCGTCGTCTCGGCGGCGATTATCGCCGTGCTCTTCGCCTTCTTGTTTCGTTACTTGCCGGACTGCGAGATCGACTGGCAGGACGTCTGGCTGGGCGGAGCGGTTTCTTCCGTCCTGTTTGTGATCGGCCAATTCTTGCTCGGATGGTATTTGGGACGCGCGGGCATCTCGTCCACCTTCGGAGCTTTCGGCGGACTGGTCGTGTTTCTGGTGTGGGTCAACTACTCGGCGCAGATCATGCTGCTGGGAGCCGAGTTCACGCACGCGTTCGGGCAGCGGTTCGGTTCGGCAAAATCCTCGACGAGTACTCGCGGCGAGGTCGATGCAAACGCTAGTGCGCGACCTTATGCGCAGCCGCGCGTGACTTGAACGTCAGCTCCGACACACCGGACTTGTCGAGTTCGCCCAGGCCGGCGCGCTTCATGCGCTCGTATTGATCGAGCGTCGCCTGCGCCAAAGGCAACTCGACACCCGTTTCGCGCGCGAGCGAGACCGCAATTCCCGAATCCTTGGCGGCATGGGCGGCCGAAAAGTAGCAGTCGTGATCGCGGTTCTGCATGTCGGCACCGTCGGTCTCGAGCACGCGCGACGCGGCGCCCGTCTGCGAGAACACTTCACGGAGCACGTCGAGATCGATGCCGAGCGCTTCGCCGAGCCCCAGGCCCTCGGCCAGTGCAGCGGTGTTGATGTTCATGACCATATTGACGAGCGCTTTGACTTCGGCGGCTTTGCCGGCCGGGCCGATGTATCGCAGCGAGCTGCTCATCTTCTCGAGCAGCGGCCGCACGTGCTCGAAATCCTCGCGTTTGCCGCCGCACATCAGGTAGAGCGTACCGTTGCGGGCCTGCGGAATCGAGCTGGCCATGCATGCTTCGATGGAATGAGCCGCGCGCGCGTTGAGGATTCTTTCGATCTCGCGATGAACGGCAGGCGTGATCGTTGCGCAGTTAATGAAGTACTTCCCGCCGACGGCTTGCGGCTGCTCGGGTACGAGCAGCGAGTCGCCGGTCTGCGCGAAGATCGAATACATCGCGGCGTCGTCGCTGACGACGGTGATAATAATATCCGCGTTTTCCGTCACGCCTGAGAGCGAGCGGCATGCCATCGCGCCCACTTCCTCGCCAACCGAGCGGGCGGACTCCGGGTTGATGTCGTAGACGGCGGTCACCGCGTACCCAACGTCCTTTAAACGCCGAGCGATATTGGCGCCCATGCGTCCCGTGCCGACGACCCCGATCCGTTCGTTGGCCATGACCCACCTCCGTCGAAGCAAGCAGGGCTGGTGGGGTTCGCACGGCGGGGAACAATAGCCTTCGGGCTTTGCGTTAGACCCGTAGGAGGATCACTGCACGCATGAATTTCAAACGAGCGATCGCCGGCACGACGCTGGCCGCCCTCTGCGCGACCTTAGTCCCGGCCGCACCGGCACTGGCCGACGGAAAGGCCAGCACGCGAAATATTCTGCTGGGTATCGGCGCGGCGACGTACCTGATCATTCAGCATAACCGCAAAGTGCACGAGCGCTATGCGGAGGACGCGCGGCGCCAAGCCGAGCTGCAATCCGAAAACCGCGACGCGTGGGCCGCGTATAGCAGCGAGAAGCGCGCGAACGACAACGCACTGGCGGAAATTTCCGATCTCAAACGCGAGGTCGCTTACCAGCACAGCGTGATCGTCGATCAGCGCAACCAGCTTGCGATGGCCGGACGCGCCGACCGCACGGCCGCTTTCGTTCCGACGCCCGCAGCGCACGAACGCCGGAACCGCTCCAGCAATGCCCGGCGCGTTGCGCGGCGTCCGTCGTCCGGCGACGTCGCGATGGTCTCCTACGGATGGGGCTCGATCTAGTGCGCAGCCGCGCAGTTTTCGCGAGCGCGGGCCTTGTGCTCGCGCTCGCGGCTTGCGGCGGCAGCGGCGCCAATGACGGGGGTCAGGCGCAGAATGCAGCCGACACCACGACCAGGGCGGTGTATAACGACGACATCGGCGGGGTCACGCAGAACTTCGACGACACGCTCAAGACGCAGGTCACGCGTTCGGAAGTCGGGATTCTTTCGGACAAAATGCACTCGATGGGCGATTATCAAGGCCTGACGTTCCTGAGCAGCGATCCGCTCAAGAGCGAATACACCTACCGCGCGAACTTCGCGAAGGGTTCCATGAACGTGGTGCTGCGTCTGGATTCGGACGGAAAGATCGGCGCCTACCGCGTCTTAGCGCGCGCTCAGTAGTACGAGGGTTCCGGCTACGCGCCTAAGCGCTCGATGCGGTGCACGAACGACGTTTTGCCGGCCTCCATGCAGGCCAGGCATTTGCGGTTGTTCGACGATTGCGCGCCGATCGTACGAATGCTGTGAAAGAAGCAGACGTTATGCCCGTTCTCGCACTCGTACTGTCCTTCGTTGGCACATGGTTGACCGTTAGGTCTGTTAACGATGCACCGGTTCGGCGCCCCCGGCGCCCGGTCGTCTGCCATACAATCCCCTAACAAAGCGTCCTTGCTCGTCTCGTAGTACTTATCGGGCGCCCGGCACTCAGAGTTTACGTTATCCGCCGGGGAGCGATAAACATTCGGCCTGGTATGGTAGAAGGTGTGGGTGAAAAACGCAAATCGGGGGCCCGCGCAAGTCGATTTGCTCGTCGTTCCGCCCCTCAAGGCGGGCACGGCATATGCCCATACCCCGGACTCCGAAACGTCGGCCGCGTAATCGCGCAGCCGGCCGTTTGCGTCGACGGCCAAACGCTGTACGCCGAGCTCCGCCGCGTACTCGCGGCACCGTACGCCGCGGAGCGGATCTTTCTGGAACGCGTTGCGCTGCAGGTGTTCGACGCGGCCGCAGCCTTGAATGCCGCACAGCCGATGCTGCATTTGGCTTACAGCGTCAAGACCAATCCGCGCACCGAATTGCTCGGCATCGCGCACGAACGCGGCCTGCTGGCCGAGGTCATTCATCCGCTCGAACTGCAGCGCGCGCTCGCATGCGGATTTTCGCCCGCCGCTTGCGTCTACAATGGCCCATACCCTGCGATCTACTGCCGGGCTGAGCCCGGGATCGTTTTTGCCGACTCCATCGAAGCCTTTACGGCAGCCGCCGCAACATTTCAAAACGCGCTCATCGGCGTGCGGGTGCGCCCCCGCGGAATAACGTCGCACTTCGGCATTCCGCCGGAGCACCTCGAAATGTGCGCGCAGGCCATCCGGCGTTCGGGAAGGCGCCGGTTCGGCGTTTCGTTTCACGTGCGGCCGCAAGATTATGGGAGTCGGACGTGGCGCGATCTGGTTGAGGCCGCACTCGAACTGGCCGTCGAGTTGCAGCGGGCCGGCGGCGCCCGCGCGGTCTGCTTCGACGTCGGCGGCGGCAAGGTTCCCGAAGAGTTCGACGCATCCGCACGCGCCGGGGACTTTCACTGGCTGAGCACGCGCGCCATCGATGCGCTGCCGGATCTCGAAACGATCCTTGCAGAACCCGGGCAAGCGCTTGCGACGCCGTGCGAGGCGGTCGTCGCGCCCGTACTCGAGGTTCGGCGCCGCGACGGCAAAACGGACGTCGTCGTGGACGCGGGATACCCCGACCTATCGCAGATCGAGAGCTACGTGCACCGCCTATATCTCGCGCGCTATTCGGATGTGCGGGCGATCGAGCGCGGCGGGCGTTGCCGGATCGTTGGCCGGACGTGTCTGGAGTACGATCTTCTTGCAAACGATGCGCGGTTGGAGGACGCCGCGGTGGGCGATGCGATCGTCGTCGCCGACGCCGGAGCCTACGATGCAAGCATGCGCTTTGCTTTTGCGCGCGGCCGCGCTGGGAATACGTAGTAACGACATGAGCAGCCGAGAACCCGTTTCCGCGACGTACATTCTGCCGATTCGCGCACCGGATGCAAAGCAGGCCACGGAGCTCGCCGCCTATCTGCGTTCGCTGCCTTGCGAGCAAATCGTCGTCGTGGACGCTTCGTCCGAGGCGGTGTTCGAAGCGCTGGCCGCCGTTCTGCCGCGCAACGTCGAACACGTCCGTCCCGACCGGTGGTCGCGCGGGCTCAACGGCAAGGTGCGCGGGGTTCTCGCCGGCATTGCTCGCGCGCGCTACGAACGCGTCATCGTCGCGGACGACGACGTGCGTTACAACGCCACAGCGTTAAACCGCGCTTTGTCCGAGCTCGATCGCGCGGAGATCGTGCGCGTCCAGAACTACTTCGATCCTCTTCCGTGGCATGCGCTGCTCGACACCGCGCGAACGCTCGTGAATCGCTCGCTGGACGGCGATTGGCCGGGAACCTTGCTTTTCAAACGTTCGTGGCTGCCGCAAGGCTACAATCCCGACGTTCTATTCGAAAATCTCGAGTTGGTACGAACGATCGTCGCGCGCGGGGGCCGCGAGCGCGTTGCGCGCGACATCTACGTGCGCCGGCTGCCGCCGTCCGCGCGTCACTTCCTCAGCCAGCGCGTCAGACAAGCGTACGACGAATTCGCAAGGCCCGCGCGGCTGACCGCAGCGCTTACCGTATTGCCGCTGCTGGCCGGCGGCGCAGCATTTGGCTCCGCGCTTCCAGCTTGCGCGTTGATCTTGGGCGTGACGGCGCTGGCTGCGGGCGGTTGGCTTCGCGACGGCGGATACCGGTATTTTCCGGCTGCGGCCGTCGCTGCGGCGCCGGTGTGGATGTTGGAGCGAGCCATATGCAGCTGGCTGGCTCTGTACGAGCGGCTGCGGTACGGCGGCGTGCGCTACGGAGCGTCGATCATCCGGACCGCCGCCTCCCCGCGAAACCGCCTGGGGGCGCGATGGGCCGCTTAACCCCCGCGCAGGCGCTCGGATTGTATTCGGAGACGAATCCCTTCGAAAGCGCATCGGCGATCCGCGCGAGCAATTATTCGGCGTATATCGACGGAAAGCTGACCCGGCTGCTGGATTGGCGCGAACCAAGCGCGCAGGCGCGCATGGCTCACGATGCACTGCGCGGCTTTCTGTTGAGCGATGGCTTCTCGTGCGTTGCCGGAAAAGGAGCGGTTCAAAGCGGCGGCTACCGCTTCGGATACTACAAAGGCTTTCCGGCGGGGGCGGACACGGAGGGACTGGCCCGCGACCTCTGCGCGTTCGCAGCGGAGCGGCCATCGATGGACGCGCCGTACGCCACGTTCATCGCCGTCTTCGATCGGGTCGAAGCGTTCGGCGAGCGCTGGTTCGAAAAGGCGCTCTGGGAACAACTGCAAAGACTGCACGACCTCGACGCGCCGCATCACCCCTGGGATCCGCATGCGTCGAGCGACCCGGCCGACGCGTCGTTTGCCTTTAGCTTCGCCGGCTGCGCTTTTTACGTCGTGGGGATGCACCCGGGCGCCTCCCGGCGGTCGCGGCGCTTCTTCTTGCCCGCGCTGGTTTTTAATGCTCACGATCAATTCCGAACCGCACGTGAAAGCGGTGCTTTCGGCCGGATCCAGCGCGCGGTGCGCGAGCGCGAACTGGCCCTGCAAGGCTCGCTCAACCCCGAGCTGAGAGAGTTCGGTTCCACCAGCGAAGCGCGGCAATACTCCGGGCGGCAAACGGAAAGCGGATGGGAGTGTCCGTTTCGGGCGCGCAGGTCGAGTTAGCTCCTCAGACCGGCGCCGCACTGCTCCTGCGCAGAGGCCAGGTATTGCGCATCGTCGATCCGCGCGGCGAGCAAGTTGCGGACGTTGCGCTTTTTGACGCAGCTCGTCCGCACGACGGGTTTTCGTCCGGACGGACCATCGACTACAACGAATCCATAAGGATCCGCTGCGGCGATACGCTCTACTCGAACGCGGGTACCGCGCTCGCTCGCGTGGTCGAAGACACTGTCGGCGTCCACGATGTGCTGCTCTCGCCGTGCAGCGAAGCGATGTTCGAGCGGCGCGGTGAATACCATCATCGCAGCTGTCACGCAAACCTCGTCGGCGCGCTGGCACCTTTCGGCGTCGACGAAGGCGCGGTGACGGCCACGCTCAACGTGTTCATGGACGTGCGAATCGGCGCGGGAGGCCGCGTCACGATTCATCCGCCGCCTTCGCGAGCCGGTGACCGATTCGCGCTCCAAGCCCTGACCGACACAATCGCCGGGATCACGGCGTGCTCGTCCGAACTAACGAACAACGGCTCGTGCAAACCCGTGGTGTACGAGGTACTCCCCTCATGGAATTGAGCGGCGATACCGTCATTTGGCGCTACATGAAGCTCAACTCGTTCCTCGAGCTGCTCAGCGGCCATCTGGTGCAAACGCGAATCGACATGCTCTACGACGCCTCAGAAGGCGCGTACGGGTGGCGAAACATTCGCCTGAGCGATGCCCTGCTCGAACGCCTGAGCACGAACGGCAAACGCCCCTCGGTCGAAGAAGCCATCCGCCGCGCGCGCAGGCAGGTCGTGGCGACGTATTGGTTCGAGTTCGATCGCGAATCGTACGGCATGTGGAACGTGTACGGCCGGTCGGGCGAATCAGTGGCGATTGAAACCACCGTCGACGCGCTGCGTTCGCTGCTGGGCCGCTCGGGCGAAGCGTGGATCGAACGCATGCA
>DASRDE010000229.1:0-23516 GCA_035652755.1 Vulcanimicrobiaceae bacterium | reverse complement strand
CGCGCGCGAAGCGGGCGCACCGCGTTACGCGTCACACGTGCGCGACGAAGGCGACGGCGCGATCGATGCGATCGCCGAAGCTCTGGGCGTCGGCGAGCGCGCGGACGTGACCGTGCAATGTTCGCACCATAAAGCCGCCGGCAAGAAGAATTGGGGCAAAGTGCACCGCACGCTGGCGATGATCGATGCTGCGCGCACGCGGGGCGTCGATGCGTTCTGCGACGTCTATCCATACGTCGCCAGTTGGACCGATTTAGCGACGCTGCTCCCGAAAGAATCGCGGTACGGGGGAACGGAAGCGACGCTCGAGCGCCTGTCCGATGCGCAAACCGCCAAAGCCGTAGCGATGTACATGGACCTGCAGCGCGACGGCGCATCGTGGCACGACGTGATGGTGACGTCGGTCGAAAGCGATCGCAACGCGCGGCTTGCGGGAATGCGAATGGACGACATCGGGCGCACGTGGTCGCTGACGCCCGCGCAGGCTGCGATTCGTCTGCTGCGCGAGGAACGTCTGGAGGTCGGGGCCGTCTTCTTTACGATGAACGAGGACGACGTGGCGACCGTGCTCTCGGCCGATTTCTGCTGCGTGGGCAGCGACGCGTCCATTCGAGCGCTGGACGGGCCAACGGCACACGGCGTTCCGCATCCCCGCACGTTCGGGACGTTTCCGCGAATCTTCGGGCGCTTCGTGCGCGGCCGCCGCACGGTCGAAATCGCCGAGGCCGTCCGCCGCATGACCTCGCTGCCGGCACGCGTCTTCGGCCTGCGCGATCGGGGAACGGTCGAAGTCGGAAAGTACGCGGATCTCGTCGTCTTCGACGAAGAAAACATCCGCGACACCGCGACTTATGAAGCACCCTACAGCTTCCCCAACGGCATCGATCACGTGTTCGTCAACGGCCGGCCCGTGCTGCGCGACGGACGTTTTACGAACGAACGCCCAGGGCGCGTCTTACGCAGCGGCGGGTGAATTCAAGGGTTACCGCTCGAGAAAGTCCGGATCGTCGATCAGGTGCTCCTCCTGGATGATCTCGCCGAGCGAGACTTTCGCCTTCGGCAAAATTTGGTCTATTGATTTGGAACTGCTAAAAAACGCGGGAATGCACGGCAAGGGAGCCAAAGGCCGCTCGAACCCGGCCAAAACGGAAAACGCCGTATCGCGCGGCAACAAGCCGAAGCGTTTCTTTCCTAGGATGCCGGTCCTCGACACAGCGATGTAATCGACATCCGGGATCGCCATTGACGCAATCCCGTTGAATGCAAAGACCAGCGTTATTACGCGCCCGTCCACTTCCGAATACCAAATACGCGGCACGTATACATCGACGCCCAAAGCCTGTAACTCGTCGTCCTTTGTGGGCAACGTATAATTATACTGCCAAGTTTCGTATGCGGTACGCGGATCGATACAGTATTTTTCCCTAGAAAGCTGCGTTAGCGCCACTGCGTTTCCTGTGCGCCAGCATTGTAGCGACGGTTCAATTCGAGCTTCGTCTAGGTTTATTTCCGCTTCCAGCTGCGGGTCGAATATCGTCCACCCAAAGCGTTTGGAAAGCGCGATGGCTCGGAACAAGGCCTCTATCGCAAAGAAGCTCGGCCTATTATAATTGATCGACAGATCCAAATATTCTTCTTCGGAGTTCACGGTGAAGTGAACGCCCGTGTTTTTGTTCACGAACATTAAACCATTCTCGTCGCCCTCTATTTCTATACCGCGTGTGTTCGAAAAAAGCGACTTGATTTCAGCCGTGGGAAGTTCTTTGGCGCCTCGAATCTGAAGGTCGTACGACATAGGGAAACGGAGATACAGCGAGCATCGATCCCGAACCTTTAGGTGCCGGTTCCGCCGCCCGCGTGAAAGACATATTTGATGATGAAACGGTGCAGCGTCTGCGCGGCGGCGGGCGTTCCGTATTCGAGATAGAGCAGATCTTGACTCGGAAAGCGCTGCTGGTAAAGCAATGATAGGTTCGTGCCGGGCTGCGCGAACCCGCCGGTGCCGTTGATCGAGCGCAGGGCGACTCCGATGGAGGCGTCGCGCCCGAACGATCGCGAGACGCCGATGCGCCGCAGCCACTGCGAGTTGAAGATCGGCGCGCCCGCACTGGCGCGTTCGATGTTACCGTCATATTCGAGCTGCAGCGAGTACGGGCCCATCACCCGGCCGTCGATCAGCTGCGTCTGCTGCACGTAAAAGCCCGCAAAGGGTCCCCACGTGTACGACGCGATGAACGGCTGGGGCGTCGACGTCCGGTAGCCGAACTGAATTTGCCGGCGGTTGAACCAGTCGATTGTGCCCGGGGCGACCTGCAGTTCGCTCGGGCCATAGAAGCCCTGGAGCGAGATGAGGTTCTTGAACTGCACGCTGTAGAATCCGTTGATGTCGGCTTCGCGTACGCTGCCGTCGCGTGCCAAGAAGCGATCGGCAAAAAAACTGAACGAATACGAGAGCACGGGGCTGCGCGGCGAACCCGTGCCGTTGTAACCGGCGTTTATCTGCGGGCCGCGCGCGTCATTAATATTCGTGTATCCGTCGATGGGAGCGTACCCCGGACCCGTGTCGCGATAGAAACCGGCCAGGTTGAAGTGCTCGTTGCGCAGACCTTCGACGAAGTTTAGATCGTGCGCCTGGCCGGTCGAGCTGTTGTTTTCGCCGGCGATCTCGAACGACGTATATTGGCCGGAGTGACGGTTCTGCTGCGTAAAGCCGTAACCGGCGGTCTGGTCGCGAACGCCCGGATGATTTGCAAGCACGGCTTCGGCGTCGATCGAGAGTGAGGTGTCCGCCGTGGTGTAGGCGTATCCGGCCGCTGTGTCGTCCAGGCCCGGACCGACTGCATTGAGCACGCCGATCGCGTTTTGGCCCGCGGTGCCTTCGATCTTCAGACCGCGATTAAAGATCCCGATGGACGGCGTATAGAACAGCGAATTGCCGCCGAAGATGCCGATCTGCGGGATCGCGTTGATGTACTGCGCGCCTTGCGCAAAAAACGGCCGGTACTCGGTGTACGCCTTCTGAAACTCCTGCAGTTGGATGGTCGTCTGATCCTGTTCCACGTTGCTAAAGTCCGGGTTGAGCGTCCCCACGAACGCCAGCGTGTTGGTGAACGGATACGTTACGTCCACGCCGACCAGGCGCGGCTGCATCTGCTCGAACTGACCGATCCCGTTTTGGAACACGTCGCGCTGCGACCCGGCGCTTTCGAGCGCGTAGACGTCGGCCTGCGGCTTGGGACGGGTCGCTGAGCCGACCAGGCGGATATCGGTCAGCCACGGCCAGAACTGCACGTTCAGCGTGCTTTGCATCGCGGGCTCGTACGCCCACGTGAGATCCTGGTTCCGCGCCGCAACGTAGCGCTCGAAGTTGAATCGCCAGGCTTGGACCGGCGCGGACTGGGCGCGGACGTCCGCCAGCGGGATGACCATCATGACGTCGTAGTCGCCTTCGGGCGTTACACGCGCGATGGAACGCCACGGCGGAGCGTAGCGGGCGTTTTCGGACGAGGACTCGTCGTGCACGCCGATTGGATTGACGCGGAAGGTGTACGTTCGCGATCCGTTGCCCGACGTGTCTATACCGAAGCCGACGTGATCGTCGTTGCCGACGCCTTGATTGTCGATCCGCTGCGCTGCCGTGATGCCGGTACCCGACTGCGAGCAGTGAAACGTCACGTACAAGTAGGAAGCATCGTACAAAAATGCGGCGCGCGTCGCCATTTGGGCCGGTCCGCGTCCGGTCAAATCGTAGAAGTCGGCCGCGATCAGCGCCTTCGACCAAATCGGATCGTCTGCCGGCAGCCGCAGCGGCGGCGGCACGGCAGTTTTGGGCGCCGCGAAATGCGCGGACGAACCGACGGACGCTCGTCCGGCGACCGGCAGCATCGCCGCGGTTACGCAGAGCAGTGCGGTGACTAAGCGCAAAAGAGCCACTGCGATCACTTTCCGCATGCGAGCGCTCCGTTCATCGCGGCAATCCGAATGGCACTCAAGCGGGCTCGCACTCGTGTGCCGCGCAGGCGATCGCGTTTAGGGGTTTGCGTGCGCGTGGAATACTCTAAACGTTCAAGACGAGACGAGGTTTAGTCCAGTGGCTTAGCTTGAGCGAGGGCCGGTATCCCACCGGCCCTCATTTCGTTAAAAAGCGTTATGCGGCTCGGCGTGCGAGCTCTTCGTAGACCGACCGCGTCTGTTCGCGCAGGTGCGGCAGGTCGCCGTCGTTGTCGATGCAGTACGTCGCCCGCGCCCGCGCCTGCTCGGGGTCGATTTGCGTCTGCATCCGCTCGCGCACTTGCTCTTCGGTAAATCGATCGCGGCGCATCACGCGCCGCAGGCGATCTTCCTGCGGCGCCAATACCACAATCGACGCGTCGACGAGTGCGTCGTAGCCGGTTTCGAAGAGCAACGGGACCACGTGGACCACAACCTGTCCGGCGCCGGCATGACGCTCGAGCTCCAGGGCGAGCCTGCGCACGTGCGGATGCACGATGGCGTTCAAACGCTCCCGCGCACCCGGATCCCTGAACACGATCTCCGCCAGCGCTGCCCGGTCCAGGCAATCGTCGCGTACCACGCGCGGCCACAAGCGCGCGATCTGCCGCAGCCCGTCGCTCCCGGGCGCTACTGCTTCCCGAGCCAGCTTGTCCGTGTCGATGACGAAGGCGCCAAGCGATTCGAGGATGCGCGCAACCTCGCTCTTGCCCGCTCCGATGCCACCGGTGAGACCTACTCGCATCGTCTCCGCATAAAGAAAGGATGCCGACGCTTCGACGCGTCCGGCATCCTTTACTTGTTATCGAAGTCCGCGGCGCCGCACCCCCGAGTCGACACGAGCCGGGGATGCGTCGGCGACGAAACCCGGCTTATTCGGCGGCCGGTTCGGGTACCTCGATGGGAGCGTCGTCTTCGTCCACGACGATCTTCTCGATCTCCTCGGGCGGCACGTCGGCGACGTGCTGGATCGAGGCGGTGATGCGCCGCGTCGAGTGATTGATCGTCAGCAGCGTGACCTCGACTTCTTGGCCGGGGCTGAACTGCGCGCCCGGATCGAACTCCCCCTTGGGAACCATGGCCAGAACGCCCGGCACGATCTCGACGAGCAGGTAGTTGGGCGTGACCTTGACGACCTGCGCGGTGAGCTTGTTCGTTTCGTACAGCTTGTCCGCATGCTCGTCCCACGGATCGGGCAGCGTGTGCTTGAGCGAAAGGCTGACCTTCTTGGCATCGGCGTCGAACTTCATGATCTCGACGTTGACGACGTCGCCGATCTTGACCACTTCCGACGGATGCTTGATGCGCGCGTAGCTCAGCTCGCTGTTGTGGATCAGGCCGTCGATGCCGCCGAGATCCACGAACGCGCCGAACTCGGCGAGCCGCACGACGACGCCTTCGCGAATCTGCCCGACTTCCAGCGTGCCCAGCAGCTCCTGCTTCTTGGCGTTGAGCTCTTCTTCGAGCACCAGCCGCTGCGAGAGCACGACGCGATGCCGCTTGTGATCGAGATCGATCACTTTGAGTCGCAGCTTCTTGCCGATCAGTTCGTCCAGATTCCCCACCGGCTGGCGGCGGATCTGCGAGGCGGGCACGAATCCGCGCATGCCGAGGTCGACCAGCACGCCGCCTTTAACGACTTGCGTGACGGTCGCTTCGATCACTTCGTCGCGATCGTGCGCTTCGATCACCTTTTCCCACGTCTTGAGCGCGCGGGCGCGGCGCTCCGATAAAAAGAGCGTGCCGTCCTGATCGTCGATGCGGTGGATCATGACTTCCAGCGTATCGCCGACTTTTAATTCTTTGGGATCGATCGCGAGCGAGAGTTCGCGGAAGGGCAGCGCACCTTCGGATTTTCCGCCGATGTCTACCAGCAATTCGTCCTGATACTTGGCGACGATGATGCCGTTCAGGACCTGTCCTTCGTCGAGGACTTTGAGCGATTCTTCGTAGAGGCGCTGCTCGAGTGCAAGCTGATCTTCTTCTTCGTGCTGCACGGGAGCGATGTCAGTCGTAGAGATGTTGTGGTTCCTAACCTTTCGATTGTATTTTACTTTACTTGCTGTAAATCTATTTCTGGCACGTGCGGCACCACCAGGTTCCGCGCTGCGCTATCACCGTTCGAACGATCCTCGCGCCGCACCGCAGGCACGGTTTGCCGGCTCGTCCGTACACTGAAAGCACGTTTTGGAATCCGCCCTTGATGCCGTCCGCGTCCACGTAGTCGTCGACGGTGCTGCCGCGCAGTTCGACCGCGCGATTGAGAACGTCGACGAGGGCTGCGTGTAAACGGCGAATCGCCGGTTTGCTCAGCGATCCGGCGGGCTTGCCGGGACGAATCCCGGCGTTCCAAAGCGCCTCGCAGGCGTAGATGTTGCCGATGCCTGCAAGGCGACGCTGATCGAGGAGAAAAACCTTGACCGGCGTCGGCCGCCCCGAAAGCATACCGATAAAGCGGTCCGGAGTAAAGTCCCCGTCCAAAGGCTCGGGCCCTAAAGCGGCGTCCCAGGGCTCGCCAGGCTCTACCAGGCGCATTCGCCCGAACTGACGGACGTCGGCGAACGCCAGGCGGGAGCGGTCGGCGAACGTCAACTCGACGTATGTATAGGGAAAGGGCGGTTCGCCCGGCCTCAGTACCACTAAGCGGCCCGTCATCCGAAGGCTGGTGACCAAGCGCCTCCCGGACGAAAGGCACAGGACCGCGTACTTTCCGCGCCGCTCCACCGAAGTAATTCGTTCGCCGCGGACCGCACGTGCGAAGTCGACGCCTTGCGGCGCAACGGCCATCTTGGGAAGCAGAATGCGAACCCTCGCGACGCGCTTTCCCGGCAGCGCCGCGGCTAGGCCACGAACGATCGTCTCAACTTCGGGGAGCTCGGGCAAGACTTACTTAGGGAGCCCCTTCAGCCGCACCCCGGGCGACAAGCCGTCCGCCGCCGCTTCGCGCGACGGCAGCTCGATCACGTACTTTGCATTGCCCGTCTCGCGCGGAATCCGATCGTCCGGCATGTCCGCGGCAACGACCGGTACGCCGGCGTAGATGCGGCGCACGGTTCCGTCGGAACCCACGAAGATCATGTCCAGCGGAATCAGCGTATCTTTCATCCAGAACGCGACCGGGCCGTCGGTCTCGAAGACGAAGAGCATGCCGGTACGCGCGGGCAAATGCGTCACCGACATCAATCCCCGCTCGCGCTGCGGTTCCGTACGCGCGACCTGCAGATGCAGCAGCGCTTTTGGAGCGCGCACCGTTATCGCCGCAAGCGACTGCGGCGTCGGCAATGGTGCCGGTGAAGCGGTCTGCAGCGCGAACAGCGCGGCCAGCTCAAGCATCGTGCGTCTCCTCGACGTCGTACCAATTCTCGCCCACTTTGACCGTAACCGCAAGCGGCACGGCCAGGGCCACGACGTTCTCCATCTCTGAACGCACGAGGCCTGCGACGCGTTGCAATTCGGCTCTGGGAACCTCGAAGATCAGCTCGTCGTGGATTTGCAGGAGCATCCGCGCGTTCGATTCCTCGGCCGCAAGCCGGGCGTCGATGCGCACCATGGCAAGCTTCATGACGTCGGCAGCGCTGCCTTGGAGCGGCGCGTTCGTCGCTTCGCGTTCTGCCGCCGACCGAAGCATGTAGTTGCTGCTGCGCAGCGCCGGCATATACCGGCGCCGCCCCAAAATCGTCGTGACGTACCCGTCCTGGCGGCCCTTGGCAATAACGCCGTCGATATACGCGCGCACGCTCGGAAAGCGCGCGAAGTACGCCGCGGTCATCTCCTTGGCGTCGGCGCGCGAAATTTCCAACCGCTGCGCGAGGCCGAAATCGGACATTCCGTAGAGCAAACCGAAGTTTACCGACTTGGCGATGCGGCGCTGATTGTGATCGGCGTGCTCGCCCGGCGGCACGTTGAAGATCTGCCGCGCGGTGAAGTCATGGATATCGGCACCCTCGTGAAACGCACGCCGCATCGCTTCGTCGCCTGACAGGTGCGCCATCAGGCGCAGCTCGATTTGACTGTAGTCGGCGGCGAGCAGCACGTAATCGCCCGGCGGCGCCACGAAAGCTCGGCGAATGCGGCGCCCGAGCTCGCCCCGGACCGGAATGTTCTGCAGGTTGGGGTTGGTTGAACTCAGGCGTCCGGTAGCGGTTGCGGTTTGGTTGAAGATGGTGCGCAGCCGTCCGTCCTTCTTGTCGGCAAGTTCCGGAATCACGTCGATGTACGTGTTCTTGAGCTTGGTGACTTCGCGGTACTCCAGGACCCTGCTGCAGATCGGATACTCGCGCGCAAGGCCTTGGAGCACCTCGACGCCGGTGGCCCACCCGGTCTTGGTTTTTTTACCTCCCGGAATGCAGAGCTTGTCGAAAAGGATGCTTCCAAGCTGCTGCGGGGAGCCGATGTTGAACTGCTCGCCCGCGAAGAGATAGATCTGGTCTTGCAGCCGTGCAATGGCCGAATCGACTTCCTGCGCGAGCGCGTCCAGCTGCTTGGGATCGACGAGGACGCCGGTCCATTCCATTTTGGCGAGCACCGGCGCGAGCGGAACCTCGACGTCGTCGTAAAGCCGCAGCTGATCGCGTGAGGCCAGTTCGTCGCGCTGCTTGCCGCTCAGCTGCAGCGCGGCGTCGGCATGCGCGGCGACGTCGTCGCCGGCCGAGAGCGCAAGGCCCTCCTGCGCGGCATCTTCAATCTGCGCGAACGTGCGTGACGGATTGAGCAAGTGCGCGCCGATCATCGTGTCGCCGCTGAAGGCGCGCGGTGCGAATCCGTGGCGGTGCAGAACGTGCAGTACGCTCTTGACGTCGTGCGCGACCAGCCGCCGGCTCCCGGGCCAGAGCCGCTCGAACGCCGATCGAACCGGGTCGCGCGCGAGCGCACCGGACAGAAAACCGATTCCGGTTCCGCGCTCGGCGCTCAGCCCGATCTCGCCGTCGGATTTGACCGCGAACGCGATCTCCGGAGCCCCGGCCATTTGGTCGAGGTCGCGAGCGAGTTCGGCATATTCGGGCGGATCGGTGGCGGCGACGTACGAGCGGTAACGGCCTTTGATCCGTTCTTGCGTCTCGAGCAGCGGCATCTCGAGCGGTACGTCGAGTTTGCCGAGCAGCGTTTTGAATTCGAGCTCGCTGTAAAGCCGGTACAGCTCTTCGTTGGAAGGCGGCGAGTACGCGGCCTCTTCCCAATCGATCGCCAGCGGCAACGCCGTGTTCGCAATCGAAACGTCGCGGCAGACACGGGCCTGCGCGCCGAACTCTTCCACCAGCTTTTGCAGCTTGGGGGTGCCGGCCAGTTTCGGATCGTTCACGAGCGCGTCGAGCGACCCGGCTGCTTTGATCAGTTTGATCGCCGTCTTTTCGCCGACTCCGGGAATTCCGGGCAAGTTGTCCGACGGATCGCCCTTGAGGCCGCGGTAATCCGGAAGCTGTGCCGGCTCCAGCCCGTCGTACCGTTCGCGCACCGCGGCCAGATCGTATCGTCCCAATTCGGTGATGCCGCGGCGCGTCATCAGCAACGTGGTTCGCTCGTCGACGACCTGCATCAGATCCGTATCGCCGGTGACGACGACGGTCTCTCCGCCCGCGGCCTCGACTTGTTTGGCAATCGTCGCGATCACGTCGTCGGCTTCCTCGCCTTCGATCTCAACGATCGGGATGCCGTTGACCGCCAGAATGCGGCGAACGAGCGCGAACTGTCCGCGCAGGTCGTCCGGCATCTGGTCGCGCTGCGCCTTGTACTGTTGATAGAGCGCGACGCGGTGGGCCGGCAAGCCCTTGTCGAATGCCGCGATGACGTGCGAAGGTTTTTCGTCGGTCACGATCTTGTTGAGCATCATCGTGAAACCGTACGCCGCATTGATCGGCATGCCGCGAGTCGTCGTCAGCGGCGGCAACGCGAAAAACGCACGATACACCAGGCCGTACGTATCGAGGACCATGACTTTGCGCAAAGCCGTTGCAGCGCGCGGCGCGCTTGCGGTCTTGGTCTTCATTGCGCTACGAGCAGATCGCTCGACGCGGCGGTCACGCGTCCGTCGTCGTCGATCTTGAGCAGCGACACAGTATACTTGCCGGGCGTCACCGGAACGAGCACCTGGGCCGTGTCGCCCGCGCTGCGGTCGACCTTCCAATACACGCTCGCCGTGTTCGCCTCGGTCATCGCCATGTCGGCCGGCGGAGCGCTGCGACGCAAGAACGTTTGCACCAGCGCACGCTCGCCGGTCGAGTTCACGCCCGGATGCCATGAGTTGGCGCCGAGCGCCGTATCCTGCGTCGCGGTCGTGCCGATGTCGAGCAGATCGGGTGCGTTCGCGAAGTACGCGGAACCAGTCGGCTGGCCTTCGGTCACGCGCACGATGATCGTGCCGGTTCCGGGACGCACGCCGTCCAGTCGCAGCGTCGCGGTCGTTCCCGGTTCGTACGAGGCCTTATCGAGCAGCAGCGACGCCGAAAGCGCGCGCCCGGGTGCGTCTACGGCGACCGGTACACTGCTCCACTCCAGCTGTCCGTCGCGCACGAACGCTGCGCCGGCCGCCAGGGCTCCCGCGGGTGCGCCGATCTTGAATGAGGTTTGCGCGCTGCCGTCGCTGACGGGTACGATGCGCGCCTCCGTGGACGACGCGCTCTCGAGCGTGAGCAACGCATCGCCTTGCGCGCCCCCGAGCGATGCTTGCACGCGCGCTTCGTCTCCGAAAGCGTAGCGCTTGCGATCCAGCGCAATCTGCACGTTTTGGCTGACGCCCGCTTCCATCCGCATCGTTTGCGGCTCGACCATCAGCTCGGCCGCATCCATCGCGCGCCCCGACGACGCGATGATCAAGTTCGATCCGACTTGCGGTGCGCTGAACGTGCCGTGCGCGTGGCCGCGGTCGTCGAGCGTCAGCTGCTGTTCCTGCACCGAAGCACCGTGGACGAGCTGGACGCGGACGGGCAATCCTCCGAGCGGCTTACCGCCGGTAACGTCGTTGGCGTAAACGTCGAACGCCGCGGCCTCGCTGCCGCCGATGTCGGTGCGATCGAGCTGCAGGCGCAATGCCGCCGTGCCGGTGGGCACGACCACGCGCGTATCGGCGGTAGCACCGCCGGACGTGGCACGAATGCCGTACGTCGACGCCAACCCGTCATCCGGATGCGGCACGAGCAGACTGGCTTTCCCGTCGGCGCCCGTTCGTACGCGCGTATCGTACCATTGCGCTACGCCCCAGGACTGCGCGGGCGGCTCGCCCACGAACACGTGAGGCGAGCGAATCACGTCGACGTCGACGTCGACGCCGGCTGCCGACTGCCCCGCGCGGACGGCGCGCACTGCGATCGGCACGTCGTCATCCGGATTGCACGCGGCGCGGCACAGCGGCAACAATTCCAGCGAGAGTCCGCCGGCGTCCGCATCGACGTGCACTGCCGTGCCTGCCGTCGAACCGTTGACGACCGCCATCACCGTATATTCACCCGCGGCACTGGCCGGCGGCACGAAAAGCGATGCGGCGAACGCACCCGCCGAATCGAGCCGCACGCTGGTTTGCGCCACGCTCGCGGTAAACGAACGCAGCGAAAGCACCGCGGTGCCGGTGGTCGGACGCAGACGCGAGCCTGCGCGCGTGCGCGCAAAACCCACGACATGCAGATCCTCTCCCGCGTGGACGACCGCGCCTTCGGTCTTGAGGCCGACGATCGTCTGCGGAAGCGGTGCTTGCGGAAGAAACGAGAGGAAAGACGAACTGCGGCCCCACTGCGCGATGGCAAACACCGGGCGCGGCGTTCCGTGCCAGCGCGCGATGCCGCTTGCATCCGTAAAGCGGTCGACGAACCGGCTGTTGACGATGAACGAAATGCGCATGTGCGCCAGCGGTCTTCCGCCGGCGAGATCCGCCGCGTACAGAACGATTCCCGACGGCGTTTCTTTAGAGAGCAAACCGATGCGCGTGCGCTCGATCCAGACCTGCTGCCCCACGTCGCCGCGGCGGGCTTCGACCACGAAGAAGCCCTCGCGCGAACCGAGCGGCACGTCGACGTCGTTGCTTTGAAAGCGATACCCGCCCGGGGGCGTGTAACTCCAAGCGGCGAGCGGATGCAGGCGCCGCGTGTCGATCGATCGCGGCTGCACGTTGGAACCCGCGACGATTACGTCCGCGGGATCGACTTGGTAGAGACGAAACTCGAGCGGTGCGCTGGTAAAGGTATCGAGCCGAACGCTGGTCGTCTTCCAAGGCACGTTCGAGTCGTGGGCATACAGCGCAAAATATGCATCCAGCCGATGGTAATCCAGCAGCGGGCGAGCTGCGAATGCAAGCGACCCGGTCAGCAGCGCGAAGGCGGCGGCCAGCGCCACGGGAAAACGGCGGAGCATCGGTGCGAGCGCCTTCGACGGCAGGGAGAGTGCCCCTACGGCGGTAAGCGCCGAGAGTGTGAAACGGCTCTTCATTCTTTGTGCGCTCGCGGCAGCGAGCTTTGCCTGTATGCCGCGCGCCTTCGCCGCCGCGCCCACCCCGTCTCCGGCTCCGCGCTTTCCGAGCCGTCCCCTGCACGCTCGCCTCATCGTGGAAGTCAACCACTTCGGGCAGGTCGTGCGCGTTGCGCACGGCGACCTCACCGGCGATCGCGCGTTCGACTTGGTCGTAGTAGGCAATGCGATGCAGATGTGGATCAGGCACCCTGACGGCAGCGCCGAAACCGGGACGTATAGCGTCACCTACGATTACAATCCGAAGACGCACACGCTCGAGCGCCATCCATCGTTGATAAGCCGGGGAGGCGCCTGGGCGAATACGCCGGGCGCGGCAACCAACATCCTCAACGACATGGCGCGCCAGCAGAAGGAACTGCAAGCGCTCTATAAAGCGCAAAAAGCCAAGAGCGACGCGGAGAAAGCCAAGAATCTGCCGGACATTAACGCCGCGGTCCGCCGCTCGATGAGCACGCCGTCTGCCTCGCCGCACCCGTAAGCTGATCTGGCGCGCCGAGATCGACGACGCACAGCGCAGCTGCCGTTCGAAAGACGCGTATGAAAGCCAGGCGCACGCGCGCGCAGTGGCCGCGATGAAGGGCATGACGCTGAACACGTACGAGTGCAGGCATTGCGGCCTGTGGCACCTAACGCGGCGGAAAACGGACGAATGCGATACGTAAGCTTTTACGACGGCGCGGGCGACGCTCGTCCTGGGATTCTCGACGGCGACGTCATTTTTCCAATCGAGTGCGAGTCGATGCTGGAGTACCTTCGGCTCGAGCCGGCCGAACGGATCGCGCGCCAGACGTCAGAGGAGATCGAACGCTCGAGCGTACGTCTTGCTGCGCCGGTGCGCCCGCCCAAGAACATTTTCTGCGTCGGCCGCAATTATCTCGAGCACGCCAAGGAGGGCGCCAGAGCCTCGGGACGCGAGCTCAAACTTCCGGAAGTCCCCACGTTCTTCACCAAGGCGACCACCGCAATCGCCGATCCGGACTCGACGCTGCAGTTCGATGCGCGCGTCTCGGCCGAGATGGATTGGGAGGGCGAGCTCGGCGTGGTCATCGGCACTCCCATTCGCGACGCCACGGAAGAAAACGCGATGAGTGCGGTCTTCGGCTACACCTGTGTGAACGATATCACCGCGCGCGATCTGCAGCGGGCGCACCTGCAGTGGTTCAAGGGAAAGAGCTTGGACAAGAGTTGTCCCATCGGTCCGTGGATAGCCGGCGCCGACGAGATTCCGGATCCGCACAAGCTGCTGCTGACCCTTCGCGTGAACGGCAGCCGCAAGCAGGAAGCCGATACGGGTCAGATGATCTTCAAGATTCCGCGGCTGATCGCCGAGCTGAGCAAAGGCATGACGCTCGAACCTGGAGACGTAATCGCGACCGGAACGCCCGACGGAGTGGGCTTCGCCCGCAATCCGCCCGAATTTTTTCGCGACGGCGACATCGTCGAACTGGCCATCCAAAAGATCGGAACGCTCCTGAACACCATCCGCATCCTGTAACCGGAGGTGTCGGCATGCGAGCGCGGAACGCTCGCTGCGATGAACGTTGCGGTACCCTTAGAAGCGGCGCCCAACGAAGCGCGCGTCGCGCTCGTACCGGAGACCGTCGCCAAACTGACGAAGGCGGGCGTTTCCGTCAAGGTCGCGCGCGGCGCGGGCGAACGCGCCGCTTTTCCGGACGAACTCTACACGCAGGCCGGAGCGACCGTCGAGGGCGACCCGGCCGCACTGCTTTCCGGCGCGGATCTGGTCGTAACGGTCGGCCGTCCTTCGGAGTCCGTGCTCGGCGCGATGCCGAAACGCGCCGCGCTGCTCGGCCTGCTCGCGCCGCTCGGGGATGCGCCGTATGTCAAGCAGCTGGCCGGCGCGGGGATCACGGCGCTTTCGATGGATGCCATTCCGCGGATCACGCGCGCGCAGTCGATGGATGCCCTCAGCTCGCAGAGCAACATCGCCGGATATAAAGCCGTCTTGCTTGCGGCCGCCGCGCTTCCGCGATTCTTTCCGATGCTCACGACTGCTGCCGGGACGATTCCGCCCGCCAAGGTCTTGATTTTGGGAGCCGGCGTCGCCGGGCTGCAGGCCATCGCGACCGCGCGCCGCTTGGGCGCGGTCGTCAGTGCATACGATACGCGCGCGGTCGTTAAAGAACAAGTGCAAAGTTTGGGCGCGTCTTTTCTGGAGATCGATCTCGGCGTCGACGCACAAGCGGCCGGCGGATACGCCAAAGAGCTCACGCCCGAACAGATCGACAAACAGCGGCAGTTCATGGTCGACGCCATCGGCGCGTCGGATGCGGTGATCACGACGGCGCTCGTTCCCGGACGCCCCGCGCCGCTGCTCATCACCGAACAAGCCGTCGCGGCGATGAAGCCGGGTTCGGTTATCGTCGACCTCGCGGCGGAAGCAGGCGGAAACTGCGCGCTCACGCAGCGCGACCAAATCGTGCGCTCGTCCAACGGCGTCCAGATCATCGGCACGACCAATCTCGCTTCGACGATGCCCTACCATGCGTCGCAACTCTACTCGCGCAACGTGCACGCCCTGCTGAGCGTCCTGCTCAAAGACGGCGCGCTTGCGCTGGATATGAACGACGAAATCGCGCGAGGGACGACAATCGTGCACGAGGGCAAGATCGTGCATACGCCCACGCTCGAAACGCTCGGCATAGGAGCTGCACCGTGACCGGACTCGAGTTCGTTTCCTACCTCTTCGACCTGCTGCTCGTCTTCGCGCTCGCGATATTCGTCGGTTTCGAAGTCATTTCGAAGGTGCCCACGACGCTGCACACGCCGCTGATGTCCGCCACGAACGCGATCCACGGCGTGGTGCTCGTCGGCGCGATCTTCATCGTCGCGGCGATTTTCAACGCCTCGCTGAGCTCGCCGCTCTTCATCGCGCTCGCGCTCGTCGCCGTTACACTCGGAACGATCAACGTCGTCGGCGGTTTCGCGGTGACGGAGCGCATGCTGCAGATGTTCAAGAAGAAGGACGCGGTGAAGAAATGACCGCCTACGCGCTGGCGCAGACGATCGTCTTCTATACCGCCACGCTCGCGGCGGTCGTGCTGTTCATCCTGGGCTTACGCTATCTGAGTTCGCCCGCGACCGCGCGCGTCGGTAACCGGTACGCGGCAGTCGGGATGCTGCTGGCAATTGCCGCGTCGATTTGGCGCATCGATGCCGCCGGCTGGTGGATCATCCTGATCGGCATCGCCGTAGGTACCGTCATCGGGCTCTTCTCCGCGCTCAAGGTCAAAATGACGGCGATGCCCCAGATGGTCGCGCTCTTTAACGGCGCGGGCGGCGGCGCGGCAGCGTGCATCTCGACAGCCGAGTTTTTCGTGCTGGCCACGGCACCGCCGTCGCTCTCGCCGCAGCTGCGGCTGCTGACGTACGTCTCGCTCGTCGTTAGCGCGATCATCGGCGCGGTCAGCTTCTCCGGTTCGATCATCGCGTTTTTGAAGCTTCAGGAGTGGATGACCGGACGGCCCGTCACGTATAAAGGACAGCAGGCGGTCAACGCGCTGATCGGGTTGTCGGCGCTCGTGCTCGCCCTAGGCATCATGGCGCGTTCGGGTGACGTCCCGTGGGTGTGGTACGTGGGGATGCTCGCCGCCGCGCTGATCTTCGGCGTGCTCTTCGTTCTGCCGATCGGCGGTGCGGACATGCCGGTCGTGATTTCGCTGCTCAACTCGTTCACGGGCGTCGCCGTTGCGATCACCGGCTTCGAATTGGACAACCAGCTCTTAATCGTCAGCGGAACGCTCGTCGGCGCGAGCGGTACGCTGCTGACGATGATGATGGGCAAAGCTATGAACCGTCCGCTAACGAACGTGCTGTTCGGCGCGTTCGGCGCATCCGGCGGCATGGAAGTCGCCTCGGCAAGCGGGGCGCCGCAGAATATTCGCAGCACCTCCGTGGACGACGTCGCGGTGATGCTTGCGTACGCGCACCAAGTGATCGTCGTTCCCGGCTACGGCATGGCGGTCGCCCAGGCGCAGCACAGCGTACGCGAGCTGGCCGATCAACTCGAGAAGAAGGGCGTTAGCGTCAAGTACGCGATTCATCCGGTCGCCGGACGCATGCCCGGGCACATGAACGTGCTCTTGGCCGAGGCTAACGTGCCCTACAACCAGCTGTACGACATGGACGACATCAATCCGGAGTTCGGCCGCACGGACGTGGCGCTGATCATCGGCGCGAACGACGTCACCAATCCCGCCGCGCGCAACGTCCCGTCGTCGCCGATCTACGGCATGCCGATTCTGGACGTCGATAAAGCGGCCAACGTCGTCGTTCTCAAACGATCCATGCGATCGGGCTTTGCCGGCATCGACAATCCGCTCTACGAGGATCCGAAGACGGTGATGCTGTTCGGTGACGCCAAAGCCAGCGTCGACGGGCTCGTGCATGCGGTGAAAGTGCTCTAGCATGGCCGGCCGGGTGGCGGAACGGAAGATCGCCGGCGGCGTCGTGCACGCAGTGCCGGCCGATCTTCGCAAAGCGCTGACTTCGGATCGTGAAGCGCTCGAACGCTGGAACGGCCTTACGCCGCTCGCGCGCAACGAGTGGATTTGCTGGACCACGAGCGTCAAACAAGCGCAGACCAGGCAGGAGCATGTCGAGCGCACGATTTCGCAGCTCTTGGAGGGCAAACGCCGCCCGTGCTGCTGGATGGGGTGCATCCACCGCACGGATAAACCGATCAGCCCGTCGGTTCGCGGACTGCTCGAAAAAAGAAAACGGGCGCGATAGCGTTACGCCGCCGCTGCGGCTTCCAACACGTCCAAGCACGTAGCGATCTCTCCCGGCGTGTTGTAGTGCGCAAGTCCGATGCGCAGCACGCCCGCCTCTTCGTCTATACCGAGCTGGCGCACTGTTTCGAGCGCGAAATTGTGACCCGACCATACGAACACGTTGGCCGCCGCCAGGTGCTGCGCGAGCACGATCGGTGAATGCCGTTCGTGCACCAGCGAGACCGTCGGCACGCGCGGGTGCGCGCGATCGCCGGCGGCCGGCCCCAGAATGCGCACGCCGCGTATGCGGGCGAGCCCTTCGAGGAGGCTGCGCGTGAGATCGCGCTCCCACGGTTCGATGGCGTCAAACGCGGCTGCGATCCGGCTGCGCGGTGCGCTATCGGATTCGAAGATCGAACCGAGCCATTCAAAATATGCAACGGTGGCTTCGAGCGCGGCGAGCGCTTCGATCGGCGGCGTCCCCACCTCGAACTTCCACGGCAACTGCGCGGTCTGCGGACGAACTTTGTATGCATAGAGATCTTCGAGCAGCGCCTTGCGTGCCCACAGCACGCCCAAATGCGGACCGAAGAACTTGTAGGGCGAGCACGTGAGAAAATCGCACTCGAGCGCCTGAACGTCGATGAGCCGGTGCGGCGCGAGTTGGACCGCGTCGACATACGCCAGCGCGCCTGCGGCATGGACGCGGCGCACCAGGTCGCGCACGTCGTTGATCGACCCGGTGAGATTGCTCGCGTAGTTGAGTGCGACCAATCGCGTCTTGGATGAAAGGACGCGCTCGACTTCGGCCGGTTCGATGCGCCACGTCCGTTCGTCGAAGGGCACCCAGCGCACGACCAGGCCGCGGTCCTCGGCGGCAGTAAGCCACGGCGCGATGTTGCCGTCGTGGTCCATGCGCGTGACGACGATCTCGTCGCCGGGCGCAAAGCGGCGTGCCAAGCTGCGCGCGATCGAAAACGTCAGGGCGGTCATGCTCGGTCCGGCGACGATCTCGCGGAAGGACTCGGCTCCCAAAAAATGCGCCATCGCCCGGTGCGAGCGTTCCACGATCTGCTCCGCCGCCACGCTAGTCGGAAAGAAACCGCCCAAATTGGCGTTCGTCTCGAGCAGACAGCGCGCGGCCGCATCGGCAACGCTGCGCGGAACCTGCGTACCGGCCGGATTGTCGAAATAGATTCTCGGCATCCCTTCGTCGCGCAATTCGAGTGCCGGAAAGCGCTCGCGCACCGCGTCGATCGGAAAATTCATCGCAAGCTCCATTCCCAAGCGTTCCAGGTCGGCAGAAACGCGTTCGGCTCAAAGCCGCGCAGCGCGCGGCGATATGCGTACACGTAGTGAGCGTTGAAGAGATAGAGGATCGGAACGTCGCTTGCCACGATGTGCTGGATCCGCGAATACAGGGCTCTGCGCTGCGAAGTCACGACCGTCGAGAGTGCGCTGCGCTCGAGCCGGTCGACCTGCGGGTTGCAGTAGCGCATGTAGTTCGACGGGGCCCCGCAGACGAGCACCGAGGAGTCGTCGGGGTCGGCTCCCATCGTAAACGGGACGTACGCGATATCGAAAGCGCCGCTCGCCAGCGTTCCGCCGCGTGCAGACGGAAGAAAGAGCTGCGCGTTGCTGATCGACTTGATCTCGACCGCGATGCCGCGCTCGTGCAGCGCGGCCTGCACGGCCGTTGCGACGCGGACGCCGGTCATCGATTCGGGGAATTGCACGTACACCAGCGCCAAGGGCTTTCCGGCGCGTTCGCGCATTCCGCCGGCGGCGCGGCGCCATCCGGCTGAATCGAGCAATCGATCCGCGGACGGCGGATCGTACGCGGGCTCCTTGGCCGACGGATCGTACGCCCATGAGAACTGCGGCTGAATCGCATCGGTGACCGGATACGCTCCATGCGTGATCTTTTCACTAATCGCCCGCCGATCGATCGACATCGCTATCGCGCGCCGCACGCGCACATCGTCGAGCGGCGGATGCGCGAGATTCAGCACCAGTCCCGCGACGACCGCGGTCGGGACCGAGCGCAAGGCGATGTTTGGATTGCCGCGCAGCGCCGGCAGTTGTACGGGCGCCACGAGATTCCAATCGAGCGATCCCGCGCGAAGCAGCACCAGATTGGTTTGAGGATCGGGAATGATTCGCACGTCGAGGCCGCGCGCGCGCGGCGCACCGCGCCAATACCGCACGTTCGCGCGATACTGCAGCGACTCGCCGCGCTGCCAGGAGACGAAGGTGAACGGTCCGTCCCCGACCGCCGGAGCTGCGTTGAACGACGCTTGGGCAAGCGGCGTCTGGTGAGCCAGCACGTGCGCCGGCAACACGAACTGCGGGCGGAACCCGTACGAAAAATACGTCGCGGCCGCCGGCGCCCACGGATGTTTCAAATGAAAGACGACGGTGTGCGCATCCCGCGCAAAGGCGCGATCGATAAGGTCGTAGCCCTCCCGCGAAGGCACGGGGTTTTGCGGGTCGAGCAGCGCGTGCAGCGTCCAGAGCACGTCGCCGGCCGTCACTGGGACTCCGTCGCTCCAGCGCACGCCGCGGCGCAGATGGTAGACGATTGTCCGGCCGTCGGGCGCCAGGTCGCCGTTGGCAACGGTCGGCAGGCGCTCGAGCAGTGCCGGTTCAGGGCGGCCTCGCTCGTCGAGATCCACGAACGGCTCGAAGGCCAGCCGGGCGGCTTGCTGCTCTACGGATGCCGAGTCTTGATGGAGGAAGAGCGGGTTGAGATTCGCGGGGTCGGCGGCTAGATCGAAGCGGACCGCGCCTGGGACCCGGCCGCCGGGCTGGCCGGAGGCGCACCCTGCCGCGGCAAGGCTCGCCCCCAGGAGGAGCATGCGAAGGCACAGCCTGGCCATAAGTCCCCCTTGCCCGAATAAATGCAGTATAGTATAGTCTGTTGGCCGAATAATATTCGGGATTATGGAAAAACGGTCGAATATAGCGGTCGAATCCGCCGAATTGGACGAACTTGACCTGCGGCTGCTGGAGGCCCTTCAGCGGAACGCGCGCTCGACCTTTGCCGAGCTGGGCGCGCTCGTCGGCCTCAAACCGCCCGCCGTGCACGACCGCGTCAAGCGGCTGGAAACGCGCGGTTACGTGCGCGGATACTCGGCGCAGCTCGACGGAAAGCTGCTCGGCCTTGAGCTGGCCGCGTTCGTCAGCTGCTACACGACCCCCGAAACGCGATACGAAGAATTCACCAAGGCGCTCGCGCAGCTGCCGGAGGTGAGCGAAGTTCACAGCGTTGCGGGCGAAGAGTCGTTCGTCCTCAAGGTGATGACGCGCTCGACGAATCATTTGGACGAGCTGCTTTCGCGGCTCAAGGCCGTTCCCGGCATGGCGCGCACCAAAACGACCATCGTGCTCTCGACGCCGTTCGAACGCGGAGGAATCTGCGTTTGAGCATTGCTTTCAATCGTGCGCTCCATCCGCTGGGCACGCATCGCGTCGTCGATCCGGCCGGCGCGCTGCCGCAGAATGCGCTCAAGATCGACAACACGCCGGTCGCGATGGAGAACGAAATCCTGTGCGACGTCGAGGCGCTGAGCATCGATCGCGCGTCCTTCGACCAGATGAGCCGCGCGTGCGGGGGCGATCCTTCGGGAATCGCGCGCGCGATCGCGGCGACGGTGCAGGAGCGGGGCAAGCTTCACAACGCGGTCACCGGCAGCGGCGGCGTCTTCATCGGGCGAGTCCTCAAAGTGGGCGAGCAATTGCGCGAGCGCATCGACTTGAACGCGGGCGAACGCATCGCTTCCCTCGTGTCGCTCACGCTCACGCCGCTCTTCATCGAAAGCGTTACGGCCGTCGACACGCGCACGGCGCAAGTCAAGATTCGCGGAAAGGCCATCCTTTTCGAATCGGCGCTCTGGGCGAAGCTTCCTCGCGACATCACGGATGAAGCCGCGCTGGCGGCATTTGAAGTCGCCGGCGTTCCGGCCCAAGTGCAGCGCCTGAGCAAGCCCGGAATGACCGTGGTCGTAATCGGTGCAGGCGGCACGCCCGGGATGCTCGCGTGCGCGCAGGCCAAGCGCGCCGTCGGCGCCGACGGCAAAGTCATCGCGCTGGCCGCCGACATCGAAGCCGAGAGCATGCGCATTTTGCGCCGCGCGGGCGTCGTCGACGCGGTTGTAAAGGCAGACGCGCGCGATCCCTTATGCACCTCGCGCCGCGTATCGACGCTCGCGCCGCAGCTGGCCGATTTGGTCGTCAACTGCGTGAACGTCGCCGACACCGAGCCGGCGTCGGTCTTGTGCGCCAAGGACGAAGGCACTGTCTGCTTCTTCTCGATGGCCACCTCGTTCGCCGCAGCCGCGCTCGGAGCCGAGGGCGCCGCAAAAGACGTGACGATGATCATCGGCAGCGCCTATGCCAAGGACCTTGGCGACACCGCGCTCGACGCGCTGCGCGAGTATCCCGACGTTCTGCGCTATTTCATCCGAAAATACTCCCAGGAAGGAAGCAACTGATGAACGCGATCGCGCACAAGAAGCCGCCGGTCGATGCGGCCACGCTCGAGTACAAGAATCTCAAGCAGGGCGAGTTCTGGCGTCACGTTCCCGCTTATAAGGACGTAGACGAGGCAACGTTCCTGGATCACTTGTGGCAGCAGAAAAAGGCGGTGAAGACCCCTGAAGAGCTGCTCGAAACGATCAAGGACCTTGCGTCGGCCGAATTCATCGCCGATGCAGCCGCCGGATTCCACCGCGCACCGATGGCCGTCCGGGTCTCGCCGTACGCGATGGCGCTCATCGATTGGAACGATCCGTACAACGATCCGATCCGCCGGCAGTTCATCCCGGTCGGAAGCATGCTGCTTCCCGACCACCCGCGGCTCACGCTCGACTCGCTGCACGAACAGGACGACTCCCCGGTTCCAGGCCTGGTCCACCGCTACGTCGACAAGGCCCTGTTCCTGCCGCTCAACACCTGTCCGGTCTACTGCCGGTTCTGCACGCGTTCGTACGCGATCGGCCCCGACACCGAGAACGTCGACAAAGTCTCGCTGGCCAAGACGCCCAAGCAGTGGGAAGACGCGTTCAAATACATCGCGGAACGGCCCGAACTCGAAGACATCGTCATCTCCGGCGGCGATACGTACCAGCTGCCGCCCAAGAACATCGAGCTGATCGGCAACGCGCTGCTGGATATCCCGCACGTGCGGCGGTTGCGCTTTGCGACCAAAGGCCCGGCGATTATGCCGATGAAGATCATCACGCACAAGGAGTGGCTCGACGCGCTCACGTCGGTCGTCGACCGCGGACGCACGCTCGGCAAGGACGTCGTTCTTCATACCCACTACAACGCGCCCGAAGAGATCACGTGGATCACCGAGCGCGCGATGGCCATGCTCTTCGAGCGCGGTATCTTCGTGCGCAATCAGTCGGTCCTTATCCGCGGCGTCAACGACACGCCGCAGCGCATGCACCTGCTCGTCAAGCGGCTTGGCCACCTCAACGTGCACCCGTACTACGTCTACATGCACGACATGGTCAAAGGCGTCGAGGAACTTCGCACGACGATCCAAACGGCCACCGACATCGAGAAATTCGTGCGCGGCAGTACGGCCGGGTTTAATTCACCGACGTTCGTCTGCGACGCGCCCGGCGGCGGCGGCAAGCGCGACGTTCACAGCTACGAGCACTACGATCGCGAAAACGGCATTGCGGTCTACGCCGCTCCGAGCGTCAAACCGGGCAAGGCATTCCTGTATTTCGATCCCATCGACAAGCTCTCGGCCGACGCGCAAGCCCGCTGGGCCGTGCGCGAAATCCAAGAGCAGATGATCGCAGAAGCGTTGCGCAAAGCCGGCGCCGGCCAGGAGCAACTCGTTCTAGCTTAAAGCGCGCATCAGTACCGGACCGCTCGGGCGCAACGTGATGACGGGGTCCGGCGCGACTTCCGCTTCGTTCGCAAGGTCGAACCTGTAACGCGACGCCAGCGTGGAAAGCGTGATGCACGCTTCGGTCCACGCGAACTGATCGCCGATGCATTTGCGCGAGCCGCCGCCGAACGGAAAATAGGCGAACGCGGGCAACTGTGGCCGCTCAAGCCACCGTTCGGGGCAAAACTGCGGCGCGTCGGTGAAGAACTCGGGCGAACGGTGCATGACGAGCTGACTCATCAGCACGGTGGCCCCCTTGCGAATGCGCCATCCCGCCGCATCGACTTCGCGCGTGGCGTCGCGGCCGAGAATCCATGCGGGCGGGTAGAGGCGTAGCGTCTCGTTGAGCACGGCGTCCAAATACGGGGGATGCGCGTCCTGCCGCAACGCCTCTTGCAGCACGGCGCGCTTATCGGGATGCTGCGCGAGAA
>DASRDE010000228.1:0-4826 GCA_035652755.1 Vulcanimicrobiaceae bacterium | reverse complement strand
TGCACGGCAATGCACGACGATCGGTTTGCAAGGTCGATATGAGCGAGTGCCCCGACGATCCCCGCCGGCAGCGTTGCGCCGTCGACGCCCACGACGCGCGCGCGCATCCACGGCGGCGGATATTTCACGCGCAGGCCGCTTGCAGCACCGCCTGCGCGGTCGTAATACTGGCTGGTCAGTTCCGTCATGCCGTACTCGGCGACGATGCGGTCTTCGGTCACACCGAAGAGTGTGGCGAGTTCGCGATACAAGTGCTCGCGCTGCACGATCCGCGTGCGCCCTTTAAAGCCGCCCGTCTCCATAATGCGCGAGCCGTCCTCGAGCGGCAGCCGCCTGACGCCCAACGCTCGCAGGTCGTCGAGCAACTGAACGAACGCAAACGCCGTCCCCGCGATGCACACGGGAACGCGCTCCGAGACTGCGCGCCGCACCGCGCCGGCCAAGCCGCTCGCGTCCAATGCATCGTCGCACAGAAACCAGCCGCCGGCGCCGTCGCCGAGGGTTTGCGCAACCTTCTGCATCATGTAGCCGAGCGACGAATGGGGACGCTCTGCCGGATTGGGCACCATCAGCAGATAGCGCATCCGGCCGGGAGCGCCCTCGAGCATGGCATCGCGAAAACCCGCCAGAAGCGCCGCGTCGTAGAGTTGCGCCGTTTCCATGTAATGCTTGCCGCCGACGCCTTGGGTCGTGCCCGACGTTTCAAAAACCAGCGCGGCTCGCTCGGGCGGAAACGTGCAGAGCGCGGCCTCTTTATAAGCAGCGGCCGGCACGGGTGGAATCTCTTCCCAGGTTGCGGGCGGGCAGTCCAGCGTCACGCCGCGCGCCGCGCAGTACTTTGCGTATGGTGCATTGTAGCGCAGCTGGTGGCGAAAGATCTGCATGGCGAGATCGTCAAAGCCGTCCACGTGCCGCCGCTCGATGCAGGCGAGAATCTCGGCGTCCAGTTCCGCAGCCTGCGCTGCGTATGCCGAAACGTCCCCGGATTGCGTCATGCCGAAGGGCGGCGGCTCGTGATCAGGCCGCTGTTCAAGCCCGACGTCGACAACCCGCCGTGCAGGCGCGCCCATTCGACCTTGATGCAGCGGTCGACGACGACGCTCATGCCGGCCTGGTCGGCCAGCGCGATCGCCTCCTGGTTGATCACGCCGTACTGAAACCAGATTGCCTTCGCCCCCACCGCGATCGCCTCGCGAACGACGGGCACCAGTTCGCTCGGTTTGCGAAAGACGTCGACGATATCCGGAGCGCCGTGGGCTTGCGCGTAGGCGGTCAGCGACGGGTAGGCCCGTACGCCGTCGATTTCGGAAATCGTCGGGTTAATCGGCGCGACGTCGTAGGCCGTCTGCGTCCGCAGATAACTGAAAACCGTGTAGCTCGGACGCAGCGGATTGGCCGAGGCGCCGATCATCGCGACCGTTCGGGCGCGTTCGAGCAGCTCGCGGCGCGCCGAGACCGTATCGAGGATCACGACGGTATCGTCTCTGCCAGCGGCCGCGCCTGCGCGTGGTGCGCTGCGATGCGGAGCGCGCGCTCGAGATCCAAGGTGAGATCGCCGGCGTCCTCGAGCCCGACCGAGAGGCGAATCATCTCCGGCGCCACGCCCGCTTTGCGCATCTCCTCGTCGCTCAGCTGCGAATGCGTCGTGGAAGCCGGGTGAATCACCAAGCTCTTGGCATCGCCCACGTTGGCAAGGTGGCTCCACAGTTCGAGCGCGTCGATGAAACGCCGGCCCGCGTCGCGGCCGCCGCGAATCCCGAAGGTGAAGATCGATCCCATCGCCGGCTCGTTGATCCACTCGACTTCCGGGCGTTCCTTGAGGAACTGCACGATCTTGCGCGCGTTCTCGACGTGGGCGCGCATCCGCAAGTCCAGCGTCTCCAATCCGAGCAGCAGCAGCCAGGCATCCATCGGCGACATCTGTGCGCCGACGTCGCGCAGCACCTCGGCACGCGCGCGCATCAGGAATGCGTACTCGCCGAACGTTTCGGTGAACACTTTGTCGTGATAGCCCGGACTGGGCTGCGAGAGCAGCGGAAAGCGTCCGTTCTCCCAAGGGAAGGTTCCCGACTCGACGAGCACGCCGCCGATCACGGTGCCGTGCCCGGAGATGAATTTGGTTGCGGAGTGCACGACGATATCGGCTCCGTGTTCGATCGGACGATAGAGCGCCGGAGAAGCGAACGTGTTGTCGACGACCAGCGGAATGCCCGCGCCGTGCGCGATCTCGGCAAGGCGCTCGACGTCGGCGATCGATCCGGACGGGTTGCCGATCGTCTCGGCGAATAGCAGTCGCGTATTTGGCCGCACCGCCGCGCGGATCGCCGCATAGTCGTCGACCGGCGCAAACGACGTCTCGATGCCCATCCGCCGCAGCGTGATGCTGAACTGGGTGACTGTTCCGCCGTAGATGCTCTGCGAGCTCACGATGTGATCGCCCGCCTGCGCCAGCGTCAGCACGACGCCCAGTTGCGCCGCCAGACCGCTCGAAAAGCCGACGGCGCCTAGACCGCCCTCCAAGCTCGCCATGCGCTCTTCGAATGCCGCTACGGTCGGGTTGCTGATGCGGGAGTAGATGTGGCCGTAGCTGCGCAGCTGAAAGAGTTCGGCTGCCTGCTCCGTGGAACCGAACACGTAGGCCGCGGTTTGGTAGATTGGGGTGACGCGCGAGCCGGTCACGGGGTCCGGCGGCGTACCGGCGTGGATGGCCCGGGTTGCAAATCCAAACTGGCGGTCTTGCATGGTCGCGCGTTCTTCGACTCGAACTTCGTTCTCACCCCGAGTGATAAGGAGACTGCAAGCGTTATGGGCATGACCCTGACCGAGAAGATTCTTGCGCGCCACGCGGAGCTGGACGCCGTTGGGCCAGGTCAAATCATCAACGCGAAGGTCGACTTGGTTTTGGCCAACGAGTTGTCGGCCGCCGTCGCCATCGGCGTGATGCGCAACATCAAGGGCGCCTCGCGCGTCTTCGACAACGAGCGGATCGCGCTGGTCGAGGACCATTTCGTCCCCGCAAAGGACGCGCAGTCGGCAAAAGTCGCAAAGCTTATGAAAGACTTTGCGGTCGAGCAAAACATCAAGCATTTCTTCGACGTCGGCCGCGGCGGCATCGAGCACGTCGTGCTCCCCGAGGAAGGGTTGGTCGCGCCCGGCGAGCTCATCGTCGGCGGCGATTCGCATACGTGCACGTATGGGGCCTTCGGCGCCTTTGCCACGGGCATGGGTTCGACGGACATCGCGGCCGCTTTTGTCTTGGGTGAAGTCTGGCTGCGCGTGCCGCCCAGCATCAAGCTCGTCTATGACGGACGCTTGGGAGAGATGGTCTTTGCCAAGGACCTCATGCTCGCGACGGTCGGTAGGCTCGGAATCGACGGTGCCACGTACCGGGCGATCGAGTATCACGGCACGACGATCGACGAGATGTCGATCACGGGCCGCATCACGATGGCGAATATGTCCATCGAGGCCGGCGCCAAGAACGGCATCTTCCACGCCGACGCCAAGACGCTCGCCTTCGTCAAGGAACGGACCGATCGCGATTTCGTCGTCGAACGCGCGGATGCCGATGCCGTCTACGAACGTGTCATCGAGATCGACGTCTCGAACTTGGAACCGCAAATCGCCTGTCCGCATACGCCCGACAACGTCCACCCGATCTCCGAGGTGACGCGCGAGCGTATTCCGGTCGACCAAGTCTTCATCGGCTCCTGCACCAACGGGTACATCGACGACCTGCGCGTCGTTGCGAACATTCTGGAAGGTAAAAAGATCGCACGCACCCTCCGCGTGATCGTCAATCCGGGGTCGCAAAAAGTCTGGATGCAAGCGGCGCAGGAAGGCATTCTGACGACGCTGGCCGCCGCCGGATGCGTCGTGAATACGCCCGGCTGCGGTGCATGTTTCGGCGGCCATATGGGCACGCTCGGGGACGGCGAGCGCTGCATCTCCACCACCAACCGCAATTACGTCGGCCGCATGGGATCGCCCAAAGCCGAGGTCTATCTCGCCTCGCCGGCAACGTGCGCGGCCTCCGCGCTGTCCGGCGCGATCACGGACCCGCGAACGATCGGCGCCGAAGTCCTCGAAGGAGTGCTTTAAAACCATGCGCGGTTTCGCTCATAAGTACGGCAAGAACGTCGACACCGACGTCATTATCCCCGGCAAGTATTGCAATATCGTCGATCAGGCCGAGCTGGGAAAGCACGCGCTCGAAGGACTGGATCCGGAGTACACATCGCGCATGAAGCCCGGCGACATTATCGTCGCGGATACGAACTTCGGCTGCGGCTCCAGCCGCGAGGTCGCGCCGATTGCGATTAAAGGCTCGGGCACCGCGGCGGTCGTGGCCAAGAGTTTCGCGCGAATCTTCTACCGCAACGCGCTCAACATCGGCCTGCCGATCTTCGAATCACCCGAAGCGGTCGACGCAATTACAAGCGGCGACGAGATCGAGATCGACCCGCCGACCGGCACGATCCGCAACCTCACGAAAAACGAACAATATCAAGCTGCGGCGTTCCCGCCGTTCATGCAATCGCTCATCGAGGCCGGCGGCCTGCAGCCTTACGTTGAAAGGCGCTTAGCGGAACGCATGTCATCCTGAGCGGAGTATAAGGCGCGCGAATGCGTGCCCTAGCGCAGTCGAAGGACTCCCTGTGTCATCCTGAGCGGAGCATACGGCACGCGAATGCGTGCCCTAGCGCAGTCGAAGGACGCGTCCCGCTAGTAAGGCGTTCCCCCGCCGGTACCGGGTAAGCCGCCCATTGCGGACGGATTTAAGTTATCGGTCCATTTGTATTTCGGACGGTACGCGGCGGTAAAGC
>DASRDE010000227.1:0-13023 GCA_035652755.1 Vulcanimicrobiaceae bacterium | reverse complement strand
CGCCGACCGCATCGGCTTTCGCCGCGACGACGATCCCGTTTCGCGGCTGGCCCTGCTCGGTGCGGTGATCGGGTGCGTCTACTTCGTCGCACTGCCGTTCTACAACGGGTATGCGCGCCGCGCAGATCTGGTTATCGACGCGGCTGCCGTGGGTCTGGCCGGCGACCGATCCGCCGCCATACGGGCGCAAGTGCGCGCTGCCGATCAGAATTTGGAGCGCGTCTGCCCTTCGCGTTTTGCGCAATGGTACTTGAGTGCGTCACCCTCGCTCGGAGAGCGAATCGCGGCACTGCAGGGGCGCCCCAACGAATGTCTTAAGCGCCGGTAAATACGCTGCCGGTGACGCGCGTACCGAGGTGGTGCGCGGTCAGCAATTCGAGCACCGTCGCGTGCGCGGTCCGTCCGTCGACGATCTGTGCGCTTTCGACCCCCGCGCGAACGCCCAGTGCGGCGGCGCGTATCGCGGTGCGCAAGTCGGCGGGCACGCGCGGGTCTTCGGCGATGATGAGCGCCTCAGCCGGTGTCAGCTCGGTAATAAGCGCTGCCGTTTGCGGATCCGCGACGCCGCCGAGCGCGTGAAAAAAGATGGCGCGCACGGCATCGGTGGCGGCGGCGACGACGCGCGCGACGTCATCGGCGTGAACTGCGTGGTCGCGTTCGCCGAAGACCGAGTACGCGAGCGGTTCTATGACGGGGATATAGCCTGCGGCGGTCAGCGTTTGAAGGATGCCGGTCTGTACGTTGCCCAATCCGCGCGGCGTGCCGGGCAGCATCGCCGCGTCGGATCCGGAAAGTCCGACGGCAATGTTCTTGCTGCGGTTGATGCTCCGGACGAGTGCCCGCCCGGCTCTGCGCGAGGGTGCGACGACGATAGGATGCACGTCCCGAGTGGTCAGGTACGTCAGGTCGTCGACGAACGTGGACTCGCGGGCGAAGGCCGTTGCCTCGTCCACGCGCACCACGAACGCCTTGCCTGCGAATCCCTCCATCGGGTTGACCTCCGCTTTACTCCCTTTATCGACCACTTCCGCCTAAAGATAACGCACGGGCGTTATAAATCGGCACCGGGCGGTGTTCAAAGGGCATGGTGGCTGCCACGACGCTGATCGATCGGGACGACGGGTTCGAGCGCTTTTTTCACGACGAGTATGCTCGCGTCGTCTCGATTGCGTACCGCATCACCCGCGATCGGGCCGAGGCCGAGGACGTGGCTCAAGAAGTCTTCGTCCGGGCGGCGCGCTCCCCGCGCCTGCGCGGAAAGGGCCTGCTCTACACCGCTGCCGTCCGTTCGGCGTTGAATCTGGTCCGATCCAAGCGGCGGCGGCTCGTGCGCGAAACGCGGCGCGTTCGCCTGGAGAGCGCATTGGAGCACGGCGCGGGCGCGCAAAGCGATCCGCAGCTGGTGCTCGAGCGGCGGATAGACGTGCAGAGAGTGCGTTCGGCGCTGCTGCGGCTGCCGCAGCGAGACGCAGAATTGCTGGCTTTGCGCTACAGCGGATTGTCGTACCGCGAGATCGCGTCCGCGTTGAACCTGGACGCTGCACAGATTGGCACGAGATTGGCGCGCGCCGAGCGCGCACTCAAAAAGGAGATGGACCGTGAAACACATTGACGAGGGAGATCTGCGCCGCTTGATGGACGAGCCCGGCGAGTTCTCGGGCGCTCAGCACGAGCACGCCGCATCGTGCCCTCAGTGCGCCGGCGTCGCCGCGCAGTTGCGCGAGAACGCGCAACTTGCCGCCGCGGCGTTCGAGGGTGCCGCGCATGCCGACCCTTCGCGCGCACGCGCCCGTTTGGCCCGCGAGCTCGCCGCGCCTCGCCGCGCGCGCTGGTACTTTCCCGCGGCAGTTACCGCTGCGGCCGCGTTCGCGCTGGCGCTTGCGTTCACGCCGCTTGGGGGCTATGCGTCTGCTTTTCTTACGCTCTTCCAGCCGCGCGAATTCGTCCCCATCGACATCACGCAGGCGGACGTCCGGCGCTTGTCGGTCGCGCCCCAGGCGGATCAATTGGGTACGCTCGCCGTGATCCGCCGCCAGACGCGAACCGCTTTTTCGACGCTGGAGGCGGCGCGCGCACACGCCGGCTTCGACGCGCGCGTACCGTCGCACGTTCCAACGAGCGTTGCGTCGTCGCGAACGTTCACCGTAGCGACGCCCGGGGAGTACGTGTACACCTTCAGCGCGGCCAAAGCGCGGGCGTTCGAAAGCCGCTCGCACCGGCGGCTGCCGCCGATGCCGCCCGGCTTGAACGGGACGACGGTGCGGGTGCGCGTCGGACAAGCCTTCGTTGCGCAATACGGCACCAACCGCAACGCCAAGGACGACGACATGCACGAAGGGCTGACGCTGGTCGAGATGCAGATTCCGACCGTGAGCTCGCGCGGCGCGTCCTTCCAGGAACTGGAGCGGTACATGCTCGCGCTTCCGGGCATCTCCCCCGATTTGGCGATGCAGCTGCGGGCGCTGGGCGACTTGCAGAATCGCATGCCCGTCCCCGTGAATATCTCCAAGCAGAGCGCTCAGAGCGTGACGGTCGACGGCGTGCAAGGGCTGGCGATCGGCGACAACACCGGACTGGGAGCCGGCGTCATGTGGCAGAAAGGCGGGATCGTGTACGGGTTGATGGGCGGTGCGATGACGATGGATCAAGTGCTCGCACTGGCTAATGACTTGCACTGAAGCCGTCGTCGACGTTCGTCATCTCGCCAAGACGTACGGCGAGGTGACGGCGGTCGAAGATATCTCGCTGCGGGTCGGCCGCGGCGAGATTTTCGGCTTTTTGGGACCGAACGGCGCCGGCAAGACGACGTGCGTGAAGATGCTCGTCGGCTTGGTGCGCCCGACCGCGGGTGCGGGCACGCTGCTGGGATCCCCGCTCGGCGTTCGCTCCGCGCGCGCAAAGCTCGGCTACCTGCCCGAACTCTTCCGCTATCAGGAGTGGCTGAGCGCGCGCGAAGTATTGCGCTTTCACTGCCGTTTGGCGCAGGTTGCGCGGCCCGGCGCTGCGATCGCGCACGTCTTGGACGTGGTGGGCTTATCCGAGCGCGCGGATCACCGCGTCGGCACGTATTCAAAGGGCATGCAGCAGCGATTGGGATTGGCGGTCGCACTGCTCAACGAGCCCGAGCTGGTCGTGCTCGACGAGCCGACGTCGGCACTCGATCCGATCGGGCGCCGCGACGTCCGCGCGATTCTGCGCGATTTAAAGGCGCGCGGCACCGCGGTCTTTTTGAACTCGCACTTGCTCACCGAAGTGGAGCACGTCTGCGACCGGGTCGCGATCGTCTCCAAAGGTGCCGTCGTCGCGGAGGGTTCGATTGCGGAGGTCGTCGGGCGGCAGAGCTCGGTGCGCGTGCGAGCTTCCGCGGACGGCACGCCGATCGAAAGCGTTTTACGCCGCTTCGGAACCGTCGCGCAGGAGGGCGACGCCTTTGTGGTCGCCGGCATCGGACGCGAGGACGTTCCGCAGCTGGTTCGAGCGCTCGTTCAGGAGCGCGCGCAGATCTTTGCCGTCGAGCCGATCTCGCTCAGCCTCGAAGAGCGTTTCCTGCAGATCGCGGACGACGTCCGATGATCGCCGTCGCCGTCCTCACGGTTCAGGAACTGATCCGCAGGCGGTTCGTCGTCGCCGCGATTGCGGTCACGCTGCTGCTGGCGGCCCTAACCGCATGGGGCTTCGAGCACTTGATTCACATGCATGCGCGGAACGGCCGTCTGCCGGGGCGCGTGGAAATTCTGACCGTTTCCGCGATCTTGCTCATTCTCATCGCGTACATGTTCAGCTTCGTACTGGCCGTCGTGGGCGTCTTTATCGCGGCGCCCAGCGTTGCGAACGACGTCGAAAGCGGCGTGCTGCTGCCCGTCCTCACGCGGCCGCTTACGCGATCGGCGCTGATCTCGGGAAAGATTCTGGCACTGGCGTGCGTCGTCTCCGCGTATGCCGCGTTTGCGGGCGCCGTGGAGTTCGCGATCGTCCACGCGATCTCGGGGTACTTGCCGCCGCACCCCGTGCAAGCAGTTGCGTATCTCTGTCTGCTGGCGATCGTCATGCTCGTGCTGACGTTCGCGCTGTCCACGCGCTTATCGGCCATCGCGAGCAGCGTCGTCGCGATTGTGTTGTTCGGCCTGGCATGGATTGCCGGCATCGCCGGAAGCCTGGGAGCGTTCTACGGCAACGACGCGGTGCGCGACGCCGGGATCGTCTCGCAGTTGCTGCTGCCGACGGACGCGATGTGGCGCGAAGCCGTTTTTAGATTGGAACCTGCGGCGGCGTTTGCGCTGACCGCCACGTCGCATACGTGGCCCGGTCCGTTCTTTGTTCTGTCGCCGCCGCCGCTCGCGACCGTCGTCTGGACGATCGCTTGGATCGCCGCCGTCTACGCGATCGCCCTGCGAAGCTTCGCGCTACGCGATCTCTGAGGTATTGATCAAGCGCATCGCCGCATCCGTACCCTCGTCCAGCCAGCGATCCACTCCGTCGGCAGCCGCGCCGACGAGTTTTGGAACCAGATCGCGCTCTTCGGGGAGAAAGGGCGAGAGCACGTGGTCGATCGTGTCGTACTCGGGGCGTCCGACGCCGATACGGATGCGCGGAAAATCCTCGCCCACCGTTGCGATAATCGAGCGCATGCCGTTGTGGCCGCCGTGGCCTCCCTTCGGGCGCATGCGGATCTTGCCGAAGGGCAGATCCATGTCGTCGTAGATCACGAGCAGCGCGTGCGGGGGCGTTCGATACCACGACGCCACCAAACGAATCGGCACGCCGCTGTTGTTCATGTAAGTCTGCGGCTGCATCAGGACGAGTTTGCGGCTCGAATCGTAGATCTGCCGCGCGCCGTCTTTGGTTTTCCACCCCGAAAGCGAAAAACGCCGCGCCACCTCGTCGACGACCAGGAATCCGACGTTGTGGCGCGTGCGTTCGTACTCTTTTCCGGGATTGCCCAAGCCGGCGACGATTCGGACCGGCTCGCGTTCGCGCGCAAACGCTATGCGGTCTCTCCTTGCGGCTGCTCGCCGATGACCTCGGGCTGCGCCTGTTCCATAGAAGCGCCCAGCTCGGCTTCTTCGAGCGCGCGCGCCGTCTTGGACGATTCCACGGTGACCACCAGCGTGTCCGGCGGCGTGAGCAGTTTGAAGCCGCTCGGCAAGGCGACCTGCGATGCCGTGATGTGATCGTGCAGCCCCAGCTCGGTGACGTCGATCTCGAGATGGTCGGGCAGCCGGTTCGCAGGGCCTTCGATGTCGAGCTCGTGGAGCACGATGTCCATGACGCCGGCGAAATTCCGTACGCCGTCCGGCGTACCGACCGTGGCGATCGGCAGTTTTGCGTGCACGGTCTCGTTCGCCGTCACGCGCTGCAGATCGACGTGGATCACCTTTCGTGAAACCGGATCGATTTGAATGTCGCGCAGCAGCGCCGTCTCGAAGCGCTTGCCGTCCATCTTCAACTCGATCAGACCCGTGCGGCCGCCGCGGTGAAGCAGGTCTTCGAGCGCGCGGCGCTCGATGGCGATGCTCTGGCTCGAGCCGTGCCCGTACACCACGCCCGGCACTCGGCCGGCGCGGCGCAGCGCGTGGGATTTCGAGGTGCCGCCTCCCTCGCGGCGTTCGATCTGCAATGATTGCTGTTGTGCCACTGAATGATTCCTTCTTATAAAACGGCGGCCGGTTCGGGGATCAGCTGCGGCGCCGGTGCGGGCTGCTGGTCGCCTTCGTCGATGAAGAGTTCGGAGACCGATTTGTTCGTCGTGATGCGGTTGATGGCGTCGGCGAACGTCTGCCCTACGGCTAACTGCACGAACTTCGGATGCTCGCGCGCCGCTCCGAACGGAATGGTGTTCGTAACGATGATGCGCTGGATCGCCGATTCCTCGAGCACCGCGATCGCGTCGCCGGCGAAGATGCCGTGCGTTGCGACCGTATATACCTGGGTCGCTCCTCGAGCGAGGATCGCCTCGGCGGCTTTCGCCAACGTGCCGCCGGTCGAGATCATGTCGTCGACGACCACCGCGATCCTCCCCGACACGTCGCCGACGATGTCGGTCACTTCGGAAACGTCGGGCTCGGGCCGGCGTTTGAAGACGATGGCCAACGACGCGTTCAGGCGCTTGGCGAAGAGTTCGGCCCGGTGCACGCCCCCCGCGTCGGGCGAGACGACGACGATGCGATCGTCGCAGAGGTTTTCTTTCTTCAAGTAGTTGCACAGCGTGGGCATGGCCATCAGGTTGTCGACCGGGCCGTCGAAAAATCCCTGAATCTGCGCTGCGTGCAGGTCCATCGTGACCATGCGCTTGGCGCCTGCGATCTTGAGCATGTTGGCGACGACTTTGGCCGAAATCGGCTCGCGGCCGGTCGTCTTCTTGTCCTGCTTTGCGTACCCGTAGTACGGGACGACCGCGGTAATTCGCGCTGCGGACGCGCGTTTGAGCGCGTCGATCATCAGCAGCAGTTCCATCAGCGAATCGTTGACGCCGTTACCGTTGGGCGCCTTGCAGAGCGATTGCACGATGAAGACCTCGGAGCCACGCACGTTCTCTTCGATGCGGACTCGGGTCTCTTCGTTTTTGAACTTGGAAACGGTCGCCTTGCCGACGTGCAGCTTCAGGCGCTTGGCAATCTCTTCGGCCAGCGCGATGTTCGAGTTGCCGCTGAAGATCAACGGGTGATGGCTCAACGAGTGCTCTCCGGGTGCAAAGGGCGGACGCGCCTGGACTTTCCCGCGCCGGCTGCGCAACCCTCGCTTGGGCCGCAACCGGTCGGCGCCGGGCCCGTGTCGAAGGGCATCGGACACCCATGGCACAGCGATTTCAACTCGTCGCCCCGTTTGCGCTCGCGGGCGACCAGCCCAAAGCCACCGAGGCCCTGGGACAGGGCTTGCTTCGAGGCGACCGCGCGCAGACGCTTTTGGGCGTGACCGGTAGCGGCAAGACGCTTGCGATGGCGCGCGTGATAGAAATGGCGCAGAAGCCGACGCTCGTGCTCTGCCACAACAAGACGCTCGCCGCGCAGCTCTGCGCCGAGTTTCGCGAGTTCTTTCCCCAGAGCGCGGTCGAGTATTTCGTCTCGTACTTCGACTACTACCAGCCCGAAGCGTATATCGCGCACACCGACACGTATATCGAAAAGGACAGCTCGATCAACGACGAGATCGAACGTCTGCGCCATTCGGCCACGCAGTCGCTGCTCACGCGGCGCGACACGCTCATCGTGGCCTCGGTCTCGTGCATCTTCGGTTTGGGATCGCCGTCGGATTATTTGGAGATGACGGCCAAATTGGCAGTCGGCGACGAATTGGACCGCGACGCCCTGCTGCGCAAGCTCATCGACATGCAGTACCGCCGCAACGACCTCAATCTGGTCCGCGGGACGTTCCGCGTGCGTGGCGATACGCTCGAATTCGTCGGCGTGGACGAGGAGCTCGTCCACCGGATCGAGTTTTTCGGCGACCAGATCGACGCGATCAACGTCGTCAACATTATGACCGGGGAGTACGTCGAGAGCAAAGACTCGCTGATGATCTTCCCCGCCAAACACTTCATCACGCCCGAGGAGAAGCTGCGCCGCGCGGTCGCTTCCATCGAAGAGGAGCTCGAAGAGCGTCTGCGCTTCTTTAAGCAAAACGGCAAGCTGCTCGAAGCTCAGCGCCTGGAGATGCGCACGCGCTACGACCTGGACATGCTGCGCGAAGTCGGCTACTGCAACGGCATCGAGAACTACTCGCGGCATCTCACCGGACGCGAACCGGGCGAAACGCCGTGGTGTCTTCTGGACTTTTTCCCGAAGGATTGGCTGGTCTTCATCGACGAGTCGCACGTCACGCTGCCGCAGCTGCATGCGATGTACGGCGGCGATCGCTCGCGGAAGCTCTCGCTGGTCGAACACGGATTCCGCCTGCCGAGCGCGCTCGACAACCGGCCCCTCACCTACGACGAATTCGACGCGCACGTCAATCAGATCGTCTACGTTTCGGCGACGCCGGGAACCTACGAGCGCGATCGCAGCGCGCAAGTGGTCGAGATGATTATCCGGCCCACGGGCCTGGTCGATCCGGAAGTCGACGTGCGCCCGACGCGCAATCAGGTCGACGATCTGATGGAAGAGATTCGGGCCCGCGTCGAGCGCAAGGAGCGCGTGCTGGTCACGACCCTCACCAAGAAGATGGCCGAGGACCTGACAGACTTCCTGATCGAGATGAACTTCCGCGTGCGGTATCTGCACAGCGAGGTCGACACGCTCGAACGCGTGGCGATTCTGCGGGACCTGCGCCTGGGCGTGTTCGACGTACTCGTCGGCATCAATCTGCTGCGCGAGGGCCTCGATCTCCCCGAGGTTTCGCTCGTCGGCATCCTCGATGCCGATAAGGAAGGCTATCTGCGCAGCGGCACGTCGCTCATCCAGACGATTGGGCGCGCGGCTCGCCACGTCGAAGGCAAAGTGATTATGTACGCGGACCTGGTGACCGAATCGATGGCGCGCGCGATCGGCGAGACGCGCCGCCGCCGCGAACTCCAGCTCGAATTCAACCGCGTCCACAATATCGAGCCGCGTTCGGTGCGCAAGGAAGTGCGCGACATTCTGGCGATGGTCGGCGCGAGCGAAGAGACGCAGGCCGACATCCGGCGGGAAAAGATCCCCCGCGACGTCGCGATGAAGATGGCGCGAGAACTCGAGCAGAAGATGCGCGAGTACGCCGGCAGCCTGCAATTCGAAAAGGCGGCGGCTATCCGCGACGAGCTGCTCGAGCTGCGCAAGCAGATCGGCGGAAACGAGTCCGTGCTCTTCCAGGGCAAGGCGCCCAAGATCTTCGAGCACGCGCTCAAAGAGCTCGTCGGGCCCTGAGGGCTTCGCGCCGGTGCGCCTGAAGCTCGTCGAGCGCAGCCGCGAGGACGGCGTCGCCCGTCTGGAGGCGCGGCTGGATTCGCAGCGCGAGCCCGTCCTGGTGCGGTACCGCACGCGTACCGGTGCGGTGCTGCGCGCCGACGGCGTGGCCGCCGGCGCCTTCGATCGCGAACATCACGACGTGCTGCTGCCGCCCTGCGATCGTCCGCGAACGCTGACGCTCGACGTCGAGCTGCACGCGCTTCCCACCAACGGATTGCCGTCGGGACCGGGCGTCATCTGGTGGTTCCTGAATCGCCGCGCGTATCAGGAACCGGCGCGCGCGCTCGAATGCAGCCCGCAGCCGCGCGAATCGTCCGTGCGCAAAGACGCCGGCGGCGAAAGGCCGCTGAAGCTGATCGGTCACAGCCATCTCGACGTCGCTTGGCTGTGGACATACGAAGAGACGCGCCGCAAAGCACAGCGCACTTTCGCGATCGCGTGCGACCTGCTCGACCGCGATCCGTCCTTCGTCTTCATTCAAAGCCAGCCCCAGCTGTACGCCTTCGTCGAGCAAGACGATCCCGAGCTCTTCGAACGCATCCGCGGACACGTTCTTGCGGGACGCATCGATGCGAGCGTCGCAGCGCTTTGGGTAGAAAGCGACTGCAACGTGCCAAGCGGCGAATCGCTGCTGCGGCAGATGCTTGCCGCCAAGGAGTATTGCGAGCAGCGCTTCGGCGTTACCCCGTCCATCGCATGGCTGCCCGACACGTTCGGTTTTGCCAACACGCTCCCGCAGCTGCTCGCGCACGCGGGGATTCCGTATTTTTCGACCACGAAGCTGCAATGGAACGACACGACGAAGTTCCCGTATCCGCAGTTCGTTTGGAAGGGCCCCGATGGGAGCGCGGCCGTTTCGGCGCTAATTGCGTCGTACGACGGCCCCGCTTTTCCCTGGCGCATTGCCCGCGCCAAAGAGCGAAACGAACCGATCGTTCTGGGCTACGGCGACGGCGGCGGCGGCGTGACGCCCTCGATGCTCGAGCATGCGCCCTCCATCGGGCGCTGGATAGCGCCGCGCTCCTGGTTCGACGAGCTCGAGTCGAAGCGATCGGCCTTACCCGTTCACGACGATGAACTCTATTTAGAGTACCATCGCGGCGTCTACACGACGCATCACGACGTCAAGTTCCACAACGCGCTGCTCGAGCGCGCGCTGGCCGAAGCCGAGGAACTGCTGTCGTGGTGCATTGCCGTGCACGCCCCTGCGGAAACGATCGCCGCGCTGCGTTCGCGCCTGGATGCCGTTTGGCACGTCACGCTGCGCAGCCAATTTCACGACGTCCTGCCCGGAACGTCCATCGAAGCCGTGTATGAAGCGGTGATGGACGAGTACGCGGCCGCCGAGGAGCAGGCCGCATCGGTCATCAGCGCGGCGCAGACGATTCTGCCCCGCGCGCGCGGCCCGGTAGAATCGCGGCTGGCCGAACCGCAGGACGCGCAAGGCGAGTACGTTTTCGAAAACGGATCGCTCTTTGCGCGCGTGCGCACCGACGGCACGATTACGGAATTACGGGCGCACGACGGTCCGAATCTCTGCACGGTTGCCAACGCCCTCGCGCTGTACCGGGATCGTCCCAAAGCGTGGGAAGCATGGAACGTCGACGCGTCGTACGCCAAGGCCATGCGAAACGCACGGCCGCGCTCGCATTCGCTCGAGGACGGCGTGCTCTCGATCGCATTCCGCCTGGGCTCGTCGGACGCGGCGATGCGCATCTCGCTTCGCGAGGCAGAACCGCTGCTTCGCGTCGAGCTCGACGTGCAGTGGCAGGAACGCCGGACGCTGCTGCGCGTCGAGAATTGGATCGCCGTTGCCTCCCAGGACGTCGTTTACGGCTCCCCGCACGGCTCCATCGTTCGCACGGCGCACGCGCGCACGCCGGCCGAACGCGCCAAGTTCGAAGTGCCCGGCCAGCGGTACGCAGCGGTTCGCGGCAGCGACGGGGCGGGTGCGGCGGTGCTCGCGCTGGATACCTACGGATGGAGCGCGCGCGCACTTCCGCGCGGCGGCATACGCCTGGGACACTCGCTGCTGCGCGGTACGACCTGGCCGGACCCGAACGCCGATATCGGTCCGCATCGTTTGCTGTACGCATTCGCGCCGCTGCCCGATGCGAGCAACGCGCGGCTCGAACGCCTGTGGGAGCATTTCGCGCACGGCCCCCGCGTGCGGCTCTTCGTCCCCTCCGAGCCGAACGTGGTGGTGGCCGCATGCAAACCGGCGCACGATGGCGACGGCGTCGTCCTTCGGGTGCGCGAGTGTGACGGGACCGCCGTCGATGCGCACGTCAGGTGCGGCGCGCGGATGACGGACGTCCAAAGCATCGATGGAATGGAACGGCCGCTATCGTCCGAATGCGCCGTGGAGGGCGAGCAGCTGCGGTTCGGCCTGCGCCCTTTCGAAATCCGCTCGTTCCGGGTACGCTTCTCCCATGCGTGAGATTCACGGGGTGCTCTTCGACCTGGACGACACGCTGCACGACGACACGTTCGCGTTCACCACTGCGGCCGAGGAGGTGGCGCGCGAAGTAGCCGCCGAGCACGGGATCGACGCCATCGCGCTCAAAGACGCGTACGTCGCCGAAGCGGAAGGCTTCTGGCACCGCCTCACGAGCGATCAACTGAAAACCAAGCTTTCGGCACTGCGCACGACGATGTGGGGAAACGCGCTGACGGCCGTCGGCATCGCCGATCCGGAGCTCGCGCAGCGCAGCGCAGCCAACTACAACGCGTACCGCAAGAAGTATTTTTCGCCGTTTCCCGGCGCGATCGATCTGCTGCGCTCGTTGAAGGAGCGCGGAAAGCGATTGGGGATCGTCACCAACGGCGTTTCGGAAACGCATCGCGAGAAGATCGCCCTGCTGCAGATCGCGCAGTATTTCGATGCGATCTTCCTTGCGGACGAGGTCGGCATGGTCAAACCCGATCCGCTCCTCTTTGCGCATGCCTGCCGCAAGCTCGGAACCTCTCCCGCGCACAGCGCGATGGTGGGCGACCGCTACGAGCGGGATATCGCGGGCGCGCTCGAGGCGGGCCTGTACACGATCTGGGTCAACGTGCGATCCGAAACGCTCGCGCCCAACACCAAACCGCCCGACGTCACCGTCGAGAGCATCGCGGCCGCCGCCCCGTACCTGCAATGAGGCGCGTCCTCGTGCGCGCGGCCGTGCTGCTCGCGGCGAATCCCGTTATCGTCCTGCCGTCGCTGGTCATCGGCGCAGCGAGCGCCACGATTGCGCGCCCGCTCGAAGCCGCCGGCATCTCGTCGTGGAGCTTCTTCGGCGATCTGGACGCGCAAGGCGTTCAAGGCTTCTGGGAGTACGCGGCCACGATCGTCGCTTTGGGCCTTCGCGTGCTGGCCGCTCTGGCGGCCATCGCCTTTACGACCGGCATGGCCGGCGCGGCGTGGACGTCGGGTCGCGCGCGGCTTCGCGACGGCGCCTCCGCGTTCGCCCGAAGGGGCCCGCAAGCGTTGGCGGCGCTGACGATCCTTTTCCTGACCGGCCTCGGCGCTTCGGTGCTGGCCGTTCCGACGTTCGGAATCTCCGTCGTCGTCTACGCGGCTTTGTCGCTCTACGCGATGCCCGCCGCCATCGTGGGCGCGCGGCCGGCCACCGATGCGGTGATCGAATCGATGCGTCTGACCTGGCGAAACGCGCCGGTGACGCTCGCGCTGGTCGCGCTCATCGTCGTGCTGGCCGTCGCGGGCGGCTTGGCCGGCCGCGCCGCGGCAGGCATTCCGGTCCTGGGCGAGGCGGTCGGCTGGATCGTGATGGAGGCGGTCGTCGCGTACGCGACCCTGGTCGTCGTAGGAGAATATTTAAAACTCGAGAGCCCGGCCCAGGCGCCCTGACGGGCGCTTGGCGAATATTTCGTCCCAGAATCCTCGGCCCGCTCTTGAGTTTGGAGGTTGATCTGTATGCAATCCTCGGCGGAGCTCGGCAACACATTTTCGCGCGCGTGGGAGCTGCTCACACGGAACTGGATCATAATCGTTCCGGGTTTGGTGATCGGCATCGTCGCGGCGCTCATCGTCTTTATGTTGGGCGCCGTCGGCGTGGTCTCGGCTGTCGGCGCGAACGCGGTCGGCATGGCCGGTGCGGGCCTTGCGGCGGCTTTTGTCAGCGCAATGATCATCGGCGCG
>DASRDE010000226.1:0-17258 GCA_035652755.1 Vulcanimicrobiaceae bacterium | reverse complement strand
GCTCGGTCCACGCGCGGTCCTCTATCCACGTACCCAGCGCCCACGCGCCCACGATCGCCGGAGCGACGAGCGCACTTGCGTGCACGTTCGCCCACAGCGCCACGGTCGGAATGGCCAAAAACACGAAGGGCGTTTCAAGGTCGAGTAACAGCAGCACGAGGGCGAGCGCGAGCCAGCCGAAGACCTGCGCGCGCACGCCGAAGGACTGCAGCATCGCAAACCCGGCAAAGATTGTGGTGAGCGCGATCGCAAAGGTCGAAGCACCGCGGCGGTACGATCGGAATGCCGTGAGCAGCAACGCGAACGCCGCTGCCAGCGTGGCTGCAACTGCGAGCAGACCGAAGTGTCCTTTCGGCAGCGTCGAGGCGACGGCCAGACTGAAAGCCCACTCTTGGGGCACCCAGTGCGCGCCCGCCGACGTAAACGTTTCGGCTCCGAGCTGCGTCGGCAGGTGATGCGCCTGCATGACCTGTTGGCCTAGCCACTGCTGCCAGGCCAGATCCCCGTCTTGACCGGGATAAAACCATGCGGCGACCAGAAAACGCGCGCAGAAGATTGCGGCGATCGCGATGGCGATTTTCATTGCGGATTCCCCGCCGTGAGCAGTATGCGATCCGCATCTTGCGCCAAGGGTCGCCATCCGGAAGAGGCGAGTAGCACGGCGACGTCGTCGTCCTTGCCCGTCACGATCGCGTCGACGTGTGCGCGAAGCAGTTCGCGGCGCCACGCGCCCGAAGCGCTTTCGACGTCACGCTGCACGCGCAGTGCGAACGAATCTGCCAGGCCGGAACGGTCATCCAGGAGCGCGGACGGCGTGCCGTCGCACCAGCGCGGCGTCGTGCAGAGCACGCGATGGCTTTGCGCATCGGCCCTTAAGCGCCGCAAAAGCGCGGAGGGCTGTCCATCCGCATCGGGCCACGCGGCGCGGCGCGGCTCGGTCGCGGTCAATGTCGCGACGAAGACTGCGCACGCAGCGGCAAAAGTCACCAAGTACGCGCGGACATTGCCCACGGGAAACGTGCGCGCACCCATATAGTAGCTGGCTACGGCGTCGGCGACGATCGGCGCGCAGACGATCCCGAAGTACGGGAGGTTGCGCGCGTCGGCCAGCGAGAGCAGCAGCAGCGCGAAAAAGACGAGCGCGTCGCCCGCATTGGCGCGCCGGCGAACGCCGTACCATCCGGCGACGACGATCAGTGCCGCAAAGCCCAGCGAGGCAAATCCGAATCCGCCGGACCATACGCGATCGCGCTGCGCGCCGGGAACGAGCGAGTCCAGGTACAGTGCGTGCGCTCCGTACGCGTGCCACGGCAGGTCGTGCAGCTGAAGCGCGCCCAGCACCGCTGCGCAGAGTGCGACGATGCCTTTACGGCGCGCCGCAGCGTCGAGGGTACGCGATGAAACGAGCGATCCTGCGAAAGCGCACAGCGCAACGACTGCGGCGACGCCCGCGCCGCCCTGCAGAAACGACCAGACCGCGCACAGCGCCAGCGCGCGCTTGGCGGATGCGTCGTCGTCACGGTCCAGCAGCAGGCAGAAACCGGATGCGCACAGCCAGCCGATGGGCGCCAGGCTCAATCCGAGCGATGGGATCACGCACAGCGCTGCGAGCAGTGCGGCTAGCCCCGCGTACCAATCCGCGGCGCCGCGCGTGCGCGTTCTCCAGCCGGCGAGCAGAACGGCGGCCGCGGTAATCGCCGCGGTGATGCCCAACACGAAAGCGTAGCCGAAATGCGCGAGCAGCCAGGCGTACACGGGTGCCGCGAGCAGATTCGGATCCTGGATTTGGACGAAGAACTCCGCTCGAACGGGGGCGTGCGCCACGACGGCGGTTGCGACGGCGAACGCGACCAGCGCAGCCGCGAAGCGTCCGTTCATTCCAGCGCCAAGCGATCGCCGGTCAACACGTCTCGCCCTTCGAGTGCGCCGGCTCCAAGCTCGACGACGCTGCGCGCGCCCAGGCACGACACGAGCAGCCGGTTGAGCGGCACGCTGCGGCGCGTGGACATCACGCGCATCTCGTCGTCCAGGAAGATCACGTCGATGCGCGCGCGCATGCCGATCGTGTGGATAGCCCAGCAGTCGCGGAACCACAATCCGTCGTCCGGCAGAACTTCGCGTTTGGGAATCAATCCGGCAAAACGCTTCCACCACGTGTCGGCGAACTCAACGTTCTCGGCGATGACTTGACCCGTCGTGACGTTGCGCAGCCGCGAAGCCATGGTCAATGCAGCACCTCGAACGGGATCCCGACGCCGATCGCGCACGCTAAGTAAGGCGCAAAGGCGATTGCACCCTTCCGGCGGCCGCTCCGGTAGCTGACTGCAACCGCTGCAAAACACGCAAGAGCAAAGGCCATTACGGCAATCTGCGGCCCGAGCACGATGCCGCCCAGTGCCACGAGCTTCACGTCGCCCCAGCCCATCCCGCGTCCCTTTGAAAGCATCGCGGTGATCGCGAACGGCACGAACGGAATCGCCGCGGCAAAAAAGACGCGCCACTCGTGCTGCCAGATCGCCATGACGATCAGCACCGCCAGCGGGCCGAGCGTGAATGCGTCCGGTACGATGCCGCGCTTGGCGTCGGTCACCCAAATGGCGACCAGCGCCGAGCAGACGATCGCGATCATCAAGATCTGTCCCTGCACGACGATGTGCGTTGCCATCACCGCGCCGATGACGGCGCAGCCGGCCAGCAGCAGCGGCAGCGGCACCTTCTGCTGCGGCGGGCCGTCTTCCAGCGGCTCGATGCGATCGACGTAGATGGCGGCAACCAGCGAGCCGATGTATCCGGCTACGGTAAAGAATAGGGCGCCGAGTAATGCTGCGATCATGAAGTTCCTGCCGCTTCGGCCGTTGCGCTCTGCATCAGTGATTGTTCGTGACGTAGTTGGCCATGAGTGCGCCGAAGATGACGACGAACAGCGCGGGGAGCATGAACATCGCCATCGGAAAAACCATCTTGACCGGCAGCTTCGCGGCATGCTCCTCGACCAGCATGATGCGGTGATTGCGCACGTCTTCGGCCAGCTCGTTCAGCACTTTCGAGATGTTCGTGCCAAGCCGTTCGGCCTGCGTGATTGCGGTGACCGTGCTGCTGAACTGCTGCTGCTGCAGGCGTTCCGCCGCCGCTTTGAGGGCGTCCGAACGCGCGCGTCCCAACCGAATCTCCGAAAGCGCGGCCTTGATCTCTTCGCCCAAAGCACCGGGTGCGGCGTCGACTGCATATCCGAGCGCCTGGTTTACCGAAAGTCCCGCCTGGACGGTCGTACCGACCATATCCAAGAAGTCGGGCAGCGTCTTCTGAACCTGCGTTTTGCGCGCTTGCACCGCGCGATCGAGCGAAGCCATCGGCATGTAGGCGCCGATGCCCAGCAGCATGCCGGTGATGACCATCTCGAGCACGGCCGCAAGGTGCAGCACGCTGAAGATCAGCACGCAAAAGACGGCGCCGAAGATGGCGCCGCTGACCAGACGCACGCCCATTTGCGCGGGCGTGACGGTATACCAGCCCGCCTCGATGAGCTTGCGCCGCAGCGCGCCGCGGCGTTCCTTTGAGAAGAGGCGTTCGAAGGGCTTGACGCCGCTGGAATCGCGCTGAACTCCGCGCGCCTCGAGTTCCTCGAGCGTCTTCTTGAGCACGCTCTTTTGCGGAATCAGCGAGACGGCGAACAGGAACGTCGCTACCACACCGAGGGCGACGATGCCCAGAATCATCGTCATACGTCGACCTTGAGCATCTTCATCAGCGTCGTGACGCCGAGAACTTCGAGGATGCACACGATGCCCAGCGCGATGTGGCCGGGGAAGGTGAAGAACAGCGCGCTGCCCATCTGCGGCTCGGTCAGCGAGATAAAACCGCTCAAGAAGGGCGGAAGGCACGAAAGGATCGCGGCGCTGGCGCGGCCTTCCGACGTGAGCGCGCGAATCTTGCGCTGAATGCGGCGGCGCTCCTTAATCGTATTGGCCAGATGCTCGAGGATCTTGCCCAAGTCGCCGCCGGTCTGCGATTGAATGCGGATCGCGCGCGCCATCATCAAGGTCTCGTTGCTGGGCATGCGCTTGGCCAGCGTGTCGAGCGCATCGTACACGCTCACGCCGATGTTTGTTTGCCCGATCACGCGCATGTACTCGTATTTGGCCGGGTTGGGCATCTCTTCGATGACCATCGTCAGCGCTTGACGCAGCCCAAGGCCGATGCGCACGCCGCTGGAGATCAGGCGCAGCGCCAATTCGAGCTGCTGCACGAATTGATCGAGGCGCCGGCGCACCTTCATGTTCACGTACACGTAGAAACCGCCCGCGGCACCGCCTCCGCACAGTATCAGGAGCAGCGCGGCGATGAGCGGCGGGGGTTTGATGAAGAAGGCGATGAGCACCCAGGCGACCGCGCCGACGGCAGCGACGGCCAGCGCGATCTCGACCGGACGCATGTGCATGCCGGCGCGATCCATGAGCTCGGCGAACTCGCGCGCGCGGTCGCGCTGCGGCCCGCGCGCGGCGCCCGCCGCCGGCGCGTTCCCGAAGATGCGCGAGAGAATCGACGTGCTTACCATAGCGCACCGGACGAAGCCAGCGTGGAGAGCTTGCGCACGTCGTACGAGATGCCGTACTCGTCGAACTTCTGCAGCGCCTGCGGCTGCACGCCGGTGTATTGAAACTCGCCGGCCACCTTGTTCTCGAGGTCGACGCCGTGCTGCGCGTAGCGGATCAGCTCCTGCATGGTGACGACGTCGCCTTCCATGCCGATGATCTCGCTGACCGAGACGATCTTGCGGCTGCCGTCGCGCAGGCGCGCGATCTGAACGATCAAATCGACGGCGCTGGCGATTTGTTCGCGAATCGCGCGCACCGGCAGGTCGAACCCTGCCATCATCACGAGCGTCTCCAGGCGCGAGAGGGCGTCGCGCGGCGAGTTGGCGTGCAGCGTGGTGAGCGAGCCGTCGTGACCGGTGTTCATCGCTTGGAGCATGTCCAGCGCCTCACCGCCGCGGCACTCGCCGACGACGATGCGGTCCGGACGCATGCGCAGCGAGTTGCGCACCAGGTCGCGGATCTTGATTTCGCCCGCGCCTTCCAGGTTGGCCGGGCGCGTCTCGAGGCGGACGACGTGCGGCTGGTTCAGGCTCAGCTCGGCGGCGTCTTCGATCGTGACGATGCGTTCGCGCGCCGGAATATAGCCCGACATAATATTCAGAAAGGTCGTCTTACCGGAGCCGGTGCCGCCGCTGATGAGGACGTTCAAGCGCGCTTCGATGCAGGCGCGCAGAAAGTCGAGCATCTGCTCGTTCGCCGAACCTTTTTCGATAAGATCCTGCGCATTCAGGCGCCGCGTTCCGAACCGGCGGATCGTGAGCGCCGCGCCGTCGATGGCGAGCGGCTCGATGATCGCGTTGACGCGCGAACCGTCGGGCAGGCGCGCGTCGACCATCGGCACCGATTCGTCCAAGCGCCGGCCCAGCGGGGCGATGATGCGTTCGATGACCAAACGGAGCTGGCCGCCGGTCGTAAAGCGCTTCCCGGTCAGTTCGATCTTGCCGGAGCGTTCGATGTAGACCGTCTTGGGGCCGTTGACCATGATCTCGCTCACGGCCGGATCGCGCATGAGATCTTCGAGCGGGCCCAGACCTAGGGATTCGTTGACGATCTCTTCGCGGATTTCGGAGATGTCTTCGGCGGTGAGGTCTTGATGCGTGCCGTCGCTGAGCACTTGCTGCGTCGCGTCTTCGATCTTTTGGCGCAGCTCGGCCAGTTTCGCGGTGTCGCTGTGCGCGGCGCTAGCTTCGATCAGGTTGACCTTGGTGGTGAGCAGCTCGTGGATCTCGAGTTTGAGCTTCTCGCGCGGCTCGATCTCCTCGACGCCGGATCGGTTGGGCGATTGCGAAATCGTTCGCGTATCCGATGGTCCGCCCGAACGGTGGCTCATCGCCGTCCGCGGCTCGAGGCGCCGGTCTTGGACCAGCCCTCTGGCCGAAGGCAGCAGCGCTTCGATTTGCGGTTCGGCGGTGATGGCGCGGATGATGCGTTCGAACCCTGCGAGCGCTTTGGCATAGTTGCGGTCGCTCAGCGGGGGAAGTTCCGCAATCACCTTGGTCTCGAGTGCGCGTTCGATCTCGCCGCGCGTGGCGCTGGCGTTGCCGTCGCGGTTGTTCGTGAGCAGTACGATGCGGGTGATCGGCACGCCGAAGTTCTTCAGCTCGGCGATCATCGTTCGCGCCGAAGCCACGCCCAGCAGCGTCGGTTCGGCCACGACGACGAATCGCGTCGCGCGAACCACGAAGGGGCGAACGGGCGCCGCAAAGGGAATCGGCACGTCGGCGAGCACGCAGCCCGCGCTGTTGAACGACGCGGCGAGTTGCTCGACGTCGTCGAAATCGATCGTGAACGCGGTGTCGTAGGTCGGGGCGAGCTCGGCCAGCGTCAGGTTGCCGTTCTCGGCCATGCCGATACCCTTGCCGGCGCGCGAGGTGTCCAGCGTACGGACGGCATCGAAAACGATCGCCAAATTGCGCTTACCGGAAAGGTCGCCGTCGACGACGACGACCTTCTGATCGTTCCGGAGCAATTTGGCCAGCTCGGCGCAGACGGTCGTCGACCCGGAACCGCCTTTCGCATTGACGAAGGCGAAAAGCGGTGCGCTCATTGCGAGCCGTCCATCATCTTGTCGCCGTCGATCACGACGACGCTGGAGAATCGATGCGGCGGATCCGCTTTGGGCCCTGGTGTGCTTTGCGCGACGGCCGGAACGGCAACCGGTGCCGGCGCCGGTGCGGGATTCGACGGCTGCTGCACTTCCGGCCAAACCATCGCTTCGGTCGGATACGAGTTGAGCGGCTCGCGCGGCGAACGCAATGCCAGCCGCAGGACGGTGTTCAAATCGGCCATCGAGATCAGATCCGCTTGCTTGGGAGTGACTTCGAGCGTAACGGTCGTCGAGTTGGCTTCCTGCGGCGAAGGCGTCGCGGAGCTGTATTCGAGCGAATCGCCGACCGAGAGCACGCGAATGCCGCGCAGAATCGACGCTGCCGGCGGCGGATGGTTACCCATACGCGGCAGCACAGCGATGACGTCGACGAAATCGCCGGGCTCGATCAAGCCCGAGACGCCCTTGACCTTGTCGATCTGAATGCTGACGGCGCGCATGCCGGGCTTGAGCCGCACCGGCAGTCCGACGTCGGTCGGATGCCCGACTTTCGATTCCGTAATGGTCGAACCGGCGGGAATCGAGATGAGCGAGAGCTGGCCGACGGCTTTGGCGGGATCGCCGATTGCGTCGGGATCGACCGAGCTGGCCGGGCGCGAAACGGTCGCGAGCATCGACGCGGTAATAGGAACGCGCGCCGGAATGTCTTGCGATGCGACGACGATTTGGCGCGGCGCGCCGTTGCCGTTTGCTTGGCGCTGCAGGCCGGAAAGATAGTTCAGGGTCAGCCAGCCCGTGCCGATCGCCAGGACGATCGCGACGATGAGGGTCGTGCGGCGCGTATTCATGGTAGAAACCTCAGATGGGGCGCGAATGCCGGCACCAGAGCCGTGCACAGCGCGCCTGCGAAAATTGCCAGAGCGTACGGCATCGGCGTGCCGTCGGGACGTGCGGGCTTGACGCCCGCCATCACGGGAATCGCCATCGCTTGCACGTTGGCGAAGGTCGCGCGCAGCCGTCCGCGGCAAGCCGCGTACGCCAAAGCGATGAACCCTCCGCAGAGCAGCGTGCAGAGCACGAAGAAGACGCACGCCGGATAGCCGAGCGTGCCGGCTGCGGCGGCGAGCAATTTCACGTCACCGCCGCCGATCAATTTGAAAGAAAATGCAAACGTTCCGGCGAGCAGCACCGCGAGCGCGATCAACAGATCTGCGACGGCTGGCCGCCATCCGCCGAGCGCGTTTGCGGCGATGCCCGCAAGCAAGAGCGCGGCGACGAGCGCGTTCGGGATGCGCCGGGTGCGAACGTCGAAAACTGCTGCTGTTAAAGCGGCCGCGAGAACGAGAATGGTGGGAACGGCGGCTACGGTCACACGGAGTTCCATTTGCTGGTGACGGGTGCGAAGAGTCCGCTGGTGTTGGAACCCAAAGCCGCGACCAGCGCGATGCTGACGAGCGCGACGAATGCGAGCATCACGGCGTATTCTACGATGGTTGCGCCGCTGGCGTTGCGGAGCATCCGCTTGAGTGCGTTCATCCGCATTCTCCACCGAATTGTGCCGGGGCTGTAGGGGAGAGTCAGCCCCGGCGAGGTACGGTATTGGTTTTGACGTTGAGTGGTGTTTAGATCGAGCTGTTGACCGACGAGAACGCGCTAGAGACGTTCTTGCCGAGGGTCGAGATCAGCACGATGCAGACCGCCGCGATGAGTGCGACCATGATGCCGTATTCGACCATCGTGGCGCCGTCATCGTTGCGAAGCATGGCGAGCAGATTCTTCATAGAGTCCTCCGGGACGAGCGTAGTATTCGTGTTATCAGATGGGTTTATCGAGCGCATTGCGGCTAGTGCTCGAGCGGAACGTCGACTCCGTCGTTCGGAGGCGACGCAACCAATTGTGCCGACGCCGAACCGACGCCGGGAAGCGAGGTGGCGATGATCCGCAGGATCGTGCCACGTTCGAACGCGGGCGCAATCGGAATGACTGCTCCGAAGCGTCCGCTGACGTCGGCGACGACGTCGTGTCGGCTCACGACGATCGTCGGCACTTCCGACGACACGACCGCCAGCAGCGTAATAGTGACCGGAGCGGTCGGCGGAGCGCTGCCGTAAACGGAGATTGCCGCAGCGCCCTGCAGTTGTCGAGCCTCCAGGGATATCGAGTTTTGCGCTGGGGTATCTGCCGCGACGGCACGCGGTGCCGGTGCTCCGGGCCGCAAAGCTGCGACGCTGCCGGCCCGAGAGGATACGTCTGCTGCGCCGAGCGCGCTCGAAGCGGCCATAGCCGGCGCAGCGGCGCTTAAAGCCGCGGCGCTGAGGGCGAGTACCGGTCCGATTGCGGTCGTGTGCATGTTGCCTCCGTGTCCTTCGGTGAGTGCATCATGCCATCGCGCTACGCCGCAAACAAGACGAAAATGGCGATCTGTACTGATCTTTTACGTAACGTCTATTGATTGTTGACGTGTTAACGTATCCACGCATGGCATAATGGGGACACCGGAAAGGGAGGAACCTCGGGCTCATGCATTTGCGGATACTCGCACTGTCGACGATTGCGGCGCTGGCCGTTCCGGCTGCCAACGCGTCGGCGGCCGACTCCATACAATTGTTATCGGTCGAATCGGGCCACTCGGTGCTCCTGAAGACCCCGGGCCTCACGCGCGTCGCGGTCGGCGACGGCCGGATCGCCGGCGTCCTGCCCATCGGCACGACCCAGCTGGTCGTCAACGGCAAGACCCCCGGACAGACCACCGTGTTTGTGTGGGAAGGCGGCCGCCGCTACGCCTACGACGTGACCGTCACCGAGCAGAGTATGGAAGATCTCGCGCAGATGCTGCGCACGTCCATCTCTCAGCCTGGCGTGCAGGTGTTCCCGTTCCGCGATTCCGTCGTGGTGCGCGGCATGGTTTCGGACGGCGCGCAATTCAGCCAGCTCGACGACGTCATCAACCGCTTTCAAGATTACGCCAAGAAACAGAATTCGCAGATCGTCAACGCCGTGACCGTGGCGCATCCGCTCGGCGATCTGCAGAGCGAGCTTTCCAGCATCCCGGGTGCGGGCCAAGTCCGCGTCGATCCCGACGGCAAAGGCAACGTCATCGTCAGCGGCCACGTGCACGACACGGTCACCGCGCAGGCGATTCTCGACCACGCGCGAGGCCTGGCCGGCCATTACCTGGCGGCCGACGGCAAACTGGTCGACCGCATTACGACGGACTTGAACAGTCAGATCGACGTCAAAGTCTACGTGCTCGAAGTCGATAAGACCGCGCTCAATAACCTGGGCGTGCAGTTGCAGTCGGCGACGTTCCATCCCGACGGCTCGTACACGATCGGTCAGCCGAGCTTTCCGGTCGTCGAGAACCCGAACGTCCTGTATCCGGGCAAAGGCTTTACGATCGGCAACGCGTTCTTCCGGACCGTCACGCTCGCGCCGACGCTCAACCTGCTGCTCTCGTCGGGCCACGCGCACATCCTCTCGTCGCCGGACATCCTGACGACGCCGGGCAACGAGGCGAAGTTTTTGGTCGGGGGGCAGATCCCGGTCATTTATGCGACCGGGTTGGGGCAGGTCTCGGTCATCTACAAAGATTACGGCGTGCAGCTGGATGTGACGCCCACGATCCTGGGCAACGGCGGCGTTGACGCCAAGATCAATCCGGACATCTCGGATCTCGACTTCCAGGACGGCGTCAACTACAACGGCTTCGTCGTACCCGCGCTCAAAGAGAGCCGGCTGTCGACCGAAGTGATCACGCAGCCCGGCGAGTCCATCATCATGGGCGGCATGCTCCGCCGCGTCGAGCAGCGCAACATCACCAAGATCCCCCTGCTTTCGCAGCTGCCGATTCTCGGAAAGCTCTTTCAATCAGAGGCGTATCAGAACAGTCAGACCGACGTGGTCTTCGTCATGACTCCGGAGATCGTCACGCGATGATGCAATGCCTGATCGAACTGTTCGGGGATAGTTCGGCCAGCACGCTCGTCGAGTACGGTATCGCGTTCGCCCTCATCTCGGCCGCGGCAACGGCGATCCTGTACGGGATGGGCACGACCACGAACACCGCCTACTCGAACGTGGCTTCAAATATGCAGTCGTTTCAGAACGCGCCGCCGCCGTAGGTGAATCGATATGACGATATGCAAGCAGCGCGGTACCGCGCTCGTCGAAACGGCCTTCACGCTGGGCTTCACGCTGATGCTTATTCTGGGCGCCGTGCAGATTGCCGTGATGGGTTTCATGCAGATGCAGCTCGACGGCGCCACGTTCTTCTTCGCTCACAGCTTTGCGACGGGGTCCACGAACGTGACCTCGCTCAATACCGCGCTCAAGCCGCTGTTCCCGAATATCTCGATGAACATGAGCCCGAACCCGCAAAGCCCGCCCGTAACGAATGTTCCGGTCAACTTTACGCAATGGGGTAACCTGAACAATCGTTACGGCGGGACGTCGATTCTGCGGCCGCAGCGCCTCGAGTCCTCGTCGTCGATGAACTTGAGCTTCCTGTCGATTCTGGGCAAGTCGATCACCCTGAGCAGCGGTAACGTCGACGGCCGGCCCATGGTCGGCAATCACGACGACGACGCACAAGGTATCGCATACGACTCGCAGGCCGAATACACGTCCCTGGTCGATCCGCTCACGCAAGACGACCAGAACGTTCCGCCCTACTACATCACGCTCTCGTTCTTCTGGAACTGCGGCGACACGCCGCCGTGGGGGCCGACCTGCGCGAACCGCAATCTGCGTGCCGTCGGCCTGGGCGAATACCTCAAAGACGACAACTACAGTCAGTCGCTCTACCCCAACAACGGCATCGGGCCGAGCGCGACGTTTCAGATTGCCGCCTGTCACCAGCGGATACTGGCCGACTTGGCGGCGGCGTTTCCGGCCACCATGCCGACGTACCAATCCGGTCAGAACTACGATCAGGTCAACGGTCCCTCGTCGGTCAGCGCGTGGGGCGGCGCTTCCTTTAAGCTCGTCTACAGCTGGGACATTCAGCCGATTCAAGGCGAGACGGGCAGTGCGATGATCGGCCGGTTGTATCCGATGGCTGTAACCAACGGATGCGGCGCGGGGCAGCCGGGAGCATGAACGGTCAGCGCGGTCAGAGCATCCCCATTTGGGCGTTCGGCACGCTCTCGGCGCTCGTGCTGCTCGCAATGGCGCTCAACTACGGCTCGACGCTGCGCTGGCAGATGCGCGCGCAAAATGCCGCCGACGCCGCCGCGCGCGGCATGCTCGCCGTGCAGACGTCGCAATGGAACGAGACGATGGCGACGGTGCATGCCGCCGCAGTGGAAGAGTATCGCCTGCGGCTCATCATGAACGACCTGCTCGAAGTCATTCAGGGCAGCGGCGGATGCGATGCGAAGGTCGGCGATTCCGGTCCGTCGACGTGCGCCGCGATGTACGCCAATCTCCGGCAACGCTACTTCGACGCGCTCCAGCGCTACACCAACGACGTCCTGGTGCTCAACCGCGTCTCCTATCCCAGCCAGTCGCAGCAGATCACGCAGATTAAAGCCGCGCTCGCACTGTATCAGCAGAATTGCGGGCAGACGACCGGCGGCGACTGTGCCTTCAACTATTCGCTGGTTGCGGCTGCGCCGCGGCAGGACAGCTATCTCGAAGACGTCTATGCCGATTGCTGCGCCTTCGCGGTCGGCGGCAACACGACGGGCAATCCCAAACCCGACCTGTCGCCGTTGAAACTCGAGGTCGTCGCCTGCGCGAACGTTCCCCCGGCGTTTCCGTCGTTCTTCAACTTCACGCCGCCCAAGTATCAGGCGATCGGCCGCGCCGCGGCGACGTCGATCATGGGCACGCAGGAGTTCATGTACGTCGGCTCGCTGGTCAATCCGTCTACGAATAGCGTCTTTCAGGGCGCCGAGTATCCCGAGAGCGCGACCAATACGCCGATCTTCAGCGGCGACGACACCAACTACCGGATCGACTACGGCGGCAATCCCAATAATCCCGACAACCAGGGCAACCCCGCGGTATCGGACGGGAAATGGGGCTTCACGTACACGCCGCAAAACGAAGGCTTCTTGGCGGCGACCGGGTGGTGGGAGTCGATGGCGATTAAACCCTTCTCGGGTCAGCTGAGCAACGGGGTGCAGTACACGTGCAAGTAAACGCACAGCGCGGCACCGCGATGATCGAGAGCGCGATCTTTCTCCCGCTTTTCCTGCTCGTGATGTTCGGAATCATCTGGGCGGTGCAGTCCAGCGTGCAATCCGAACGCGTGCAGATCGCCGTTCGCTACGGGGGCTTCGTTTCGAACGAAGCTGCGCCGTACGTGGGCTATAGCCTGTACGGCTTGTACTTGGCGGCAGCGTCGCCGTCGGTGAACACCAGCTGCACCGCACCGACGACCGACGCGCTCACCAACTCGGGGACCTTTCCGGGGCCGACAGCCGCGCCGTTCTGGTCGCCGATCAGCGGCCAAACCGTTGCGAGCTGCACCAAGGGCGCCGCGGTGCTCTCGGGCGGAGGGCTGAGCAATTCGCTGCTCTTCTTGAGCACGCAGAGCGCGATCACCACACAGGTCCAGGTTCCTACGCCGCTCCAACCGACGCTCAACACCGCTAAACAGCAACTCTCGGCGAACGAAAATTTCTTCGATACGCCGGATCTTGGAACGCTGATGAAATGTTACGCCACGCTCGACTCGGCGGTGAGCCAATCGCTCAACGACACGACGCTCAACGTCGCCAGCGCGCCGGCCGCGATTCCCGATAGCAACCCCACGACGCCACTCTCGGTATCCTGCTGATGTCGACGTATGCGCTTGCGATTCCCGAACCGCGCGCGCCGCGGCCGGCAACGTACGGCACGCGCGCGCAGTTGGCGGGCGCGTACGGCGAAGTCGACGGCTATCTCGCGCTGGCCGGATGCGATCGGCGCGCGGGCACGGCCAGCTACGCGTTGCGGATCGTCAATCAAAGCGACGCTGCACTGCGCGCGCGGATGACTTGCGCGACACTGCGCGGCGAGTCCATTCTGGCTTACCCGCTGGACGTCCACGTCGCACCGTTCTCCGTCTCCGAAACGCTGCTGCCGGTGCGGATGGCCGACGTCGGCCCCTACGATCGCGCCATCGTAAACGTCGAAGGCGGTGCGATAGCGTTTTCGCTCGAGGCGCCGGCACCGGCGCGCACGGCAAAACCCTCGCGTTGGATCTTCGCCGTGGCGCTCGCGCTCGTCTTCACTGTGGCCGCCGCTTGCGCGGCGGCATTTTCGACGCCGCGGCTGGCACTGCTGGCCGCGCCGCAGCGAACGTTTGAAGGCAGCGCGATCGACGTGCCCTACGCATTCGGCGGCTGGGCCTCGATGCAGTATGCGCTCCAGACGCGGGACGGCCGTCAACTTGCCGCGGGCCTCACGCGCGAACGCGAAGGCACGATCCACTTCACCGTTCCGCCGGCCGCGGGTACGCAAATGCTGCTTTCGGTAAACGTGATCGGTCCGCTCGGCCATATTTCGGAACTGCGCCGCATCGCCGTTGCTGTGCCAGCGCCGCGCAAGGCTCCGGCGGCTTCGGCGGCCGTCCCGCGCATCAATGCGTTCGCGGTTGCGACGCCGAGCGTTCACGCGGGCGATACGCTGCGCGTGAACTACATCACGAATGCGCGCGACGGCGAGGTGTGGCTCATCGACGACAGCGGCGCACTGTGGGCGCGCGAAACCGTCGTGCCGCAAGCCGGGGAAGCCGATCTGAAAGTGCCGCAGGGCGCCGCCGGCCGGCAAATGCGTGTCGTCCTGCACGCTCGCATCGGTGCCGCCGATGCAGTGGCAAATGCGGTCGTCACCGTTCTGCCGGGCGCCGTTGCGGCGCAGCCGGCGGGCGCGCAGGGCGGCGGCGATGCGTTGACCCTGTCCTCGGCCGTCGTCACTCCTGACGCTTCCTTTACAGTGACGATCTCCGGGCCGCACGCGGACGCGGCGGTCATCTTGGCCGACGAGAGCGGAAACCAAATCCAGCAAGGCGACATCGCGGCGGATCAGGACGCGGTCACGCTGACGGCTCCGGGAAAGCCCGGAACGTACTACGTCACGGCAAATGTCTCCCAAGGCGTCTCAACGCAGACGCTCGTCAAGAAGATTACCGTCCAGACGTCAAATTGACCCGCGCCTAAAGCTCGGGAGCCTGGCCACCGATTACCCGGATACGGGTGAGAGGAGACATGGACGTGCCTGACGTGCCTGCGGCACTGCCGCGGCTTGCTCCGTTCGTTTTGGAACGCGAGCGGCTTTTGAGCCGCTGCGCGCCTTCGCATGCACCGTTTACCATCATCCTAGCCGCTGCCGGCTCGGGAAAAAGCGTATTGGCGGCGCAACTGGCTGCGCGCGCACCCAAGCAGCATGCGTACGTCCAGGTCAAGATCGGTGAGGACGCGGCCTCGCTGGTCAAGCGCCTTCGTCTTGCCGCGGCGGGCGGACGCACCGCGATCGTCGACGATGCGCACTTGGCGGATCCGTCGGGGCGGCAGGCTATTCGAGAATTTCTCTACGCGCTCGATCGCTCCGAACACGCGATCGTCTGCGCGCGAACGCCGGAAGGTTTGGTCGATCCGCGCGCGCTCTTCGACGGTACGGCCAACATCGTGGATTATGCCGATTTGGCGTTTACCGCTGCCGAGATCCGCGAACTCTGCGGCCGCTTCAAAATAAGCTTTCAGGAACATTCGCTCGCCGAGTTCATGGCGCGCACCGCATGCTGGCCGATGGCCGTTTGCGGAGCGCTTCGCGCCGCCGGAGAGCGCTCGCTCTCGATCGGCGAGGCGATCGACGAGTGGTACCGGATTCACTCGCGCGCTGTCGCCCGCTTCATCGGCGACGAATGCGCGCGGCTGCCCGAAGGGCCCGCATTTCTCGCGCATCTGCAGCATCCTGGTCCGCTCAAACCCGAAGAGCTCGCGGCTTGGCACGCGTGCGGTCTGTTCGTCGTGCAGATCGGCAAGGAGTACCGCGTGATTCCGGCTGCGTACGGCGTCTTCGGAAACGAACCGCGCAGCACGCCGTCGACGCCGCCGCGTTTGCGCGTGAGCCTGCTGCGCCACGACGTTCCCACGACGATTGGCGACGTGCGCGTGCGCTGGGTGCGGCACAAGGACGCGCAGCTCTTCAAGTACCTCGTTCTCAAGAACGGCGAGCCGGCAACGCGTGCGGAGCTGATGGCGATTTTTTGGCCCGGGCGCGACAAGCACATCGCCGCGCAGAACCTGCGGACGACGTGCAGCAACATCCGGCGCGCGATCCGGGCCATCGTCGGCGCGGAAGCCGTGGACGAGTACTTCCAATCGGCGGGTGCGGTTCGCGTGGGCGCGCAGGCGGCTACCGACGTGGAGTCGTTCCAAAAAGAATTGCAGTTCGCGCGTCTGCTCCTGGGCGGCGGCGACGCCGCGGCTGCGCGCCCTCATTTCCGAGCTGCCCGCGACCTCTACCGTGCGGACTTGCTTACCGGGATGCCGACATGCGGATTCGAAGAGCTGGCGGCCGCGCTGCGCAACGAGTTCGGCGAAGCGGTTCACCGTTTACGCACGCTGCCCGACTTTACCGAAAGCCGCGCAACTGCTTCCTAGTTCGAACGCGCCCGACACCGCGCGCTTGCGGTACGTCGACGGACTGCGCGCGATAGCGGTTCTGGCTGTCGTCGCCCATCACGTCGTCAAGTACAGCCACTCATCGGCAGCCAACCTTGCGGATCGCATATTGCTGCAAGGGCATCACGGCGTCGAGCTCTTCTTCGTGATTTCCGGATTTTGCCTGTCGTGGCCGGTATTGGCTCGCGTGCAAGCGGCCGGCGCTGCGCCGTTCGACGTCGTACTTTACGCGGCCAAGCGGCTCGTTCGGATACTCCCGCCTTTCTATATTGCCCTTGCCGTTTTTACGCTCGCGGGTTTCGAGCGCGTACCGCTGCACGACGTCGTGCTGCAGGCGCTGTTCGTCGACAAGGGCACGCATCTGCTCAATCCGTCGTTTTGGTCGCTGCCCGTCGAGTTCCGCTGGTACTTGCTCTTCCCGCTCGTGCTGCTGTTGTGGGTCCGGAGCGCGCGCGCGTTTCTTTGCCTGCTCGTGCTGTTGTTCGTGCTCGAGCAAACGCGCGCGATGAGCACCGATCTAGCCGCACTTCCGGCGTTCATGCTCGGCATCGTGGCGGCGGGCGTGCACGTGCGCGGTTGGAAAGCCTGGCCGGCCTTACCGCTTTTTGCCGTTGCCGCGCTCTTTGCGTTTGCGCAAACGTCGAGCTCCGATTCCGGTCAAGACACGAGCGCTCTGTGGGAAACCGCGATGTTTTTGCTGGTCGTTGCCGCCGGCGCCGTTCCGTTTCTGCGATCGCTCTTATCGGCGGCGCCGATCGTGCTGGTGGGCGCTGCGTCGTACAGCATCTATCTTTTCCACGATCTCGGCATCGGGTATGCCGAGCAGTGGCACTGGGGCCGCTGGGGTGCTGCGGCTGCGGGCGTCGGCATCGGATTGGTGATGTGGATGCTCGCCGAACGGCCGCTCTTGCAGCCGCGCGTGCGTGCGGTGCTGATCGCGCCGCTGGCGCGAGTGTTGCGCCGATACTTTACCGCCGCGGGCGTGTCCCAATCGATGCAACT
>DASRDE010000225.1:0-2811 GCA_035652755.1 Vulcanimicrobiaceae bacterium | reverse complement strand
ACCGTATACCCGGGAATCGATCGAATGCTCCGAAGATAGGCTCCGCCGAATTGATACCACATGTCGACTTTGTGCTCACGCAGCTCTTGCAGCAGCGCGTCCCGCGTCGGCACAACCTTATAAATTACTTTGTCGAGTTTCGGCCGGCCGCGCCAGTAGAGCGGATTGGCCGCCAACACGACTTGCTTGCCGCGATCCCAGCGCTCGAAACGGAACGGTCCGATGCCGACCGGCAAATCGTTGTACGGAACGTTGTTGATGTTCGGGTATCTTGCAAGCAAATGCTTCGGCAGGATGCTCGGATTGGCACAGCAGCTCGAAAAGAACGACTCGACGAACGTCGAGTACGGGCTTTTGAGATGAAAAAACGACGGTATATTTGTCGGGCTCGTCTACGCGCAAGACCTGATCGAAGCGTGCCGCCTCGTTGTTCGCCGGGTTATTTACAACGTTCGCGCTGAAGACGACGTCGTCTGCGGTAAACGGCGCACCGTCCGACCAGCGAACGCCTTTGCGCAGGTGATACGTGATGGTCAAGCCGTTCGCGCTGACGCCGCCGTTTTCGCGCGTCGGAATCTCGGTTGCTAGTTCCGGATACGGGCGATTGCGTTCGTCCCAGCGCACGAGCCACGCCATCGTCATCTCCGAAAGGTTGGCAACCGGAGCCGACTGACCCAAATGCGGATTGAGCGTATTCGGATCGCCGGCGTCCGAGATCGTCAATACGTGCGGGGACGTCCACGAGTTCGCCCGCTGCTGCGGCGATGCGAACGCTCGATGCCACGCCCACGCGCCCGCGAGTAAGAACAAAGCAGCGGCCAAGGCGACGCGAATACGCATTCGTCACTCCCTAAAATAAAACAGCCGGTGCCACCCTCGGCGCACCGGCTTGCGAAGACTACTTCACTAAAACGCTGCTGCTATAATGCACGAACGCCCGCGCGCTGTCAAGTAATGCACAGCGCGCGCGATTATTGTTCGAAACGTCCGATCTGCCCGCTTCCCACTTCCGTAAACCACACGTCGCCGCCGGGGCCTTGCACGATTCCGCGCGGCTGCGCATTCGAAAAGCCTTTCGGTGCCGGCACACCGTAGAGCGTGATTTTTCCGCCGGCAGTATCCAGCCGACCGATGTCGCCGATGAACGGTTCGCTCAGCCAGATGTTGCCGCTCTGCATCGTCGTCAGTCCGTACAGCCCGCCGTTCTTGGTTCCGTAGACCGCGACGCGGCCGCTCATCGTGATGCTGTCGATGTGCTCGGCTGTATCGTTTTCGACGAACCACACCTTGCCTTGCGCCACGGTCTCGGCATCGACGGTCGTCATCCAGCTGTGCGGTGAAATCGGAAACTCGGTGAATTTGCCCGATGTGGTCACGCGCAGGATGCGTCCAAACGTCTGCGTTTGCCCGCTCAGCGCGCCGAGCTCGCTTACCCACAGATTGCCGTCCGGGCCGGCAACGATGTCCTCCGGTTGTCCCATTTCCGGAACGGGATACTCGGAGATCTTTCCGGCGGGCGTGATCTTTCCAATGGCGTTCGCGGTCGAGTCGGTGAACCACACGTTGCCGTCCGGTCCCGCCGTAATGCCGAACTCGTTGCCCAGCGCTTGCCCGAAGGAATACGTCGTCACCGTTCCGCTCGGCGTCAGCTTGCCGATGGCTTGCGTGGACGCGCCGTTAATCGTGAACCAGATACTTCCATCGGGCGCAGCGGCGATCGCGACCGGCTCGCCGTTCGTTGAAACCGTGAACGACGTGTACGTGCCGTTGCCGTCCATGCGGCCGATCGCGGGCGGGGTCTGCTGGGTGACGTAGATCGAACCATCGCGCCCGCGTGCAAGGCTCAGGATGGAAGCAAACGTTCCGGTCGCCGTATAGTATTGAATGAAGTGCGGCTTGGTCGGCGCAGCCGCGGTTCCCGAGCGTACCGAAAGTCCGGCCGCCGTTTGCGGTGCAAGCGATGCGGGGCCGCCGCTGCACGCGGTCAGCGCGGCAACCCCTGCCGCGACCGCGGCAAACCGGAAAGGAAGCAGGTTCATCGGCGCTCGACCTCCCTTGAACCGCCATTCTACCTGCAAAGAATGAAAGCGGTATGAAGCACGGAAGGTAGCCTCCCGTGTCGGACGTGTCCTTTACGCCGCCTTATGCGGGCGAACCGGTCCTGGAGCGGCGCTGGGACGCGCTCGGCGCGCAGAGCGACCGGGCAATCGTGATCGCCGCTTGCGCGCTGCTCGCCGCCGTCACGATCGTACGAGCAGTAGTGGCGGCACGTCTGCCGCTGACCGGCGACGAAGCGTACTACTGGGAATGGAGCCGCCGGCTGGCCGCCGGCTACGCCGATCATCCGCCCGCGATCGCACTGGCGATTGCGGCGTTTGCGTGGCTGGGCACCTCGCCGTTTGCCGTGCGGTTACCGATGATTGTGTGCGGAATCGGCACCGCGCTCGCAGCCGCCGGCGCGGCAAGCACACTTGCGCAGAACCGCCGAGCCGGCGTTCTTACGCTGCTTGCGATCGCTCTTACGCCCATGGCAAATGTAGCATTTGCCGAAGCTTCGCCCGACGGCCCGTTTGCGCTGTGTTGGGCGCTCTCGCTGTTTTTCGCCGCGAAAGTCCATCGAGACAAGCGCGCGAGCTGGTTCGTGCTGCTGGGTATTGCGCTCGGCGGCGCGCTCTTATCCCGCCTGTTCGGTTTGGCGTTGCTGGCCGGCGTGCTCGCGTCGGACGCGCGCAACCGAAGGACGTGGGCGGCATGCGGAATCGCGCTTTTGATCTGGGCACCGTTTCTGTTTTGGAATGCGGCCCACCACTG
>DASRDE010000224.1:0-11040 GCA_035652755.1 Vulcanimicrobiaceae bacterium | reverse complement strand
CGAGCGCAATGTGCTCGAATTCGAAGTGCGCGGCCATGGCATCGACCAACTCGGCCGGCGATTTGCACTCGAGCAGCTTCGGATCGTCGTTGCGCCCATCGATCAGCACGCCCAAAAAGTTCAGCAGCGCCTCGGCCAGATAGCCTTGCTCGCGATAGTAGAGAATGCTCGTGGGATTTTTGCGTTTGCTCAGCTTGCTCTTGTCGGGATTGCGCAGCAGCGGTAAGTGGCACAGCTGCGGAGCCTCCCAGCCGAAGTAGCGGTACAGCAGCACGTGCTTTGGCGCCGAGCTGATCCACTCCTCACCGCGTACGACGTGCGTAATTTCCATGAGATGATCGTCGACGACGTTGGCCAAATGGTAGGTCGGAAAGCCGTCCGACTTCATCAGGACCTGCATGTCGACGCTCTTCCACTCGATCTCGATGCGCCCGCGAAGCAAGTCTTGGAAGATGCACGTGCCTTCGGACGGCACGCGCATGCGCACGACGCAAGGAACGCCGTCGCGTTTTTTCGCGTCGATCTCTTCAGCGGTCAAACGCAAGCACGTTCCGTCGTAGTGCGGCGGCTGCTTGGCGGCGCGCTGCGCTTCGCGCATCTCCTCCAAACGTTCGGGCGTGCAGAAGCAGTAGAATGCGTTTCCGTCGCGCAGCAACCGCTCGACGTGCGCGCGATAGATCTCCGATCGCTCGCTCTGCCGCACCGGCTGGCCGCTCCACTCCAGTCCGAGCCAGCGAAGCGACCGGAGAATGGCCTCTTCCGATTCGCGCGTGCTTCGCGCCCGGTCCGTGTCCTCGATGCGCAACAGGAACGAGCCGCGGCTGCGTTTGGCAAAGCACAGATTCACTAGCGCGACGTACGCCGTACCCACGTGCGGGTCGCCCGTCGGCGACGGCGCAACCCTCGTTCTAACGTCCAATCTCTCTCTCAGTTCCAATCAAATCAGCCATGTGTTTTATTCGTGGTTCGTCAACCGGTGTATCGTTGCCCGGAACCACGCCCGACGTTTCCCGTCCATGGGAAACGGCGGCCTGCCTCTTGGCCGCTTCAACACCATCCGTGTTTAGGCGGCCAATTCACACGATTCCGGTCAACGATACACCGCTCGCCGAACCGCGAAGCCGGGCGTGGTTCCGGGCAATGATGCGGCGTTCGCCGACTAGCCGACCAATTCGCGGCGCTTACCACATTCGTTTTGCACGAAGGTGATGATGTCTGAGAGGGGCGCACCGGGCGTGAAGATTTGGCGGACGCCGCGGCGCTTGAGCTCTTCGGCGTCTTCGGGCGGAATGGTGCCGCCGCCGAAAAAGACGATGTCGGGCGCGCCTTGCGCTTTGAGCTGCTCGACGACCAGCGGGAAGAGCGTCATGTGGGCGCCCGAAAGAATGGAAAGGCCGATGCCGTCGGCGTCTTCCTGAATTGCGGTCTGCACGATCTGTTCGGGCGTTTGGAAGAGCCCGGTATAGATCACTTCCATGCCGGCGTCGCGTAAGGCGCGCGCAATGACTTTCGCGCCGCGATCGTGGCCGTCCAACCCCGCCTTGGCGATGACCACGCGCAAGGGTCTAGCCACGGTGCGCTCCGGCGCATTCGCAGGCACGTTCCGCATCGCGCTCGTGATCCAACTGCTGTGAGAGCCGCAGCGCCTCTTCGAGTTTGCGCGTGACCTCCCGGAGCGTATCGACCGCCGCGCGGCGGTCCTGTTCGGTCTCTACACGCATGGGGATCAGAACGCGGCCTTTTCGGTGTAACGCCCGTAGACGGAGACCATAGCGTCGACGATCTCGCCTTCGGTGGCGTAGGCGTTGACGCAATCGATGAGACGCGGCATGAGATTATCGGCCGGGTCGGCGCAGGCGGACTTGAGCGCCTCGAGCGATGAGGCAACGGCCCGCTCGTCGCGATGCGTGCGCAGAGTTTGCACCGATTGCGCTTGATTGCGCTCCACCTCTTCGGTGATCTTGAGCAGCTCGATCCCGGTCATGTCCTCGTCCTTGGCAAACGCGTTGACGCCGACGATGACGCGCTCTTTGGTTTCGAGCGAGCGCTGGTAACGGTAGCTGGCATCGGCGATCTCGCGCTGGAAGAAGCCGGCCTCGATCGCCTCGATCACGCCGCCGTACTCCTCGATTTGCCGGAAGTACTCTTCGGCTTGACGCTCCATTTCGTCGGTGAGCGCCTCCACGTAGTACGAACCGCCGAGCGGGTCGACCACGTTCGTGACGTTCGTTTCGTAGGCCAAGACTTGCTGGGTGCGCAGCGCGATCTCGACCGACTTTTCGGTGGGAAGCGCGAGCACTTCGTCCATCGAGTTCGTGTGCAGCGATTGCGTTCCGCCCAGGACTGCGGCCATCGCTTCGTAGGCGACGCGAACGATGTTGTTCTCGGGCTGCTGCGCGGTCGCGCTGCAGCCTGCGGTCTGCGTATGGAAGCGCAGTTGCCACGATTTGGGATCCTTTGCGCCGTAGCGTTCGCGCATGTGGCGCGCCCAGATGCGGCGCGCGGCGCGGTACTTGCAGATCTCTTCGAAGAAATCGATGTGCGCGTTGAAAAAGAACGAGAGGCGCGGAGCAAACGAATCGACGTCCATGCCCGCCTTCATGCCGGCCTCGACGTACGCGAACCCGTCGGCAAGCGTAAAGGCCAATTCTTGAACGGCGGTCGATCCCGCTTCGCGGATGTGGTAGCCGCTGATCGAGATCGTATTCCACTTGGGCATCTCGTCGCGGCAGAAGCGCATCATGTCCACGATGACGCGCATGTGCGGACGCGGCGGGAAGATCCATTCCTTTTGCGCGATATATTCTTTGAGGATGTCGGCTTGAATCGTGCCGCCGAGCTTGGCGCGCGGAATGCCCTTTTTCTCGGCCGCCGCAACGTACTGCGCGAGCGCAATGCACGCCGGGCCGTTGATCGTCATCGACGTGGTGATGTCGCCCATGTCGATGCCGTCGAAAAGCTGTTCCATGTCGGCGAGCGAGTCGATCGCCACGCCGCACTTGCCGACCTCGCCGCGCGCTTGGGGCGCGTCCGAGTCGTATCCCATCAGCGTCGGCATGTCGAACGCAACCGAGAGGCCGTGCTGGCCCTGGGAAAGCAGGAAGTGGTACCGCTCGTTGGTCTGTTTGGCGTTGCCGAAACCCGCGAACTGACGCATCGTCCAGAGCCGGTCCCGGTACATGTTCGGATGGATGCCGCGCGTATACGGATAGACGCCCGGATAGGCGAGATCGCGCGCGAGATCGAGATGCTCGACGTCCTGCGGACCGTAGAGCGTCTGCTGAGGCACGTCCGAAATCGTCCGGTCGACTGCCCCCGAACCCGGCCCGCGACGGCGCTTACCGCGCGCGGACGCACGTTCCCACTGCTCTTTTTGCTCGACGAACTCGCCGGTCGGTGGCGCGCCCAGACCGCTGGGACGCTCAATCATCTTGGCCAAGGGTGCCTCTCTTAGGGAAACGCGGGAAGCCGGGGGGTGTATCCTTCCTCTCGCCGCAGTATTTTCCCCAATAATGAGGCGCCAGGCAAGCTCAATTGTATGAGGGCGGCGCCCTACGGTCCGTCGCCGGCGCGGACGGCGGCCAGACTATACCCTCCGTACGGAAGCCGCCCTTACGTTGTGACCGTTATTTGGGCCCGTCGCAGCTCTTCACGGCGCTGATGGCGGGCTTGACGAAGGCGATTTCCTGCGTGTACATCCCGCGCATAAGATCGCGGCCTTGCGCCCGGATGAGAAAGTCGCTGTCGACCGGCGCGTCGCTCTGATCGGGAGGCTTGAGCGCGCCGGCCGGCGGAGGCGTGAACGAATCGGCAATGGGGTTCTCGTTGAAGTTCGGAATCAGCATCTGCGAACTGTACGCCGGATCCTGAATGATGTTCAGAAGGCCCGTCGAGTCCAGCGTCCGCCCCGCCACCGCGTCGTACTTCGCGGCGAGCGCGTACTGCAGTTTGACGATGTTGTCGATGCGAGCGCGCAACTCGTCGAGGGCCGGATCGCGTCCGACCGGGATGTCCCGGTACGAATGCGCGAGCTGCGTTTCGATGTCGGCGAGCCTTTGATACATCAGCGAGGCCTGCTGATCGATTCTACCCGCTTGCAGCAACTGCACGCCGTTGGCGGTGTTGCTGCCGTTCGCGCCGAGATCGGTCGCCGTACCGTGCGAGTCCCACTTCTGATACTCGACCAGTTCCTTGTCCATGACCTTGAACGTGTCGTTGTTCTTCTTCTCGGTGACCGCGAACGGGAGCACGATCTTGTGCAGCGCGGTGCACAGCGGGCGCGCGTGCAGGTTGATGATCGTCGGCAGCTCCGGCGCGGGCGTCGGCGTTGCGAAGATCGCCGGCGGGGCGGCGCCGAGCACCAAAAGCAGACTGAGCACGAGGTTCAAGGAGTCAGGCCTTTCACGGATGCCCGCATGCGCGCGGGCGGGCGGGGCTCGTCGCCGTCAACCGGCTCGACCCCGAAATTTGCAAGAATGCGCTCTGCTGCGGCATACGGATCCACCCCTGCGGCGACTTCGCTTTCCAGTTCGCGTTCGAGCTTGCGCTGGAGATGGCCGAGCGCGAGCTGACGCACCTGATGGGTGAACGCTTCGCGGCGCTTCTCCGTGAGCTCGCCCGAGCTGCGCAGGTACTCGACATGGCGCTCGACCGCGCTCCAAAGGTCGTCGATCCCGTCGCCGCTCGTCGCCTGCGTCATTACGAGCTCCGGCACCCAGCCGCTGAAGTCCAGCATCTCCATCATGGAACGGATCTCGCGCTTGAGTTGGTTCGCCATGGGGTGGTCCTTCTTGTTGACCACGAAGATGTCGGCGACTTCCATAATGCCGGCTTTAAGGACTTGAATCGAATCGCCGCTGCCCGGCTGCAGCGCGACGATCGTCGTCTGCGCGAGTTCGGCGATCTCGATCTCCGACTGCCCGACGCCGACGGTTTCGATGATGACCACGTCCAAGCCGAACGCGTCCATCAGCAGTACCGCGTCGGCCGTCGCGCCGGCCAAGCCGCCGAGGTGGCCGCGGCTGGCCATTGACCGGATGAAGACGCCGCTGTCGGTAAAATGCTCGGTCAGCCGAATCCGATCGCCCAGCAGCGCGCCGTGCGAAAACGGCGAGCTCGGATCGACCGAAACGACGCCGACCGTTTTGCCCAGCGAGCGCGCTTTGCGAACCAGCGCGGAGCTGAGCGTCGACTTCCCGACGCCCGGCGGGCCGGTCAAACCGATCGTCATCGCGCGCCCCGTCTTGGCAAAGAGGTGGCGGACGATCTCGGCGCCGCGCCCGGCTTCGGCATGCGATATTGCGCGCGCCAGCGCTCGCGGCGCACCCTGCGCAAACTGCGCGAGCAGGCCGGAGTATCCGTTTCGTTCAGTCAAAGCCCCAATGGATTGCGGCCGCCGCGCGGGGGACCCTGCCCGCGAGCCCGGTCAGGCGCCGAAGCGGCGCTCGCGCACGCCAAAGCCGCGCACGGCCTCCGACAGGTGCGCCGCGCTAAAGTCGGGCCACATGATCGGCAGCGTCATCAGCTCCGTATAAGCAACGTGATAGAGGAGAAAATTGGAAAGGCGCTGCTCGCCGCCGGTTCGGATCAGGAGATCCGGATCGCCGGCCTCCAAGTCGTAGAGGCGTTCGCGCAAGGCGCGTTCGTCGATGTCGCCGGGAAGGATGCGGCCGTCGCGTGCATCGGCAGCTAATGCACGAACTGCACGGAGAATCTCCGAGCGCCCGCTGTAATTGAGCGCCAAGTTGAGCCGAACGCCGGTGTTGCCGGATGTGGAGCGAACCAGCTCCGCCAGTGCGGCGCGAGCCGGAGCGGCGAATGCATCGATCTCGCCGATAACGCGAACGCGCACGTTCCGGCGCTGCATCGCCCGGCGCTCGTTGCGAGCGAAGAAGGCGCACAGGCCCATCAAGAGATCGACTTCGTGTGCCGCCCGGTTCCAGTTCTCTTTGGAAAAGCCGTAGACCGTAAGCGCCTGCACTCCCGCCTCGGCCGCGCCGCGCACTGCCTCGCGCAGAGCACCGATGCCGCGGCGATACCCTTCGATTGCGGGAAGCCCCCGGGACGCGGCCCAGCGCCGGTTCCCGTCCATGATGATCGCCACGTGCATAATAACTTTGTAACACAAAGTTACGCGCCAGACAAGCGGGACGCGGCTCCCGTCCCGCCAACAGACAGGCCCTCATGGATCAGGGTTATTACCGGTTTGCCACCGTCGCCGCCGATCGCATCGCCTTCGTCTGCGAGGACGACCTGTGGTCTGCGCCGCTCGGAGGCGGCGCGGCTGTGCGGCTGACCGCGACGCCCGGCGCTTGCAGCACACCCCGCCTCTCCCCCGACGGCTCCCACATCGCCTTCATCGCAAACGACGAGGGCAATCCCGAGCTGTACGTCATGCCGTCATCGGGCGGCAAACCGCGGCGCATCACGTACTTGGGCGGAACGATCGCAGCAGTTTCGACCTGGCGAGCCGACGGCAGCGAGATCTTGTTCACCTCAAACCCCAGCGCATGGTACCAGCGCGAGACTCGCGGCTTTGCAGTTTCGCCCGCCGGCGGAACGCCGCGCGAACTGCGGCTGGGCCATATGAAATCGATCGCACCCGCGCCCACCGGCAACGGTCTGGCGATCGGACGGAACGAGAACGACCCCGCACGCTGGAAGCGCTATCGCGGCGGAACCGCGGGGGAGATCTGGATCGACGCGGACGGAAGCGGCGTCTTCGAGCGGCTGGCACTGCCCGACGGCAATCCGGTTTGCCCGATGTGGATCGGCGAGCGGATCTATTTCCTGGCGGATCACGAAGGCATCGGTAACATCTATTCGTGCGCGCTGGACGGCAGCGACGTGCGCCGCCACACGCATCACAACGACTATTACGTGCGCTTTCCGTCGACGGACGGCAGCCGGATCGTGTACACCGCAGGCGGCGCGCTCTTCTGCTACGACGTGGACACGGACAGCGCGCGTCAGATCGACGTCACGGCACCGTCGGCTGCGCCGCAGACCGTGCGCCGTTTCGTCGACGCATCGGACGAGCTCGAAGAGTATGCACCATCGCCAGACGGCACGCGCATCGGCGTGATCGCGCGCGGTCAGCCGTATGCGATGCCGCTGTGGGAAGAGGCGCCGGTGCATTTCGGCAGCGGCAGCGCGGTACGACACCGCTGCATCGCTTGGATGCATGACGGCAGCCGCTTCGTCACGGTCTGCGACGGTAATGGCTACGAGCAGCTCACGATGCATGCGGCGGACGCATCCGCCGAGCCGCGCGTGCTCACCAAAGGGGATATCGGGCGCGTTACCGAGATCGCGTGCTCGCCGGTGAACGATCGCATCGCGTTCGCCAATCACCGCTACGAATTGACGCTGATCGATGCCGACGGAAGCGCGCGGGTTCTGGATAAGAGCTTGGGCAATCGCATTACGGATCTGGCGTTTTCGCCCGACGGACGCTGGCTGGCGTACGTGTGGTGGCCGGGCGGCGACAATGCCGCAATCATCCGCATCGCCAAGTGCAAATCGGGAAAAACCTACGACGTCACGCCGCGCATGCGCGTCGATCAAAGCCCCACGTGGGATCCGCAGGGGCGCTATCTCTATTTCGTCTCGACGCGCGACTTCGACCCGGTCTACGACGCATTGCAGTTCGGCTTGAGCTTTCCGCAGGCGCAGCGGCCTTTCGTCGTGACGCTGCGCAAGGACGTCCCCAACCCCTTCACGCCCGCGCCCAAACCGGTTCATCGCGAGCACGACCGCGATCGCGACGACGAGGAGAAGCGCAACGGCAAGGCCACGCCGCGCGTCGAGATCGACTTCGATGGAATCGAGGGGCGCATCTTGGCCTTTCCGGTCGAAGAGGGCGAGTACGGCCAAATCGCGGCGGTGCGCAACCGCGTCTTCTTCACCAAGTTCGAAGTCCGCGGCATTAAGCCGGCAGATCACGATTGGAGCGAAGAAGAGAACGGCGGCACATTAATCGCCTACGATTTCGAACAGCAGCGCAGCGCCACGATCGCGACCGACGTGTCGCAATTCGTGCTGGGCGCCGACGCGCACACGATCGTCTACCGTTCCGGGGATCGCCTGCGCGCCGTCGACGCGCTGACCGACCTTCCCGAGGAGAACGACGACATCAAGCCTGCCGGCGAAGCCGGCCGCAAGAGCGGCTGGATCGATCTCGATCGCATCAGCATCGAAGTCGAGCCGCGGCTGGAGTGGGAGCAGATGTATCGCGAAGCGTGGCGGCTGCAGACCGAGCAGTTCTGGGTCGAAGACATGAGCGACATCGACTGGGACCGCGTCTACGATCGCTATCGCGCCCTGCTGCCGCGCGTACGCACGCGCACCGAACTCTCCGACGTCATCTGGGAGATGCACGGCGAGCTCGGAACCTCGCACGCCTACGAGATCGGCGGCGACCTGCGCCGCCCGCCCGAGTACAACCGCGGTTTCCTGGGCGCGGATTTCTCTTACGACGAACGGCTGCGCGGCTGGCGGATCGACCGCATCTACCGCGGCGATTCCTGGAATCGCGACGTCGATTCGCCGCTCGCCGAGCCCGGTTTGAACGTGAGCGAAGGCGACGTCCTGGTCGCAATCGGCGGCAAACGGCTCACCCCCGATTTCGGACCGCAGCAGGCGCTGGTGAATCTGGCCGGCCGCGAGGTCGCAATCGTCGTTCGAGGCGCGTCGGGTGAACGGCGCCTGAGCGCAAAAGCGCTCGAGAGCGAACAGGCATTGCGATACCGTGCCTGGGTCGAGTCCAACCGCACCTTAGTGCACGAACGCACGGGCGGCGCAATCGGCTACGTTCACGTACCGGACATGGGCCCGTGGGGCTTTTCCGAGTTTCACCGCGGCTATCTCTCCGAATTCGATCGGAAAGGCCTGATCGTCGACGTGCGGTACAACCGCGGCGGACACGTCTCACCGCTGCTGCTCGAAAAACTCGCGCGCAAACGCGTGGGCTACGACGTCTCGCGCTACAGCAACAAGCCGATGCCGTACCCGCCCGAGTCGGTCGCCGGCCCAATCGTCGCCATCACCGATCAGTTCGCGGGTTCGGACGGCGACATCTTCAGCCACTGCTTCAAACTCTACAAGCTCGGTCCGCTCGTCGGAAAACGCACGTGGGGCGGCGTCATCGGCATCAATCCCTACCACCATCTCGTCGACGGCACCATCACCACGCAGCCCGAGTTTTCGTTCTGGTTCAAAGACGTCGGCTGGCGCGTCGAAAACTACGGCACGCAGCCCGACTACGACGTCGACATCGCGCCCCACGACTACCGCGACGGGCACGATCCGCAGATGGAGTTCGCGCTGCGCCTCGTTCAGCGCTCGGTCGAAGAGTTTTCCGAGCCGTATCCGGATCTGGCGACGCGTCCGTCCCTTCCGCTTCCCGTATTGCCGTAGACATAGGGGCGTGGGTGGCACGTCTGTGCTGCGAACCGCGCCCGACCTTTCACCTCCATGTGAAAGGCTGGCCTACCTCTTGAGCGCTTCAACACACATCCTTGTGTAGGCGCTCAATTCACATGGTTCGCAGCACAAACGTGCCGCCCGCGCCCCAATTCTTTCACCTGCTTCTTAAAGACTGGCCTACCTCTTGAGTGCTTTAACACACATCTCTGTGTAGGCGCTCGATTCACATGGTTCGCACCACAGACGTGCCGCCCGCGCCCAAGGTTCGATACGCATCCGTGTGTAGGTGCGTAAATTCGCATCGCTAGCAGCAATGACGGGCCGCGGCCTACGCCGTGCCTGGCAAAAATTGACGCGAGATTAGGCCGTTGGGGCTCTTGACGCGCCGCGTCGCCGTTTGTTACAAAACGAGCACAAGCGGCTCTCATCCATTGGTCCAAAGGTATCCATCCAATTGGAGCGAGCCAATGAACTCTTCGAGCCATCCAAAGGAGCATATCGCCGTGAGCGTCGCATTTCCGGCCGCCAATTCTCTCGAGTCGCGTTGGAACCGTGAGGAGCGGTGGCGCGGGGTGCGGCGATGCTACCGCGCGTCCGACGTGGAGCGGCTGCGCGGTTCCGTCCGCGTCGAATACACGCTGGCGCGGATGGGCGCCGAGCGGTTATGGGAGCTGCTGCACCAGCCCGAACCCGTAGCCGCTCTTGGCTGCCTGACGGGAAATCAAGCCGTTCAAGCCGTTAAAGCCGGACTGCAGGCGATCTATTTGAGCGGCTGGCAGGTGGCCGCGGACGCCAATTTGGCCGGCCAAATGTATCCCGACCAGAGCCTCTATCCCGCCAACAGCGTTCCGAACGTCGTCGAGCGGATCAACAACGCATTGGCGCGCGCGGATCAAATCGACGTTAGCGAGGGGCGGTCGGGCACGTACTGGTTCGCCCCGATCGTCGCCGACGCGGAAGCGGGGTTCGGCGGCCCGCTCAACGTCTTCGAACTGATGAAAGCGATGATTAAGGCCGGCGCCGCCGGCGTGCATTTCGAAGATCAGCTCGCGTCGGAGAAAAAATGCGGTCACATGGGCGGCAAGGTGCTCATACCGACGCAGCAGGCGATCCGTCACCTGAGCGCGGCACGTTTCGCGGCCGACGTGCTGGACGTTCCGACGGTCATCGTCGCGCGAACCGATGCGAATGCGGCCCAACTGCTCACGAGCGACGTCGATCCGCGCGACCGCGCCTTCTGCACGGGCGAACGCACGAGCGAAGGCTTCTACCGCATCAACGGCGGCATCGACTCGGCGATCGCTCGCGGATTGGCATATGCGCCGTACGCGGACCTGATCTGGTGCGAAACCTCCGAGCCCAATCTCCAAGAGGCGCAACGGTTTGCCGACGCCGTTCACGCGCAGTTTCCCGGAAAATTGCTGGCCTACAACTGCTCGCCGTCGTTCAATTGGAAGAAGAAACTTGACGAAGCGAGCATCGCGCATTTCCGCGAACGCCTGGGCGAAATGGGCTACAAGTTCCAGTTCATCACGCTGGCCGGCTTCCACGCGCTCAATCACGGGATGTTCGAGTTGGCCCGCGACTTCAAAGTGCGCGGCATGAGCGCGTATG
>DASRDE010000223.1:0-3035 GCA_035652755.1 Vulcanimicrobiaceae bacterium | reverse complement strand
GGCGATTTGCTCAAATTTTCGAACTCCGCGACGTCGAGCCACACCGGCACGGTCGGGTTCCACCGGACGATCGTTTTCGAGACGTCCATCCAGCTCTCGCCGCCGGGCAGCGCCGGAAGCGCGCGCTTGATGTAATGCAGGTGTCGCCGAAGATTCGCGCGCGCTTCCTCCTCGGTGACGTCCGGCCAGATCAGGTTGGAAACGGTTTCGCGGTTCAGCCGCGTTTCGCGGTGCATGAGCAGATAGGCGAGCAGCGGCAGCGCCCGGGGAGGCGCGTCGAACGCGTGCTCTTTTCCGCCGATCGAAAACTCCGGCTCACCGAAAAGCCGGATCCGCAGCTGCGTCATGATGTTGCTCAGGGTCATCATTTCAGCAGGCTGCGGTCCGGTTCCGGCGGCCGGAGGGGGCGAGAGCTACTTCGAGAGTGCGATATCGTACCCGCCGGTCTGCGGGTTCCGGCTCACCGACATCGAGTCGGGCAGGGGAACCTTTACGCCGGCCGGGTGGGGAACCGGGCTCGAGAACGAGCCGCGAGCATCCGTGAAGCGGCGGCTGAACATCGCTTCCACGAAGATGAGCTTCCCGCTGCCGTTGTAACCGAAGATCTCGGTCGCCATGAACGGTTTGCCGTGCAGTTCGGGCGCGGCCGCCGGCACGTAGTGCATGCCCATCTGCGGGACGACGCTGCCGTCCGAAACGTACCCTTGCGGAACGAGATCGCCGGCCGGCCTCGGCGCGACGCCCGGCGGCGATCCTTCGATGGCGTTGCGTTCGCTTTGCTCGATCGTATAGAAGTGCGCGTCGAAATGCGGCACGTCGTAGACGCCCTTGGGTTCGTGTCCATGCGGATGCCAGTCGATCTCGACTAGGCGGAACGGAGCTATCGCGGTCGCGGGCAGGTCTACGCGCGTCTCTCTATCGGGCAATGAGGAAAGTGCCGCGACGTCGATCGTCGCACCGAAATGCGAGCCGGCGCGCCAGAGAGTGACGGTCCCGGTGCCCAAAGCGGCGCGAGCCAAGATCTGCCGGGACGGGCCGGCGGAGACGAAGGTGGTTGCGCCGGCGCTTAAAGCTGCGGCAAACGCAACCGCTGTGAAGAGAGATTTTATATTCATGAGGGCATCGTAGCCCCGCACCGTCTACTGACCGTCTAGCGCGTCCGGCGCCGGCAGAGTTGGGTACAAGGCTCCGCAGATGAGCGTACAAGCGGCCTCGCGCTCGCGGACGCGGCGCGCGCCCAAACACCGCACGCTGCTCGCGAAGCTGCAAGCGTTGGGCCCCGGCCTGATCACCGGAGCGGCGGACGACGATCCGTCCGGCATCTCGACGTACTCCGTGGCCGGTGCTTCCACCGGCCTTTCCATGTTATGGCTGGCGCTGCTGACGACGCCGATGATGGCGGTCATCCAAGGCATGTGCGCGCGGATCGGGATGGTCACCGGTTTGGGCCTTGCCGCGAATATCAAGAAATCGGTTCCGGCGTGGGCCGCTTACACGATGGCGCTTGCGGTGATCGCGGCCAATACGTTCAACGTGGGTGCGGACTTTGCCGGGATGTCCGCCTCGGCGCATCTGGTCGTTCCGTTGATTCCCGTTCCGGTGTGGGTGCTGATCTTCGGCGCCATGCTCTTTGCCGCGATGATGTACCTCTCGTATCAGCGCTTGGCGGCCGTCATCAAATGGCTCACGCTCTCCCTGTTCGCGTACATCGTCGCTGCGTTCGTCGTGCGGCCCAACTGGTGGGCGGTGCTGCGTCACCTCGTCGTGCCCGAAGTGCATCTCAATCGCGAATGGCTGACGACCATGATGGGCGTGCTGGGAACGACCATTACGCCGTATCTCTTCTTTTGGCAATCGTCCCTTGCGGTCGAGGAAGAGAAATGCGCAGGGCGCGAGACGCTGGCCGACCGCCGGGGAGCGACGCGCGACGAGATTCACTACGCGCATTTTGACGTGAACGCCGGCATGATCTTATCCAATGCGGTCATGTTTTTTATCGTCGCCACGACCGCGCTCACGCTCTTTGCGCACGGCAAGACGAACATTGCAACCGCGCAGGATGCAGCGCGCGCGCTCGAGCCGCTGGCCGGACACTTTGCCGCGCTGATCTTCACGCTGGGAATGGTCGGGACGGGGTTGCTCGCGATCCCCGCGCTAGCCGGATCGTCCGCCTACGTAGCCGCAGAGACGTTTGCGTTCTACGGCGGCGGTCTGGACGAAACGCCGAATCGCGCGCCGCGTTTCTACGGCGTGGCGGGTGCCGGGCTGCTGCTGGGCGTGCTCATGTGCTTCACGCGGCTGGACCCGATTCGCGCGCTGTATTGGTCGGCCGTCTTGAACGGGCTGGTCGCGGTGCCGCTGATCTTCCTGCTGATCCGGATCGCGAGCAGCGCCGGGATCATGGGCGAATGGGTCAGTGGGCGCGCCGCGAAGATCTGGGCATGGGTCACCTTCGCGTTCATGGCTGTCGCAGCCGTCGCGCTCTTTGCCGTTTGATCGCGTAAAGGGCGTCGTCTTCGATCGCGACGGCACGATCGTATTCGACGTTCCGTACAACGGCGATCCGCAGGCGATCCGCTTTGCTCCGGGGATGCGCGAGTCGCTGGGGCGCCTTCGCCGCGCTGGTGTCGCAACGAGCGTCGTTTCCAATCAAAGCGGCGTGGCGCGCGGTTTGCTGACGATCGAACAGGTCGAAGCGGTCAACCGCCGCATCGACGAAGAGCTCGGTCCATTCGACGCGTGGCTCTACTGTCCGCACGGACCGGACGACGGCTGCGCGTGCCGCAAGCCGCTGCCGAAAATGATCCTCGATGCGGCAAACGCGATGCGCGTGGACGTGCAAGAGTGCGTCGTCATCGGAGACAAGGAGAGCGACGAAGAAGCCGCGTTCCGAGCGGGCGCGCGCAGCGTCCTGGTCGCCGATCCCTACGGAGCCATCGACGCTATCGAGAAGCTGCTGTCCAGTACGCCAGATCCGGCGAGATAGCGCCGGCTGCGACGGCGGTGCGCACGGGCTGCTCGCGCAGCTTGGGGAT
>DASRDE010000222.1:0-6839 GCA_035652755.1 Vulcanimicrobiaceae bacterium | reverse complement strand
GACGAGATTCCAAACCCGGTGACCGGCGTCACCAAAGCGGCTTACGAACCGACGCTGGACTACGTCGTCGTCAAGATTCCGCGCTGGCCGTTCGACAAGTTTCCGCTCGCGCATACGGCACTGGGCACGCAGATGAAGTCGACGGGTGAGGCCATGGGCATCGGCCGCACCTTTGCCGCCGCGCTCATCAAAGCCGTGCGCGGTTTGGATCTCAAACGCGAAACCCTCACGGGCAGCGCGCTGGCCGAGTGGAGCGATGCCGAGATCGAGGCGGTGATCGCCAAACCGAACCACGAGCGCCTTTTCGCCGTGGCCGAACACTTACGCCGCGCGCTGCGCACCGGTGACGAGGAGCCGGCCGTCGAGCGAATCGCGGAGCTTTCGGCCATCGATCGCTTTTGGCTGTACGAGTTGCTCGAGCTGGTCAGGACCGAGGAGCGGCTGCGCGACGGCGCGGAGGATTCCGAGGTACGCGCCGCACTCGAGGCCGGCTACTCGACGGCGTTCGCGCGCCCGGACGGCCAAAGCCGAATCGCGTTTCGGATGGTCGATACCGCCGCCGCGGAGTTTCCCGCGCGCTCGCCCTACTATTATATTTCGCGCGACGAGAGCGACGAGATGCGCTCGCCGGGCAAAGAAGCCGTCGTCGTCGTCGGCAGCGGCCCCATCCGCATCGGGCAAGGCATCGAGTTCGACTACTCGTGCGTGCACGCGGCGTGGGCTCTGCGCGATGCCGGCCATGCCGCGGTCGTGATCAACAACAATCCCGAGACGGTCTCCACGGATTTCGACATCTCGGACGTGCTCGTTTTTGAACCGCCGGGCGCCGACGAGGTGGAAGCCGCGTACCGGGCCACGGGTGCGCGCGGGGTCATGCTGGCGTTCGGCGGTCAAACCGCGATCAATCTGGCCGGCGAATTGGCCCGGCGCGGCGTGCGCATAATCGGCAGCGACCGGCAGAGCGTCGACATGGCCGAGGATCGCGAAAAATTCGATGCCGCCCTGAGCCGTTTGGGCGTTGCTCGCCCGGAAGGAAAGGCGGCGCGTTCGTTTCGCGAGGCGCGCGCGATCGCACGCGAACTGGGATTTCCGGTGCTCGTTCGCCCTTCGTACGTGCTGGGCGGCCGCGGCATGGAAGTCGTGTACAACGAAGGGCAGCTGGCGTCGTATGCCGAGTCGGCGCCGCCGATTCTCCCCGACGCACCGCTGCTGGTCGATAAGTACTTGCGCGGCTTGGAAGTCGAGGTCGACGCCGCATTCGACGGCGACGATATTTTAATTCCCGGCATCTTCGAGCACATCGAACGCGCCGGCATCCACTCGGGCGACTCGATCAGCGTCTATCCGACGCAGACGGTCGACGCGCAGATGGAAGCGCGCATCGTGCAGGTCACGGCCGCGATCGCACGCGAGCTCAACATCCGCGGCTTGATCAACATCCAGTTCGTGATCCATCAGGGCAAGCTCTACATTATCGAGGCCAACCCGCGCGCCAGCCGCACCGTCCCGATCATCCAAAAGGCGACCGGCGTCAATCTCGTCGCGGCAGCCACCCGCATCGCGCTCGGTGAGAAGCTCGCGGACATGGAATACGGGACGGGGCTCACGCCGCGCGCGCCCTTCGTCGTCGTGAAGATCCCGGTCTTTTCGTTTGCCAAGATGCGCGGCGTCGAAACGATCCTGGGCCCTGAAATGAAATCGACGGGAGAAGTGCTCGGCATCGACGAGACGTTTGCGGGCGCGCTGCGCAAAGGGTTTATGGCTGCCGGCGTTCGGCTTCCCAGCGAGGGCGGCCGCATTCTGGTCTCAATTGCCGACGAGGAAAAGGAAGAATCGATCCCGGTGCTTGCGCGCTATGCGGCGCTGGGCCACCGCCTGATCGCCACGCCCGGTACGCGCAAGGTGCTCTCAGCGCATGCGATTCCATGCCAGGAAATCAACAAGATCGCGCAGGGATCGCCGCACGTCCTCGACCTGATCGCCGAGCGCGGCGTCGATTTGGTGATCAACGACGCGCAAGGCCCGCGCGAGATCTCCGACAACTACCGCATACGGCGCGCCGCGGTCGAAGCGAATATCGCCTGCCTGACGAGTTTGGATACGGCGCGCGCACTCGCCGAGGCGTTGGCCGTGACGGCCGGCCCCCCGCGCAGTCTGCAAGAGTACCGGTGCGCCCAAGCGAGAGTCTAGGAGCGGCGCGGGCGTTCGTGCTGGGCGGCAACTCCAGCACGCTCGCGTTCGTGACGTCGCTCCGCGCCGACGCGCCGATGGTCACCGTCCGGCTCGTACCGCTCGCGCAAACGCCGCTCGGCACCGTTGCCGGCGACAAGCATCAAACGGCCGGCGTGGCGACGCAGAATCTGGTCAATTGGCTCGACTCCACATTTCCGCCCGACGACGAGCACGCATTCGTGGCGCCCGTGCGCGACGTCGAACTGCTCGCGCGGATCAATTGGGAAGTCGAACCGCCCGCGCAGCTCAACGACGGCGCGGTTTTGAACATCGAAGACGTGCCCGACGACGTCGTGTACGCACTCACGCAGGCGCCCGAGCCGCTCGTGCAGTGCGGCGCGTGCCGGCGCCTGTGCGTTCGCGATCACTTCCTGTGGAAAGAGCGTCAGCTCTGCGCGTGGGATTACCACAAACAAGTTTTCGGAAAGCGCGGGCCTTGGCACGCCGGACCGTACGAGGAGCGCCACTTTGAAACGATCCCGCACGCCGCGTACGTAGCGCCGCCGCTGCTCGACGAGATCGGCGTGGACACGGTGCTGCTGCTATCGGGAGTAGAGGCTCCGGTCGCGCGCGATGCGATCAACGTGCTCCTGGGAGCAGACGCCGAGCGTTCCTACTTGGGCGTTGCTACACTGGACGGCTACGCGCTGCTGCGCGAGAAATGATGGCGCGCCGGCTCCAGCAGATCTTCGTCGTCCTCTTTGCGCTGCTCGCGGTGCGGCAATTCTACGTTCAAGTGATCGCGGGCCCGTCGATCGCGGCAAAGCCGTACAATCCGCGCCATGCACTGGCCGGAGCGCATCGCGGCCGCATTTTGGCCGGCGACGGCACGGTGCTCGCACAAAACGCCGGCGATCAGCGCACCTACCCGCTCGGCCCGGCGCTGGCGCAGACGATCGGATACGTTTCGCAGCGGTACGGCACCAGCGGCCTGGAAGACGCGTACGATGAGGCGCTCACCCCGGCCGAGTCGACCGGAAACGCGGCAGCGCAGGTCGGCGAGATCGTCGCGGCGCTCCGCGGCGGCGTGCCGGTATCGCGCGGCGCCGACGTGATCACGACGATCGTGCCGTCCATACAAACCGCATTATTCGGCGAGCTCTCGCAGCATGCGCGGGGTGCGGGCGTCGTCCTGGATCCGCGCACGGGTGCGGTCCTCGCGCTCGCGAGCGTTCCGAGCTACGATCCGAACGAACTCTCCGCCGTCTTTCCGTCGCTGGTCTCGGACGCGTCGAGCCCGCTGCTCAACCGCGGCATCGACGGTTTGTATCCGCCCGGATCCACGTTCAAGATTTTTACCGCCTCTGCGGCGCTCGATTCGGGTGCGGTCTCCATGGACTCGACCTGGTACGACCCGGGCTATTACACGATCGGCGACTTCACGCTGCACGACGACGAGAGCGAGGCGACGGGAACGCAGACGCTGACCGGCGCCTTTGCGCGCTCGAGCAACGTCGATTTCGGTCAGATCGCGCTCAAAATGGGCACGGAAACGTTTTACCGCTATTTGGACAGCTGGGGCATCGGTCAGTCCCTCGATTTTCAACTCCCGGCGTCCCGCGACCGCGTGCCGCCCAAAGCGAGCATCGTACCGGGCGAACTCGCGCAGATGGGCTTCGGGCAAGGCGCGCTGCTGATGACGCCGCTGCAGATGGCGCTCGTCGCCGCAACCATCGCGAACGGAGGAACCGAGCCTCGGCCGTACGTCGTCCGCCGTTTGGAGTGGCCGGGCGGTGCCGCCAGTACGTTCGGAGCCGCGGCGCTGGCTTCGCCCATATCGGCGGATACGGCGCAGAACGTGAAGAAGATGATGGTTGCAGTGGTGGAGTACGGCACGGGAACGGGCGCGCAACTGCCCGGCATCACGGTGGCGGGCAAAACCGGCACGGCGACCAATCCGCTGGGCGCCGCGCACTCGTGGTTCGTCTGCTTCGCCCCGGCCGAAAATCCGCGCGTCGTCGTTTCAGTGGTGGTGGAGAACGCCGGATACGGCGCGGCAGTCGCGCTGCCCATCGCGCGCAACGTGCTGCGCATCGCTTTGCAGAAGACTGCGTCATCGTGATCGAGGAGCAGCACATCTTCAACAACCGCTATCGCCTGGATACGAAATTGGGCGAAGGCGGCATGGCTGTGGTGTACTGCGGAACCGATACGCTCCTGCGCCGCCGCGTTGCCATTAAAGTGCTGCGCGCGCACTACGCCTCCGACGACGAATTCGTTCGCCGCTTTTATCAGGAGGCCGAATCGGCCGCGCGGCTCTCGCACCCCAACATCGTCAACACGTACGACGTCGGGCGCGAAGGCGACACGTACTACATCGTAATGGAGCTGGTCGACGGGCCGTCCCTTGCCGAGATTATCGCTGCCGACGGAAAGTTGCCCGAGCCCGTCGCGATCGACTACGCGGCGCAGATCTGCAACGGGCTTGCGTACGCGCACCGGCAGGGGCTGCTGCACCGTGACGTTAAGCCCGCGAACATCCTGATCACCAAAGACGACGTGGTCAAGCTCTCCGATTTCGGCATCGCGCGCGCGATGTCGCAGCAGACAATGGCCATGACGCGGCCCGGTCTCATCATGGGAAGCGTCTACTATCTTTCGCCCGAACAGGCGCAGGATCTGCCGCTGGGCGAGCCGTCCGATCTCTACAGTGTCGGCGTGCTGCTCTATCAAATGCTGACCGGCAAGCTGCCGTACACCGGCGAATCGCCCGTCACCGTCGCGCTCAAGCACGTCTCCGATCCCGTGCCGCTGATCGATCCCGCCCAGACCGGCGTGAGTCCCGCGCTGGCGGCGATCGTCAACCGCCTGCTGCAAAAGCAGCCCGCGCACCGCTTCGGATCGGCAAGCGAAGTCGCATCCGCGCTTCGCGAAGCGCGCGAGCGGCCCAGTGTCGCCGCCTACGAACAAGGCGACGATTCGGTAACGCAGCGCATGAGTGCGGTGGTGCCGCCGGCCCGCCCATCGCAGATGCCCGACACGCGAACGCTCGCGGCGGTGGAAACGGAAGAGTCGCCGCGTGCGCGCTCGATGGGTCCGATCTTCGTCCTGCTCATCGTCGCGGCGATTATTGCGGCCGCGGCGGGTTATTTTGCCACCAGGCCGCTGGGAATGTCCGCGCGCGTCGTCGTCGCGGATTATACGGGGATGACCGACGTGCAGGCGCAGCAAGCGATCGTGAATGCCGGGCTCAATTACAAGCTCACGCGCGGCCCCAGCACGAGCGTGCCTGCCAATCACGTGGTACGTCAGGAGCCCGCTGCCGGCGCGCAGGTTGCAAAAGGCGAGACGATTCTTCTGGACGTCAGCAGCGGCATGCCCAGCGTCGGGCTCAAGGATTTTACCGGATATACCGTCGAGGACGCGCAGAAAGATCTGGGGATCGAAAAGTTCCGGGTAAAGGTCGTGCGCAAGTTCGATCCCTCGCCGAAGGATCACGTCATCAGTCAAACGCCGGCGTCCGGTTCGACGGTGCGCGAGGGATCGACGGTAACCCTGGTCGTTTCCAACGGGCCTGCGCCGATAAAGATGCCCACGCTCGTCGGCCTCACGCTGGAAAAAGCAAACGCCCTGGCGGCGAGCAGCGGCTTTTCGATCAACGTCAGTCAGAAGGTGCCCAGCACGAACGTGCCGGCCAACGTCATCGAGTCGCAGGACGTGAACGCAGGGACATCGATTCCGACCGATCGCTCGATCACCGTGAACGTGGTGGTCAGCACGGGCGCCGGCGAAGCTGCCGTTCCCAACGTCCTCAACGCGGATCTCGTCACCGCGCAAGACCAGCTGCAGACCGCCGGTTTTAAAGTCGACGTGCAGTACGCCGTCAAACTCAGCTCGTCCGACAACGGCACGATCATCGACGAGACGCCGGCGGCCGGCTCGCAAGCGGAGAAGGGCAGCAGCGTGCGCGTGTGGCTTTCGGTGCCGGGCGAGGTTCCCGATACGGATGGGCTCTCGCTGGACGCCGCGAAGAAGCTGCTCGTGAACAACGGCTATCAGATCGGCAACCTCGTACCGACCGATCAGGGAGCCGACGGCAACGTGGTGCGCACCGAACCGGAAGCCGGCACCTCGCTGCGGCCGGGCGAAGCCGTGAACATCTACTACAACAGTCCCAGCGCGGCGCCGCAGCAGCAACAGTAGTGCAACGCATCCTCGGCGTCGATCCGGGCCTGATGACGACGGGCTACGGCGTCATCGACTATGGCAAGAACGGGGCGCACTTGATCGAAGCCGGAGTCATCGCTCCGCGTGCGGGAGCGACGCTGGAGCGGCGGCTGTGCGATCTCCACGCGGGGATCACGGCCGTCGTGAGCAGCACGCGTCCCAGCGTCATGGTCATCGAAGAGCTCTACTCGACCTACAAGAACCCCAAGACGGCGATTCTCATGGGGCACGCGCGCGGCGTGCTCGCGCTCGCCGGTGCGCAGAACGGGATCGCGGTGCACACGCTCGCTCATACTGTCGTCAAGCGCGCGCTCATCGGCAGCGGAGCCGCGCGCAAGGAGCAGCTCAACCGCATGGTCACCCAGTTGCTGGGCCTGCGCCGCCGTCCCGAACCGAACGACGTCAGCGACGCCCTCGCGATCGCGCTGGCGTTCGGCACG
>DASRDE010000221.1:0-8411 GCA_035652755.1 Vulcanimicrobiaceae bacterium | reverse complement strand
CGCACGGCCTTTGTTCGTGAAGAAGAGTACGTGGTCGTGCGTCTTGGTGATGAAGAAGTTCCGTACGACGTCTTCGCGCTTGAGGTTCGCGATGCCGATGACGCCGCGCCCGCCGCGATTTTGCGTCTTGAACGTATCGACCGAGACGCGCTTGATGTAGCCGCCGACGGTGGACGTGACGACCACGTCGATGTTCGGAATGAGCGCTTCGGCCGAAAATTCGTCTTCCGCGGGAACGATCGTCGTGCGCCGTTCGTCGCCGAACTTCTTCTTGACGTCGAGCACTTCGCTCCTGACGATGCCGGCGATGCGCCGCGGACTCTTCAAGATATCCTGCAGTTCCGCGATCAGTTTGATCATCTCCGCGTACTCGTCCTCGATCTTTTGGCGCTCGAGCCCGGTCAGCGTGCGCAGGCGCATGTCGACGATCGTGTTGGCCTGAATCTCCGAGAGTTTGAAGCGCGCGGTCAGGCGCTGCTTGGCTTCGTCGGTCGTCTGGCTGGCGCGGATGATCTCGATGACCTCGTCGATGTTGTCGAGCGCGATCCGGTAGCCTTCCAGGATATGCGCGCGCTCTTCGGCCTTGCGCAGCTCGTACTGCGTGCGCTTGACGACGACGTCTTTGCGATGCGCGATATAGTGTTCGAGCAGCTGCTTGAGCGAGAGCACCTGCGGTTCGATTGCGGCCGTGCCGTCGGCCCGCGGCTCGCCCACCGGAACCAGCGCGAGCATATTGAAACCGAACGTCGACTGCAGCGGCGTATGTTTGTACAGCTGATTGAGCACGACTTTGGGCGTCGCCGATCTCTGCAGCTCGACGACGACGCGCATCCCTTTGCGGTTGGTCTCGTCGTCCAGGCGCGCGATGCCCTGAATCCGCTTCTCCGAGTGCGCCTCGGCAATCGCCTCCACGATCCGGTTCTTGTACACTTGGTACGGAATCTCGGTGATGACGATCTTGTGCTTGTGGCCTTCCTCGACGATCTCGGCCTTGCCGCGAATCGTGATCGAGCCGCGCCCGGTGCGGTACGCTTCTTTGATCGCTTCGTGGCCCATGATGATGCCGCCGGTCGGAAAATCCGGTCCGGTGACTATCTCCGCGAGCGCGTCGTCGGTGGTTTCCGGATCGTCGATTAGCGCCGCCACGGCGTCGGCGATCTCGTTGAGATTGTGGGGCGGAATGTTCGTCGCCATGCCGACGGCGATGCCGCTCGATCCGTTGAGCAGCAGCTGCGGCAGTTTGCCCGGGAGGACGCTCGGCTCCGTGCCCTGATTGTCGAAGTTTGCAATAAAAGCGACGGTCTCTTTGTCGATGTCGCTGAGCACTTCGAGCGAGGCGCGTGCCAGACGCGCTTCGGTGTAACGGTACGCCGCCGGCGGATCGGGATCGATCGACCCGAAGTTGCCGTGCCCGTCGACGAGGGGATAACGCAGCGTGAAATCCTGCGCCATGCGGACGAGCGCGTCGTACACGGACGAGTCGCCGTGCGGATGGTACGACTTGAGCACCTCGCCGATGATACCGGCGCATTTGCGGTGCTGTTTGCCGGGGTCCATGCCCATCTCGCGCATGGCGTAGAGGATGCGCCGCTGCACCGGCTTCAAACCGTCGCGCACGTCGGGAAGCGCGCGCGAGGCGATGACCGACATCGCGTACGAGAGATAGCTCTCCCGCATTTCGTCTTCGACGTTAATCTGAGTGATAATATCGTTATTCACGCGTTATTTTCGTCTTCTTCAAAACTTACGAGTCCGGGTGAGCCGGGGCCGGGAATGACCTCGGTCGGCAGATCGATTTCGCGCGTCCCGAAGATCGGATCCCCAAGGCCGGGCGAAGGCGGAGGCACATCGGGCGCTTGCGGCCGAAGACGCAGCAAGCCCGCCCGCAGCCGTTCGCCGGCGGCTGCAGTTGCGGCCCGAAGCTCCTCCAGGTAAGCTTCAGCCTGCTCTACGATCTCGCGGATGTGGTTCGTCAGGAGCGGCGCACCTATCGCAAGAAATCGTGCGGCTGACCTTTATTCACAGGACCGATATTTCGCCGTTTGCATGGATCGAACATTTTATAACGAGGACGAGTTGCGTGCGTTTGCCGCCGAATTTGCCGCGACGTTACGGGCCGGCGACGCCGTCGGCCTATCGGGACCGCTCGGCGCGGGAAAGACCACGTTCGTGAAAGCCGTCGCGGCGGCACTGCTCGGCGCCGATCCGGCAAGCAGCCCCACGTTCACGTTTTGGCACCGCTACGACGGCGATCCGCCGATCGACCATCTCGACCTTTATCGCATCGAGGATCCGCGCGAGTTGACCGAGCTCGGTTTGGAAGACGCATTCGACGGGCGCTCGATCGTGCTCGTCGAGTGGTGGCGCAACGCGCCCGGGCTGCTCCCGCCCATCCGCTACGAGATCGATATCCAGGGCAAGGGCGGCGAACCGCGCCGCGTGCGGATCTCGCGTTGATCGTCCTAGGACTGGACGGCGGCTTGGGCGCCTTCTCGACCGCCGCGCTTCAATCGAAAACGGTGCTGGCCGCAGTCGAGGTTCCGGCGTCTCGTGCGCTGGAAGAAGGTCTGGCTGCCGTGTCGGCGGTGCTCGAGAAGGCCGGCATAGCGCCCGACGAGATCGATCGGCTCGGCGTCGGTACCGGTCCGGGAAGTTTCACCGGCGTCCGAATCGCCATCAGCTACGCCAAATCGCTCGCGCAAGGCTGGAAACTGCCGCTCGCGGGCGTCGGTTCGTTCGACGCCCTCGAATACGGCATCGAACCTTCTCCGCTGCCGATGCTGTCGGTCGTACGCGGCCGGACCGGGGTCGTCTCGGTGCGCTATCGCGACGGGCGCCGCGAAAGCCGCCATTCGGGATACGTTCGCGACGTGGTCGCCGAGCTCGGGGCGCCGCCGGACGGGCTCGTGCGCGCTGCGGGCGATACACAGGACGTGCTTGCGGCGCTTGCCGAACGCGGTTGGAGCGTGGAACCCGTCGCCCGCGTCTCATCCCCAGCCGCAGTCGCCGTCGCGGCGCTCGCCGGCGAGCGCGAGCCCGCGCGCACCTTTCACGAGATCCGGGCCGACTACGGCGAGCTCCCGGCCGCGAAAATTCCCAACCTGCCCGGCACACGCGGCGCGTGAAGCTCGAGCCGAGGCCGGGAGCGGCGAACGTTTTGCAGATCGCTCCCATGAGCGACGCGGACGTGAAAGACGTGCTGCGCATCGAGCAGCAGTCGTTTGCGACGACGTGGCCGTCGAACGCCTTTTACCAGGAGCTGCACGAGAACAAATTGGCGCACTACTACGTCGGGCGCGCCGGCGATCGGGTCGTCGCGTACGGCGGCATCTGGGTGATCCTGGAAGATTCGCACATAACGACGATAGCCGTGGCGCCCGAGGCGCGCGGGCGCAAGTTCGGCGAGACGCTGCTGCTGTATCTGCTCGAACAGGCGATGGAGCGCGGCGCATCTTGGATGACGCTCGAAGTCCGGGAAACGAACGTCGTCGCGCAGGCGCTCTACCGCAAGTACGGATTCACTACGGTCTCGACGCGCAAGGGATACTACAGCGACAACAACGAGAACGCGCTCGTGATGTGGGCGGGAAACTTGAAAAGCGAGATTTATAAGAACCGCATTCGCGCGCTGCGCAGCGCTCTGAACGGTTGACGTTTATTCAGCTCGCGCGAAAGGTTCGCGACCACCTCGGACAGCAGCACCGGTACGAGCACTGCGTGCGCGTCGCGCGCATGGCTGAAAACCTCGCACGCCGGCACGGCGCCGATCCAGCCAAGGCACGCCTGGCGGGCATGCTGCACGATCTCGCGCGGCTCTATCCGGCGGCGCGGCTCATCAGCGAGTGCGAACGCCGCGCGATTCCGATCGACGACTTTTCGCGCGATCACCCGGTCGTTCTGCATGCGCCGCTCTCGGCGTCCCTGGCGCGAGAACTCTTCGGCGTGAACGACGCCGAGGTGCTGTCGGCGATCGGCAAGCACACGCTCGGCGCCGAGCGCATGTCGCCGCTCGACTGCGTCGTGTACTTGGCCGATGCCCTCGAACCGGGGCGCGGGTATCCGGAGCGTGAGGCCTTGGAAGAACTGGCGCGGCGCGACCTGGCCGGCGCCATGCATGCAACGATTGCCTCGTCCCTGCGGTATCTATCGGCGAGGCAACTGCCCGTCGCACCGCAAACGGCGGCTGCGATGAAGACTTGGGAGGTATCCACTGGCGGACGTTCTTGACCTGGTGCGCGCTGCAGCGCTCGACAAAAAAGCGGAAGACTTCGTTGAAATCGACGTCGCCGGCCGGACGATCATCGCAGACAAGTTCGCGATCGTGAGCGGCCGCTCGAAGATCCAAACGCGTTCGATCGCCGATGCCATCGCCGAGCGGGTCCGCGAGGCCGGCCTGCGGGTATCGCGCATCGAGGGATACGCCGACGGCAACTGGATCCTGATCGATCTCGGCAACCTCGTCGTGCACGTCTTCACGCCCGAACAGCGCGCATTCTACAACCTGGAACGTCTGTGGGCTCCCGCATCGGAAAGGGCGGCACAATCCTCGTGAAACACCGTACGCAGGCTGCGCGGAAGCGGCGCGATTTCTGGCTTCGGGCCGGAGTTTGGGCCTTCATCGTCCTCTTCGCGTTCAGCATCGTGGGCGGCGCACTCATCGCTATAGGAGCGATTCGATGAAAACCACGTTCGCACTCATTGCCGCGCTGGCTGTGCTTTGGGCGCCCGCATTAGCCAAAGATTTCGTGCACGACACGGCGGGCATGTTCTCGCAAGGCACGATAGACAACCTGAACTCGCGCATCTCGAACTTCAACGCGCAGACCGGCAAAGAGATCGTCGTGCAGACGGTCGACTCGGTTCCGGGCGGCGACGTCCGCGCCGCTGCGGAAAATGCGTTCGCGCAGCAGCAGGTCAACGGCGTGCTGATCTTCGTCGACAAGGGCGATCGGAAAGACTACGTCGTTCCCGACCGGGCTGCGGTATCCGCGGGATGGTGGAACGCGCAGACCTCGACGTCGATTGCGCGGGCGATGGAGGCGCAGTTCCGCGCGGGCGACTTTGGCGGCGGCATCGCTACCGCCGTCGATATGGCGCTGAACGTCTACCGCTCGCACGCAGGAACGCTGGGCGGATCGCGCGCCAATTCGCGCACGTACGCGCAACCCGCGACGGGAAGCGCAGTACATATCAGTATGTTCTGGATCATCATCATGGCGCTCGTCGCGTTCTTCGTCATCCGTTCGCTCATGCGCGCGGCTAGCGGCCCGCGGTATTACGGCCCTGGCCCAGGCCCCGGGCCCGGCCCGGGCGGACCCGGGTACGGACCGGGTTACGGCGGCGGCTATGGGTACGGCGGTGGCGGCGGCAGCTTCTTCAGCGGCCTGCTCGGAGGTCTGGGCGGAGCATGGCTGGGCAACGAGCTCTTCCGCGGAGGCGGGGGCGGGTTGGGCGGCCAGTACGGCGGCATCGACCCGGGCGCGGGACCTCCGGCCGACGCGGGCGGCTGGCAAGCCGACCCCGGACAGGCTGACGTTTCCGGCGGCGGAGGCGGCGACTGGGGCGGCGGCGGTTTCGGCGGGGGAGACTTCGGCGGAGGCGGATTCGGCGGCGGTGACGCCGGCGGCGGCGGCGGCTGGTAGATGCTCGCCGTCCGGCTGGAACGCTTTACCAACTCACCGGGATCCGTCCGCGCAATCGACGTTCCCAAACCCGTGCCTTCCGGCGATGAGGTTTTGGTCGAGGTTCAGGCCGCAGGCGTCAACCCAAGCGACGTCATCAACATCCGCGGCGGCTTCGATCACACGGTGCTTCCGCGCATCGTCGGGCGCGATTTTGCCGGTCGCGTCGTCGAAGGTCCGCCTCATCTGCTCGGCCGCGACGTGTGGGGATGCGGCGGAGGCGAACTGGGCTATACGAAAGACGGAACGCACGCGCAATTTCTCGCCATCGACCGGGATGCCGTCGCGCTGCGCCCCGCGTCGCTTTCCGCGGATGAAGCGGCATCTGCCGGCGTCCCGTTCGTGACGGCGTGGCATGCTCTCGTGCAGCGTTCGCAACTCACGCGCGGTTCGTGGGTGCTCGTTTCCGGCGCGGCCGGAGCCGTAGGATACGCGGCCGTGCAGATCGCGCGGTACGCGGGTGCCAAGGCCGTCGCGCTCGTCAAAGACGACACCGAGATCGACCTGCTCGATCGGTCTGCCGTCGCGGCGATAGCGCGGTCCGACCGCGGCGACGTCGCCCAAGTCGTGCGCGAGGCGACCGGCGGTGAAGGCTGCGACGTCGCGCTCAACACCGTGGGCGCATCGATCTTCCACGATCTCGATGCATGCCTGCGGCGCGGCGGCAGAATGGCCATCATCTCGGCTGCGGGCGGGCGCGAAGTCACCTTCGATCTCAAGCGGCTCTATCGCGAAGATCATTCGCTGATCGGCGTCAACACTGCCAACTTGTCGGCCGCGCAGTGCGCGCAGATGCTCGCGGAAATGACCGCCGCGTTCGAATCGGGATTCATGACGCCGCAGCGAATCAGCGACCAGCGCACGCTCGAGCACGCAAACGAAGCATACGAGCTCGCGGAGCACCCCAACAGCAAGGTAGTACTGCTGGCTGAGTGAAAGCCTGCGCCATGCGACGCTTTTACGCCATGGCGCTCTCTTTGTCGTTCGCGGCTCCGCTGCTCTCAGGAGCGATCCCCGCGCAAGCCCAAACCTTCGACTCATCGCTGCTTGCCGGCATGCATTGGCGACTGATCGGTCCATTTCGCGGCGGCCGCGCCATCACCGTCGCCGGCATTCCCGGCGATCCGAACACCTTCTTTTTCGGAGCGGTAGGCGGCGGCATCTGGAAAACCGAGAACGCCGGACGCACGTGGTCGCCGATCTTCGACGGCGAACGCGTCGCGTCGATCGGAGCGATCGCCGTTGCGCCGAGCGATCCGCGCGTCATCTACGCGGGATCGGGCGAAGCCGACATGCGCTCGGACATCCAGCAAGGCGACGGGATGTACAAGTCGACCGACGGCGGGAAAACGTGGTCGCACATCGGCTTGGAAGACACGCGGCAGATCGGCAAGATCCTGGTCGATCCGAAGGATCCCAACGTTGCGTACGTGGCGGCGCTCGGGCATCAGTACGGTCCCAACGCGCAACGGGGCGTCTTTAAAACCACCGACGGCGGGACGACGTGGAACAAAGTCTTGTACAAAGATGTGAACACCGGCGCGATCGATATGGTGATGGATCCGTCCGATTCGAACGTGATCTTCGCGTCGCTTTGGCAGACGCGGCGCCCGCCGTGGAACACCTATCCGCCCAGCAACGGTCCGGGGGGCGGCCTCTACAAAACGGCCGACGGCGGAAAGACGTGGACGCAGATCGCCGGACACGGTTTCCCATCGGGGATCGTCGGACACATCGGGCTGAGCATTCCGGCCGCGAATCCGCAGCGTATCTACGCGGTCGTCGACACGAACAATTTTAAGACCGGCGGCGTCTACCGCTCCGACGACGGCGGCGCGTCGTGGGCGCTGACCGATTCGGATCAGCGGATCTGGACGCGCGGCTGGTATTTCGGCGGCATCACCGCCGACCCGAAGAACGCCGACGTGGTCTACGTGAACAACACGTCGACGTATCGATCGACCAATGCCGGAAAAACGTTCGAAGCGATTAAAGGCGCGCCGGGCGGCGATGACAACCACGTGTTGTGGATCGATCCCACCGACTCGGACCGGATGATCCTGGGCACGGATCAAGGCGTGCAAATCAGCACCGACCGCGCGAAAACCTGGAGTTCGTGGTACAACCAGCCGACCGCGCAGCTTTATCACGTCGCGGTCGACAACCGCTTCCCGTATTGGGTATACGGCGCGCAGCAAGACTCCGGTTCGGTGATGGTGGCGAGCCGAACGATCCATACCGGCATCGGCTACCGCGATTGGCGCCCGATCGACGTCGGCGGCGAGAGCGGATACATCGCGCCCGATCCGCTGCATCCCGGTTTGGTGTTCGGAAGCGGCGGGCCGAGCAAAGAGACGCCCGAAACGGGTTGGGAGCAATCTACGGATCCGACCTTGTCGTATCCGGATCGCGTGTGGCGTGCCGTGTGGACCCTGCCCATGGTGTTCTCCGGCGCAGACCCGCACGCGCTCTACTACGGACGCCAGCAGATTTTTCGCAGCTCCGACGGCGGCGCGAGCTGGCATATCATCAGTCCCGATCTGACGCGCCCGTCGACCTACGTACCGCCGAATCTCGATCCCGCGACCGTTGCGGACAACACCGGCCTGAGCCGCCGTGCTGTCGTTTACGCGATCGCGCCGTCGCCGGTGCGCGCGAGTTTGATTTGGGCCGGAACCGACGACGGCCTGATCTGGAAAACGTCAGACGACGGCGCACACTGGCGCAACG